>NZ_JBFUKX010000039.1:0-61523 GCF_056400605.1 Mucilaginibacter sp. P5_A4 | reverse complement strand
GCTAAAGGCTAAAGGCTAAAGGCTAAAGGCTAAAGGCTAAAGGCTAAAGGCTAAAGGCTAAAGGCTAAAGGCTAAAGGCTAAAGGCTAAAGGCTAAAGGCTAAAGGCTAAAGGCTAAAGGCTAAAGGCTAAAGGCTAAAGGCTAAAGGCTAAAAAAGCGATGGTTCCACCATCGCTTTTTTTATTTTTTCTAAGCACGCTTTCTGCTTTAAGCCTTCCGCTTCAAGCTTTCTACTCCGTAATCTGATAAGTATAAGCCAGTGTCTGCTCCATTTTGGAACGGACGCGTTTCAGGCTTTGTTCAATATCAGCTCTTTCTTCATTTACGGTTACTTCCATAAATGCTTTGTGGTAGTAGGATAAAGCCTTTGTCCATTGCTTGTTCTTTTCATAGAATAAGCCCAACAGGTCATAAATACCAGCGGTATCTATACCGGGGGTATTAAGGGCTTTGACAGATACCATGTTAACCAGTTTCTCCATGTTTAAAAAAACAAGCAGATCAAGGTAATCTGTATAATTATCAGGAAACGATGGTTCCAGCTCCATGCAGGTTTTAAAGTGATAGCCCGCGGTTTGGTAATCTTTAATTTCGTAATAATATATCATGCCCAACTGGTGATGTGCACGCGCGTATAAAGGATCGTTGCTGATAATCTCGTTCAGCAATTTAAGTCCTTTAGTGGTTTTTCCATATGAGAGCTTATCCACGGCCCGCAAATACTTTTCTTCGATAGTATAATAAGTGTCCATAAATTTTATAATGTGTTAAGTCTGCAAGCAATGCAGCGCTTAGTTTTAATAAATAATGATGTAATAAATTCTGTCCTTGTAAAATGTTATTTCGGCTAAACGGGACTTGAGAAGAGTATTATTGATGCAAAACCCTTCTGTTGTGCTCCCTGGGACCACATTATTTTTTGGCAGAATGAATTTTTAAACAGCATCATTTATTTTTTTACAAATTTACAATTAATGTTGGAGATTGCAAAATGCTCCAATTATACAGATTGTTGCAGTACAGTTATAAGCCAAAAAAATCTCTTCGCCATTTTTTAACCAAACCAATCAAAAAGATCATTTTGCTTTAGCGCAACCTTTTGTTTTCCATCTAAATCATTAATAATCAACCCCTCGCTCATTTGTATTATTCGTGTACCAAAGTTATAGGCATCTTTTAAATTATGGGTGATTAGGATTGCGGTAAGTTTAAAATCAGCAATCAGTTTATCAGCCGTCCGCATCACTACCTCCGCCGATCGCGGGTCGAGCGCGGCAGTGGGTTCATCCAGCAGCAAAACCTTGCAACTATCCATTACGCTCATCAAAAGCGTTAGAGCCTGGCGCTGCCCGCCGGAGAGTGTCCCCATTGATTGCTCAACCTTATTCTCCAGCCCCATACCCAATGTGGCAATCTTGTTCTTTACTTCCCGCTTAAAATTGTCATTAATACCTATAGAAAGTCCTTTTTGTTTGGTGCGGATAGCTGCCAGACGGAAATTATCCAAAATACTCAGATCGGATGCTGTGCCGCTCATGGGATTCTGAAACACACGGGCTATCCACCGGCTGCGTTTATAGTCAGCAAGCCTGGTTACATCATTATCATCAATGATGATAGTCCCCTTATCTGGTATAACACTGCCTGCAACCAAATTTAACAGCGTTGTCTTACCCGATCCGTTTGCACCCACGATTACCAAAAACTCTTCCTTTTTAATATCCAGGCTGATGCCATTAACCGCGTTTACCTGGTTTGCCTTGCCTTTATTAAAAACCTTATGTACATCGTTAATAACTATCATGAGGCTTTATTGAATGATAAACGGGGCAAACTAACTATCAGCAATACAAAAGCGGCGGTAACCAGTTTAAGTAGGTTTGGATCAACCCCGATAGCCAATGTAAAGGCCAGCACCAGTTGAAATATTACCGCGCCGGTAAGCACTAAAATCAAACTCATCCAAACTTTGGTAATGTGGAACCAGTTGATCAATGTTTCACCAATAATCACCGAACCTAACCCTACGATCACTATGCCAATACCCATACTGATATCGGCGAAGCCCTGGAACTGCACTATCAGGTAACCGCTAAGTGCCGTTAGCGCATTGGCAAGCGCCAGGCCGGTTATTTTCATCCTATCCGTATTAACACCTAAGGCCCGGATCATGGATTCGCTGTTGCCGGTTGCCCGCATGGCTATACCAAAATCTGTTTTTAGCAGGTAGCCGATAAGGAAAGTAAAAACCACAACAAAAACAGAAATAATGATCAATGTATTCTGATTGGGGTCGGTTACCAGGTGCAAGCTATTGAACAATGATGGCAAATTACTCACCGGCAGATTTGATCTGCCTAAAACAATCAGGTTAACAGAGTAAAGCCCTGTCATCACCAGGATGCCAGCCAGCAGGGCATTTATTTTAAGTTTGGTATGGATAAGCCCGGTTAAGGCACCTGCCAAAGCCCCGGCAACAATAACCACGGGCAAAATAACCCAGGTAGACTGATGATGGGTAAGCATAATACCAGTAACCGATCCACCCAGCGTATAACTGCCATCTGTAGTAATATCGGGAATATTGAAGATCTTCATGGAGATATAGATCCCCAGCGCGATAGCCGAATAGCACAATCCCTGTAATAAGGCGGTGAGGTAAAAATCCATATTTTAAAGCTGAAAGCCTAATGCATAAAGCCGAAAGCCAAAGTATCTAAAAATCGATATTGTTTATATATTATCTGTGATTTATTTAACGGCCTCAAAATTCGGGGGAATGGTAATATTGTACTTTTTGGCGGCGGCAGGATTATAAACCCGCTTCCTCACCTTTACCATTTCCCACTTTAAACCATCTGTTTTATGCGTTTTTAAATATTGCGCCGCCTGCACACCTGCCTGGTACCCCCATTGGTAAATATCGGCGCCGAAAGCGGCAACCGCACCACGCTGCACCAAACCGGCCTCGCTGGTAAATATGGGTACATTTTTTTCGTTACAACTTTTCAATATAGTCTCGAACGATGCAAACACTGTATTATCCGGGTTGGCGAAAAAAGCATCTATGTTTTTACCTAACAGACTTTGCGTAACCAGTTGCGCATCGGCAGATGTATTTACCGGCAGGGCTACAATGGTAACGTTTTGTCTGGCAGCCAATGATTTAATGCGGTTAAGGGCATCTGCCGATTGTGGTTCGGCCTGGTTATAAATCATCCCAACCACAAGCTTTGCTCCTTTTGGTTTCAGTAGTTTAGGGATGATAGAAAATGAGGTATCAATATAGTTGAGCTCCTCCAAAGCGCCAAACAGATTGGCCGGGGCCTTACCTGTAGCGTCCAGCACTTTCATCCGGTCGGGCACGGGCGAAACCATGGCAAACACCGGGATAGTTTTTGTGTTTTGCAGCGCAGATACAGTAGACAACGTGGTACTGGTGGCCAAAAGATCAACCTTTTCGGATATAAAATAATTCACAATTTGTGTAAGCGTTGGGATATTGCCCTGCGCGTTGCGATATTCTATTTGTACTGTTTTCTTTCCTTCACTAAGGCCGTTCTTTTTTAAGGCATCGGTAAAGCCGGTACGGGCCTGGGATATGGTGGCATCCTCAAAAGCATCAATAAAACCAACAACAGGTACATCAACAGCCCTGGGCTTTGGCTTGCACGATATCATTAAAACCAATAAAAACGCGGCGGGTAGATATTTGAAAAACTTCATGGTACTAAGTTATATATTTGTGAGAGAAGGTAAAAGTTTTCTTAAAGCCTCATAGCATGTGATAAAATTTCCCGAAACCTGCAAGGTAAATGACGTTTTAAAAGGTTTGTCATCCTGAACGCAGTGAAGGATCTATTCGCAGACTTTACAGGGCGGAGAAGCATAGCGAATAATAGATCCTTCACTGCGTTCAGGATGACAAAGATTTTTTTTAAAAAAATGTTATTGATAAGTACATGTTAAAGAAGCCCTGGGGTGAGTCTATTTAACCTGCTCTAACAACTCCTCCACCAGCCCTGCCTGCGCGGCGTTAATCTTAACCTTAGCTTCCCCCACACTAAACCACTCGCCCCTATCAATTTCTGCAAATGCCTGGGTTTTACCCGACTTTGGCGGCCATTCCATTTCAAAAAGGTTGCTTTTGATGCTGTGCTGATCGATATCGCCCGCAACTGCCCATGCGTGTACTATTTTGCCGCTTCTTAGTTTGATGGAATTTAGGGCGATGAAATCACCATCTATGTGCTGGCCTGTTTCCTCAAAAAATTCGCGCCTGGCGGCTTCCAGCGGATCTTCTCCATCTTCATACTCTCCCTTGGGGATAGACCAGGCGCCATCATCCTTATTTTTCCAGAACGGGCCACCGGGATGTACCAGGAAAACCTGCAGCACATCGTTCAGTTTACGGTAAAGCAGCACCCCGGCACTTTGTTTGGGCATATTTTTTTTTATATTTTTCAATAATTAGCTTTCGGCTTTTTGCCTTAAGCTTTACGCTTTTTTATTATACAAGCGTAACGTAATATTGTTATTTTTATATCGAACCAAATCCTTTAAAATAATTCAAAACATGGCAGACGAGAGATGGAGTAAATTTATAGTTACTGCGGACTTTGATACAGATGTACGCAGTATTTACGAGGCCTGGGCCACTCCTGCCGGCCTGGAAAGCTGGTTTTTACGCAGGGCTGATTTTTACGCTATTGCCGGCCGCCAGCGCGATCCCGAAGAGTTTATAAAAAAGGAAGATACCTACTCCTGGTATTGGCATGGCTTTGATGATACAACGGTTGAGAATGGCCAGGTGCTGGAGAATAATGGTTCGGACCTGCTTAAATTTACCTTTACGGGTGGTAGTATAGTTACCGTTGATATTCAAAATAAATATGGGCTTACCATTGTTGAGTTAACCCAGGAAAACATCCCCGAAGAAAACGACCTGTCAAAAAGCCTGTACGTGCAGTGCCAGATAGGCTGGACATTTTACCTGGCCAACCTTAAATCGATAATCGAGAACGGCAAAGACCTCCGCAACAAACGCAAGGATGTGGCCAGCAATTTCAAATAAATTCATTTTAGGCTGACATATTAAACCCACAATATTTTTAGCTTTGAAGCCAATCAAAAAGTACCCCCTTTAGGGGGCGGAGGGGCTTATGTTTACAGGTATTATAGAAACATTAGGAAAAATAACCGATTTGCAACAGGACCAGGGTAATTTACATATCACGGTTGAATCGGTAATTGCGCACGAGCTGAAGATCGATCAGTCGGTTGCTCATAACGGGGTATGCTTAACGGTAATTGCTGTTTCTGATGGCCTGCACGTGGTTACAGCAATTGATGAAACTTTGACCAAAACCAACCTCGCCCACCTTAAAGTTGGCGAACCGGTGAACCTGGAACGCTGCATGCAAATGAATGCCCGGCTTGATGGTCATATTGTACAAGGCCATGTGGATCAAACCGCTGTATGCACCGCTTTTAAAGAGCACGATGGCAGCTGGGAATACACATTTGAATACGATGCAGCCAGCGGTAATGTCACTGTCGAAAAGGGATCTATTTGCGTAAACGGTATCAGTTTAACAGTGGTAAACTCCAGGGCCAACGGTTTTTCGGTGGCCATTATACCTTATACTTTTGAGCATACCAACCTGCACAATGTGCGTGAAGGATCGGTAGTTAATCTTGAATTTGATATTATTGGCAAATACGTTGCCCGGTTAATGAACCGCTAACGCGAAAGCTCAGTAGCCCTTGCCTGTGCATAAACTACGTACTTTTGCTGCTTTGCCGGTACCTTGCAGCCCATGAATTTTTTATAATACTTTACAGCAAGCTTCTTGTTTTTAAGCGACCCATCATACATGGTTGCCAGCAGGTAGTAAATAATAGGTTTTTCTTCAAACTGCAGGGCTTTCTGGTAAGCTGCTATCGCGGCTTTGTATTTTTTCTTTATATCATAACTATCGGCCATCTCGGCATAATAATCACTGATATTGGGTGAAATGCCCGCCTCAATGGCTTTACCCAGGTTTTCAATGGCCAATGGCTGGTCCTTCAACGCTTTGTAGGCCAGCGCGGCTATGTAATAGCTTGTTTCTGATTGGTTGGCCTCCGGAATCCCGGCAAAGGTTTCTACACTACAGGCATACTCCTTTAAATTATAATAGGCAGATTCCAGTTTGGTTAACACATAACCCGATTGCGCGCCTAACGCAATCAGTTTTAAACAGGTGGCCTTTTCTTCGGCGTATTTATTTTCTGCCGAAGTAAGTTTAAGCAGGCTTTGCAATAAAACAATATTATCAGGATCCTGGGCAATAGCAGCGTTCAGCACCTTATCGGCCAACTCTATCTTTTTTAGGCTTATGTACATATCGCTCAGGTCTGATGCCACATCCGCTTCCGCGGGGTTTATCCTGTTTGCCTTTTGCAGGTAAGTCACCATCGCTATAAAGTCGCCTTTATCCATGGCTATTTTGCCTAATTGCTTAAATACTAAAAAATTGGTGGTATCCTTTTCACTCAATATCTTATAATACATTTCGGCCTTTACATTATTCCCCCTGCGCAGGTTGATTGAGCCCAGGTTATATAAAACCGCATTGTTTGTTGAATCAATATTATACATCCGTTGGTAATAGCCTTCCGCATCGGGCAGCTTACCTGCCATTTGCGATGTATAGGCCAGCTTGCTCAATACCTTTATATTGGTTACCGGTTCGGGATATGTTTTTTTGAGCAGATCAGCAGCCTCGGCAAAGCGCTGGTTCTGGTAGTAATCAAGCAGCAAAGCATCGTTTGCGGGGCCTGCTTGCTGGGCAACAGCAGTTTTTACCAGGCATATCAAAAAGGAGACAATTAATATATTTCTCATACCAACTAATGTATTAGTTATTTAAAACTAAATTATTAGTTATAAATGAAATATCCAAACGCTAAACAATTTTTATTATTTGGAGTTAACTAAATATAATTAAAATTAAAAAACACAACACTATGGATAAGTTAAAGAAATTCGGACTGATGGAGAAAATTGTCCATGAATTAGAGGATTTGAAGAACAGTCAACAGGCCATTATCACCAAGCTTGCCAAGATTGAGGTTGACAATATAGAGTTAGGCGATAAGCGGCTGGAAAAAGACCTTCCCGACATGCACCAGCGCGTAGCCGATAACCTGGATACTATTGCCAGCATCCTGCAGGATTTTGCTACCCAGACAGACACCTTTAGCGACGCGAACAATATTGCCGCATTAAAGGAACAGGAAGCAATGGGTAAATTGTAAAACAACTTCTTTAAATTCAAAACCGTCATTGCGAGGTACGAAGCAATCCCCGACTTACAGAGCCGAACTGCATAGTTTGGGATTGCTTCGTACCTCGCAATGACGTGTTTGTAAGTCTCTGATTTTCAGTGCTATTTTTTTTAATACAATCTATGTCATTGCGAGGTACGAAGCAATCGCATGCTATACAGGGTGGACCTACACAGTTCGCGATTGCCGCGCTGCGCTCGCAATGATATGGGTGTTGTGAGGACCTAAACCCAACACGTCATCCCTATTTTTTCCAAGCTTACCCTGGTGGATACTCGCAATAACGCGGTTGTTGTTGGGTTCTAAAACCAAAACGTCATTACTGTTTTTCCAGAATTTTTCTGATGGTTACTCGACGATTGCAAGAGTTTTATCTTGTCTTGGATTCTTAACGCTAACTTCCTGACTCCCCCTACTGATACTGTATATAAATCGGGCTCGGCTTTAGGGCTAACACTTCCGTCGGAGTAAGCATCCTATGCGGTACATTTTTGATATCGTTTTTATAAAACAACTTAAATCCTGTAAACTGTACCGGTTCGCCCGCTACATAGTATTTGTAGGTACCTTTTTTTAACTCGGGGCCACCCCAACCGTCCATATCCATTACAAACTGTACATCGTTGCGTAATTTTATATCCTTGTAATTGGTAACCATGCGTTTGGTAAAGCGGTGTACCACAAATATTTTAGGAGGAAGGTTATATTTTTTAACAAGCGAACTTAAGTATCCCGATACATAATTGATATCATCAGCATCAAAAGTACCAATACGTTTGCCGGGAACGCTCCCCTCTTTCATCGAAAATTCAGGGTCGATGCCGAAATGGACATTGGGCATTTTAAGATATTTTTCTAACAGCGGCAACTCGGTTTGTACGGTGCTAAACCCAACCTGGATATCTAAAAACACTAAAGCATTCATGCTTTTTGCCATATCTATCACTTTGTCTATCTGGCTAAAAGGCATCCTTAGGTTATGCAGGCCATTCCTGCCGGCATCGGCCTGTGCGGTTACACAAATGTAGTGCAAGGCTGGTATTACAGGGGTAAGAGTATCGGCTTTTTCCCAGTTTTTACATTCGGCTTTTAATTTAGCCATCATCACCTTTGGCTCAAACTCGCCCAACACACCCATATTTTTAGAATACATATTGCCGTAAAATGCCACAATACGGTTGAAAGGCAAAATAGCACCCGGCAGCGGCACAGGCACCTTTTTTACCGGCCATTTACCGGTTTTATCGCCATTGGCCAAATACTTCATCAGCGAATCGTACCGCATGGTATCAATTGTAGCAACGGTTTTCACCGTAGTGTCCTTTTTGCCTTTGCCGGTAATATTTGCAGCGTAAACTTTATTGAATGATCCTGATAACGCAGCCGTAACTGCTAAAAATGTAAATACTGCTTTAATGCTTCTCATTTATAAAGTTAAGTGCTGTATATTATTCAATACTCTTGCCACGCATTGCAGTGCTGATAGCCTGGTCCATCAGTCGCTCGGCAAACGGGCGGGTGTATTCGTTTATTTCGTCTATATTTTTCAGGATGAGGTCCTTATCACCGGTGGCAATAGCAGCTTTTAATGCCGCTAAGTGCTTGTTGGTTTGTTCAGTCTCATCTGCCGATACATAGCTGCCGTTCTTTTGCAAAAACCGCTCCACAGTGTAAACCATTTGCTCGCCTTCGGTGCGGGCTTCTATCAGCATGCGCTCACTTACATCCTCTTTAGCGTGGGTAATGCTATCCATCAGCATTTGCTCAACCTGTTCATCGGTAATGCCGTAGGTTGGCTTTACTTCCACCTCCTGCTTTACGCCCGAGCGCAGTTCAATAGCTTGTATTGTCAAGATCCCATCAGCATTCAGCAAAAAGTTGATGTCCACCTTTGGGAAACCTGCCGGCATGCTGGGGATACCCTTCAGGTTAAACTCCGCCAGTTTACGATTTTCCCTGATCAGGTCGCGTTCACCCTGGTAAACGGCTATCTTCATGTTTACCTGCCCATCTATAGAGGTGGTATACTGCCTGCCGCCTTTGGTTGGCACTTTGCTGTTACGCGGGATAATTACATCCATCAAACCGCCCATGGTTTCTATACCAAGGGAAAGTGGGGTAACATCCAGCAATAAAATATCTTTACGGTTCCCGGCCAAAATATCGGCCTGGATGGCAGCACCTAATGCAACCACTTCATCGGGGTTCAGCTCATCATGTACCGGGCGACCAAAAAACTCCGCCACCATCTTTTTAACCAAAGCCGTGCGGGTTGATCCGCCAACCATTACCACTTCATCAATATCGCCGATAGTTAACTTAGCATCCTTCAGCGCGTTTTGGCAGCTGGTAATGGTTTGCTGCACCTTAGGCATAATCAGTTGCTCAAATGTGTTCCTGTCCAGCGTGCACCAGATCTCTCCTATTTTTTCGTTGAACAGGCTTTGATGAGCAAATGCTTTCTTGGCTTCTTCGGCTTTAAGGCGCAGTTGCTGGGCAAGTTCACTATTGGCTATTACCTCGGCTTTGTTGAGGTTATTTTTTTCTATCCAGTAATCAACAATGATCCTGTCGAAATCGTCGCCTCCTAAAAAGGTATCGCCATTGGTTGCCAATACTTCAAAAATACCGCTCTGGATCTGCAGGACAGATACATCAAAGGTACCTCCGCCCAGGTCATAAACAGCTATGGTTTTTGTTTCTTCGGGATCAAGACCTATCCCGTAGGCCAAACTTGCAGCTGTTGGCTCGTTTACAATGCGTAAAACGTCAAGTCCGGCCAGTTTGCCTGCATCGCGGGTTGCCTGGCGTTGCGAATCGTTAAAATAAGCCGGCACAGTGATTACCGCCCGGTTTACAGGCGTTTTAAGGGCGTGCTCGGCGCGGGTTTTCAGTTCTTTTAATATCAGGGCCGAAAGCTCTATCGGTGTATAAAACTTGTCGCCAACCTTTATCTTAACCAGGCTTTCGGTATCATCATCAATAACCTTGTACGAGAAAAAATCTTTATAATTCGCAATATCATGATAGCTACGACCCAGCAATCGCTTTACCGAAAAAACAGTATTCTGCGGATCGGTAATTAAGTATTCCTTAGCCTCGTTACCTACCAGCACATCACCGGTTGGGCCAAAATGCACAACCGAGGGCACCAAAACGCCTTTACCTGTATCGTTTATTACATGCGGTTGCTTATCCGGGTTGATGAACGCTACCAACGAATTGGTTGTGCCCAAATCAATCCCTACAATAATATCTTCCTTTTGTACAGAACCCGTTGCCAGGTTGATAGAAACTTTAGCCATTACTTTTACTTAACAAACCGCAAATGTACTTAGTTTTGGCCGATGCAGTGTCTTTTCAATCTCTAATTATTAAAATCAGGAAAACAGGCTTATTGTCTGAATCAGAATTTACAGAATTTTTAAATTAACAGAATCCTTTCTGTTGAAATAAATTCTGGAAATTCTCTAATTCTGACAATTACGCCAGCACCTCTGCGACTTTCGCTTTACGTTCAAAAATCCATAACATGACCAGTAAAATAAAACCGATAGCAAAGAAACCATCAAGCACCAGGGCCGAATCGCGCATTTCGCCTGTCCATCCTTCTACAAAACCAAAAGTGAATAAGCCCACTACTATAGACAGCTTTTCGGTAACATCATAAAAGCTAAAATACGAAGCCGTATCCGGAATGTTTTGTGGGATGTATTTAGAGAAGGTTGAACGTGACAATGACTGTACGCCCCCCATAACCAGGCCAACAAAAACGGCCGCAACATAAAACTGGTTTGCGTTGGCAACAAAGTAAACACATGCGCATATCACACACCACAGGGCAACTATAACCGATAAGGCTTTAACGTTTCCATATTTTTCTGATGCTTTGGCGGTTATGGCGGCTCCAATTATAGCAACTACCTGGATAACCAGGATTATACCTATCAATGCGTCATCGGGCATTTTAAGCTCTTTGGCAGCAAAGTTGGCTGCCACCAACAAAATGGTTTGCACACCTACCGAATAAAAGAAGAATGCCGGTAAAAAACGTTTTAATAAGGGAAGTTGTTTAACCTTTTTGAAAACCTTAGCCAGTTCTTTAAAGCCGCCGGTAAACACATTATACTCATGCGAGCCGGCGTTTGGCACACCTTTGGGCAGCAGGTAAAACGGGATAAGCGAAAAGCCTATCCACCATAATGCCACTATGAGGAATGATAACCGGGCCGAGAAATCTTCGGTAATACCTAACCATTTGTGCCCCAATACAAATACAAAACAAAGTATTTGCACTACAATACTCCCGACAAAACCATATATGAAACCCTTGGCGCTTACGGCATCCTGCTTATCAACCGTGGCTATCTGGGGCAGGTAGGAATTATAAAACACAAAACCACCGCAATACCCAACCGACGCCAGCCCGAAACAGATCATACCGAACTCAAAGGTTTCCATCTTAAAAAAAAACAAACCGAAACAGGCAAGCGTACCCAGCCAGGTAAAAAGCTGCATGTACAATTTTTTATGGCCCTTGTAGTCGGCAATGGAGGTTAATATAGGCAATAACACTACAATAATAAGGTAAGATAGGCCAAGTATGTAAGTTGACAGTACAGTATTTACATACCGGTGGCCAAAAAAAGTAACCATCCCTCCCGGATTTTTATCCTGCGTAATACCCACATAATAGGCCGGGAATATGGTAGATATAATCACCATGTTATACGATTGATTGGCCCAATCGAACATAGCCCATGCCCAGATAGTTTTTTTATCGTTTTTTTCTTTCATTGTTAAGGTGAGTGGTTGGATGAATGGCTGATAATTTTCCTGAACCGGAATTTTTGAAATTAAAGAATTAACAGAATTTAGAAAAGAGACGATAGCTTTTAATTAACATCTTCAAATTTTCAATTCAGCTAATTTTCAAATTAACACAACCATTCACCACAAAAATTACTTAATCCCGTAATGATCGTTCATTAGCTTCACGAATATAGGACCTGGTAAAATGGCTTTAAGCGTAGGCACTATAGTTTGCCCAATTGCACCAACCAAATAACTATGAGCGGGTTTTGATTTGGCCACTATCTTACAGATCTGCGCGGCCAGTTTAGCCGGACTTGCGCCTATGCTTTCGTCCTTTTCCATAGCAGCAACAGCGGCATCGAATTCTTTCTTAAGCTGATCGTTTTTCAGGGTGAAAGGCAGCTTTTCGCGGTTGCCGGTAAAATCGGTCTTGAAATCGCCGGGATTTACTACAGATACCTTAACACCTGTATTTTGCAATTCCATGCGCAAACTTTCAGAATATCCTTCAATAGCGAATTTAGATGCGCTGTATAAACCCTGGTATGGCAAACCAAACAGGCCGGCCAACGAACCGATGTTGATCACCAATCCTTGTTTCTTTTCTATCATTCCCGGTAACACGGCACTGCTTACCCGCACCACACCAAAAAAGTTAACCTCGAATTGTTTTTTTGCAGCATCAACAGGCATGGCATAAAGCGGACCCGTGATGCCATTACCTGCATTGTTTACCAGTACATCTATCTTGCCTTCGGCTTTAATAATAGTTGCAATAGCCGTGTTTACAGATGCATCATCGGTAACATCCATTTGCAGCGGGTTAAATGATACGCCGGATATGCGTTTAATATCGCGCGTTGTACCATAAACCCTGTGTCCTTCGGCTGCCAGCGCTGTGGCTGTGGCCAAACCTAAACCAGATGATGCCCCTGTTACAAGAATTACTTTTTTCATTTTTTAAATTGTGATTGAATACCTTAAGTTTTGAATTATTTATGCAGGGAATAATTTTTATAAAACTATAAAATAAAAATTATTACGGGCTAATGAATGTGATTATATAGGCGGCAAGCGCAAATTAACGCTTTTTTTTGACCTGGGATTGAAGATTGTTACAAGAGATTAGCGGCAGATACAGATTATGGGGTTATTGTGTATCCGTTATTGCCATACCGGCCAGAAAATAAACTCCTGGAAACAAAAAGAGGCAAATCTCCCGATCCGCCTCTTCAACATAAAAACTTTTTATCATTTACGGCCAGATACCCAGATTCTGGTACGATACTGCGATCTTGTTAATAGCGCCAATCATGGCCGCGCTACGTAAAGTATCTATTTTAGGATTACTTATATAGGTCTCCCTGATTTCATGGTACGAACGGATCATGGTATCTTCTAACCCGGAGTTTACCAGTTCCAGCTCGGATGCACCTTTGATAATGGTTGACCTTTGCATTGCGGTTAATGAAGTACCTGTAATGCCCTCAACCATGTTCACCAGGTTAAGGTTTGAATTTTCTTCAAACCTGCGGTTCATACGGCCAAATGCCACGTGACTAAGGTTTTTTAACCACTCAAAATAGGATACCGTTACCCCGCCTGCGTTGGCATACATATCCGGGATCACGATACCGCCATTGGCATAAAAAATAGATTCGGCCTCTGGCGAGGTTGGTCCGTTTGCACCTTCGGCAATTATTTTAGCCTGTATATTGCGGATGTTGTATTCGGTTATCTGGTTCTCTAAAGCTGCAGGCACCAGGATATCGCACGGCTGCTCCAGGCCTTCCATGGTGTTGGTAAATTCCTGTGCCGCACCCGCGTAACCTAAAATGGACCCGGTTGCTTTACGGTGCTGAAATACAGCCTCCACATCAAGCCCGTCTTCGTTGTAAATAGCACCTTCAAACTCGCACAGCCCAACTATAATTCCGCCAAACTCGGCCAAAAACTTAGCCGAATAGTAACCTACGTTACCCAAGCCCTGTACTATAATCCTTTTACCCGAGATACCCGGCAACAAACCTAACTTACGCATATCCTCGCCAAAACTCACACACTCGCGAATGGCAATGGCCACACCACGCCCGGTTGCTTCCCGCCTGCCCGCAATACCATGCAGCGCAATCGGTTTACCCGTAACGGCACCCATAGCATCCAGTTGACCGGGGTTCATGGTGGCGTAGGTATCGGCAATCCAGCTCATTTCGCGCTCGCCCGATCCATAATCAGGGGCAGGTACGTCAATACTGGGACCAATAAAGTTTTTCTTGATCAATTCTACTGTATAGCGGCGCGTAATGTTTTCCAGCTCGCTTACCGTATAATTTTTAGGGTTTATTTTGATACCGCCTTTGGCGCCGCCAAACGGCACGTTTACAATGGCGCATTTGTAGGTCATGAGCGCGGCAAGGGCCATTACCTCATCCTCGTTCACCATTTCGCTGTAACGAATACCGCCTTTTGTTGGCGATTGATGATGCGAGTGCTCCACACGCCATGCGTCAATTACCTCGAAACCATTGCCCCTGCGGATAGGGAAACGGAAACGGTAAACACTGTTACATGATTTTATCTGATCCAGCAAACCAGCATCATGTTTTGTAAATTGCGCCGCGTAATCAAAGTTTTTACATACGTCGCCAAAAAAGTGGGTTTCCTGGTTGGCAACTAAAATATTGGTATCCATAATTAATTGTATAATATTAAACTCTTAAAAAAGTGAGCAAATTTGGTACAATTTTTATCAATATTGCAAATATATTATAGTTAGTGTGTCAGATACACCTTAAAAAGTATTACAAAAACCATGTTTAAACCCAATAGACAAATTTTTTAGACTAATTGTCTTTTTCGATTTTTTTTAATCTTCTATCGATCGAGAACAAGTAAATCGCCAATCCAATAAAAACTATTACAATTGTAGCCACAACGACGTATATTTTCCCCGAACTGCGTAAAACATCGGCCATTTCAACCGGTTGGTTTTGTTGAGCAAATACACTTACAAAACTAAATACCAGCATTAACAATAGTGTTAACTTCTTCATTAATTTATTTGGTTCTTTTTATATTCAATTAAACGGATCCGGTAACGTATAGATGCTATCCATATCCCTATAAAACTCCAGGCAATAAAGGCCGGATATAATACAACGCGCATGCGGTTGTCCATATCCAGTTTACCAAAGGCTGGGTTACCGCCATTACCAGGGTGTAAAGAATCTGTCATTCGCGGCAGTACCATAATCAAAACAATCATGATAGGGAAAGCGAAGATGTTATAGATAGCCGAGATCTTAGCCCGTTTTTGCTCTTCATCAATAGAATTACGTAATACCGTGTAGGCACAATATAACAGGAAAGCTATGGCTGCGCTGTTTTGTTTAGGATCGTTGCTCCAAAAATCGCCCCAGGTGTATTTGGCCCAAAGCATACCGGTAAGCAAGCCTATGGCAAAAAAGAACAGGCCGGTATTGGCGCTTTCTACAGCTATCAGATCGTACTCTTCTTTACCCGTTTGCAGGTATTTAATACTGTAATAAACCGATATGGTAAACACCGAGAACATGGCCATCCACATAGGCACATGAAAATAAGTATTCCGGATAGTTTCGTGCAGGATAGGCATTGTTGGTACCCCAAGTAATAAGCCTGCAATGAGGGTATAAATAACCACAATTACGGCTGATACCTTCCACCATGTTTGATAAATAAACTTCATATTATTTAGATGGGCAAAGGTAATTAATTTTGGTCATTAGTCATTAGTCATTAGTCATTAGTCATTAGTCATTAGTCATTAGTCATTAGTCATTAGTCATTAGTCATTAGTGGAAATTGACAATCGAACGCTTTGTTTTAATTAGCTATAACTATTTTCCAGCCAGAAAGGCCCAATGACCAATGACAAGCGCAGCGTAATGACCAATGACTAATTAATCCCCCGGCTCATAGTCAACCGGCAGCAGGTCGGCCAGTTTGGCTTTTGACCATGTGCCTTCATACAGCGGGCTTGGGTTTGATATCACGATACCATTCATATCAAACAGCGCGTAGCTGGTGTACAGGGTAACGATGCTGGTTTCAAAGTTTTCCATATCCAGCGGGCGGTACACGTCCTTAAACTCGGTAAGCTCGTGCTTTTTGGTATATACTACGTATAAAAAATGCGGGAACGTAATGGCATAAATACCGGCCTGCGGTGTTTTGCGCAGGATCTCGATAGATTGATAGGGGATTTTTACCACGTTCTCATCGTTCCACTTGGTGTAGTTGCTTAGTTTGTACCAGTACATGAGCGAATCGCGGTTCAGCTCCCTGAATCTTTTTATTTTTTGCTGGATGAGCGCCTCTGGGGGGCGTTCCCTGTTAAGGGCCCGGGTAAAATCATGCGCCTCAAATCCTTCTTCCTTTAACCTGTCCTTATATAACGACCGGTAAAAATGCTGTGCCGAACCGTAATAAGCCGCCTCGCGCTTTAACTTCCACAGACGCTTTTGTTCGGCCGATCCGGGCAACTCTTCAAAAAGGGCTTTACCTGCGTACTGAATGGTGTGTTCAATGCCATCACTCACGAAGTTCTTCAGCAAAAATTTAGTACGATAGCCCAATGCGCGGTTCTCTACCACCAAAAACTCGTCTCCCTCGGCCTCCAACTGCTGCTTATTGCGATGGTATATCAGGTTTAAAATGTGGGGGTTAAGCACCTTACACAGTTTCGAGTTCTCGGTAGTACCTATAAATTCCCGTTTAAACTGCTCATAGTTTTTCTTCCAGTCGGCATTGCTGCTTATCACTACTTCGCGCAGCATCAATACCTTTTGGGTGAGCGAAATATCAAGCTTCATGGGCTCATGCCCTACCTGTATGGTTTGCGAATAATCTTCATAACCAACCACGGTAACCACCAGTTCGTACTGCCCCGGTTTAACACCAGAGAGCGTAAACGTGCCATCCTCGGCGCTGGAAGTGCCGTAAGTGGCATTGCTCAAAAACACGCTGGCATTTGCCACCGGTGCTTTACTTTCGCCATGCACCACCCTGCCGGTAATAGTTGCATTTTGCGCCAAACCCAAAAACGGGCTTAATAAAATAAAGACTATAAAGACTATCCGGATTGGCCGCATCAATTAAAAATACTGAAATTTAATTTTCAAGCTACTAAAAAACACATTTTTTATGAACGCAACATGAATTGCCGAAGTATTTATTTGTTGATATAAGATTTTTCGCTGCGCTCAAGAGATAGTTTCTCTTTCGCGATCTTCCTACCGCGAATCGAACTGACATTTTTCCTTTTTATTAATTAATAAAGATGTGTACACATGATACCCCGCCGCAGAACATATCACCACCATGCATGTTACCTACCGGGGATGTGGACTTTCGAAATAAATCATTTTTGTTTGAGTTAAAATAAAAAAAAATTAAAAAGCTACCTGCCTTACCTAAAAAAAGAATTTACCGTATTCTTCATGGTAAGCTTTCAGGATTATTTATATGCATATATTAAAATTCTTATTTCGGCCTTTGAATAATCGTTACTTATTTATTAATAGATTTTTATAATTAAAATACACTTATTTTTCTTCTTTTACCGTAT
This sequence comes from Mucilaginibacter sp. P5_A4, assembly GCF_056400605.1. Taxonomy (NCBI): domain Bacteria; kingdom Pseudomonadati; phylum Bacteroidota; class Sphingobacteriia; order Sphingobacteriales; family Sphingobacteriaceae; genus Mucilaginibacter; species Mucilaginibacter sp. P5_A4. Next base: position 43,768 of record NZ_JBFUKX010000039.1, on the reverse strand, counting down.
TTTATTATAACTATCCAATTCCCCGTCAGCTTGACATATATACTCTTTTCAGCCTTTAACATTAAATTATTTGAAAAAAAATTAATTAAAAAAACTGCAAATAGAATATTTTTAATTAAATTTAAGCAGCCGATATAATATATTATTTCAAAAAGTTAATTGCATCGATTTAGCAATAACCTGAAATCGATTGCAGTAAATGTGTTGAGTGATGGCATAAAACATTAGTCTAAATTGTGTCGGCGACGAATTTTGCAGGGGTGCAACGCATAATAATACCTTTTATTGCTTCATGACACTAAAATGACAATTATATCCTACTAATTAAAAACAAATTAACCCTCAAGTAACGTATAAGAGATAACACTTTAAAACCTGCTATTATGGAAACCACAGAAAAAACTAAAACTGAAGCTACTAAAGAAATGCACGACCCTAAAACAACTAAAAAGGGCCAGAGTCCGAAAGTTATTAATAAATGGAAGAGGAAACCTCTTCTATAAGGAATAACTCGTCGCAAAAAGTTCGTTAATAAATTTCGCGGGCTTTTTGCTTTAGCTCCGCAAATGTTCTGCGGAGGGAAGGTTTCAATTGCAGGGGCTTTAAAGTTCGGCTGTAGGCTAACTTGTGCACACATCTTCTTTCTTTGAGAATAAAGATTGGTGCATAGGTTAGATTTATTGTGAAGTAGTATCCAACCTTACCCGCATCTCTACCATATGCTTCTGAAAGCCGGTTTTTTCATAAGCTTTTACGGCAGCCCCGTTATCACTATACACCTGTAACCTCAATTCGGTTAATCCCTGTTTACGCGCCCATTGCTTTAGTTCCCCAATAATCACTTGATTAATGCCCTTACCCCTGTGCTGTGGCGATACATACATAAAACCCAGGTAGGCATAATCCGAATAATTAAAATAAGGTTTCTCACTTTTTTTGATCCTGGCATAGCCGCTGCCAACCAATTCGCCATCCAGCTCGGCCACTAAAAGTTCAACATCAGGAGAGTTAATAAACATCTCCAGGTCGTAGTATTTAATTGCTCCCTCAACAAGGGTGCTGTCAAAGGGGCGTTCGGCGGTTATCACACCCTGTTCAAATTGCAGCAGCGTGGGTATATCGTTTAATGTGGCTTGTCGTATCAGCATAAGCAGTATTATATTAAATGCGAAAATGTTCGCAGCTTTTCAAAAATTCATTATCAGCATCAGCACCTATACCGGGAGTATCGTCAATGTTTAGCTTATACCCATCATAGGTAACGCCACCAATGCAGGGATCCTGCAGATGGCCCAGCATACAGGTATCCATATCATAAAACCGGATATTAGGACTTGCATATACAAAATGCAGCTTGGCACTCAAAGCAATACGGCTTTCCAGCATCCCTCCCATCATGCATGCAATCCCCTTTGAGGCCGCTTCGTCATGAATTTGCTTAGCCTCAAACAAACCACCCGATTTTGACATTTTGATATTGATGAAATGGCAACTTAAGCTATCGATCTGCCTGCGGGCATCATGATGATTGTATACACTTTCATCAGCCATAATTTTCACCGGCGATAACTGCATCAGTTCGGGCAGCAAATCGTCGTACCAGGTACGCATAGGCTGTTCGCAAAATTCAATATCATATTGCCCTAATGCCTGCAGGGCAAAAACAGCATCGCCAAAACTCCAGCCCTGGTTGGCATCAATGCGGATCGTCATCCCGGGACCAACTGCCTCACGGATCTGCCTGATGCGCTCCACATCCTCTACTGCATTTTTACCAAGTTTTACCTTCAGGATATTCGCCCCCGACGCCTTAAAATCCAAAGCCTTCAAAGCCATGGCCGCCGGTCCGGCAATACCTATGGTTATATCTGATTCAATTACCCGCCGCTCTCCACCTAATAACCGGTACAAGGGTAAACCTGCATTTTTGGCGGCTATATCAAATAAAGCCATATCAAAAGCGCTTTTAATGGTGGTATTACCAGCGGTAAAACTGTGCAGTTGCTGCAGGCGCGCAGGAATATCCAGTGCATCCTGCCCTATCCATAGCTTTGCGAATTCGCGGGCCATTACCAGGCAGGTATCCTGCGTTTCGCCCACTATCATCGGGAAAGCCGAGCATTCGCCAACGCCGTAAAAACCGGCACCGGTATGTACCCGGATAAACACATTTTGCGCATGATCCATTGTGCCGGTTGCAATAGTGAACGGCTCCATAGGAATACTGAAACGGTAGATATCTATATRGGTGATGGTTGTTTTGTTTTGCATGGCATAAATAGCCTCACCTAAATGGCGCAGCTTCATGAGTACAATAATATAAAATACATTGCGAATAATCCTCTCCAACAATGAGGACTTAACAAACAAGGCGGATTAAACTGAATATGCAATCTCCTTATTAAACTTTCTTTTAAAGCCCTCCTCAGTTAGAGAGGATTGGGTGAAGCCATAAATTTTATTTGCACTTTAATACTATTACGTTATATTTGCGTTACTACAATACAGTTACAATTCAATTTTAGCCTCCTGGGCCCTCAATTATGCAGGGAAAAGACGCATGGCTAATTTAAAACTTTCTTAATACAGCAATTACATGGCACAAGAAAACACGCCTGCAACATTTGATTATAACTCAACCAGGAATAAACTTATCCTGTCGGAATATGGCCGCAACGTACAAAATATGGTAAAATATATTGTAGCGCTGCCCACTAAAGAAGAACGCAACCGCTACGCCCAGGTTGTGATAGACCTGATGGGTTTTTTAAACCCTCACCTGCGCGATGTGGCCGATTTTAAGCACAAACTTTGGGATCACCTGCATATTATATCTGATTACCAGATAGATGTAGATGCGCCCTACCCAAAACCAACACCCGAGGCTATCCACCTTAAGCCACAGCCTTTAAGGTACCCGCACCAGCGTATTAAATATAAGCACTATGGCAAAACCATTGAGCTGATGATTGAAAAAGCAAAAAGCATTGAAGAGCCCGAGCGCAAACGCCACATGGTGCAGGCCGTAGCCAACTTCATGAAAATGGCCTACGTTCAATGGAATAAGGATTCTGTAAGCGACGAAAGCATTCTTGCCGATTTGTATGCCTTATCAGGCGGTACTTTAAAACTGGAAGAGAATATCAACCTTAACCGTGTTGAGTTTCGCCCCAACAACCATCCTCAAAACAACAACCAAAACAACCGCGGGCGTACCAACAACCAAAGCAACCAAAATAATCGCGGGCGTAGCAATAGCAACCAGAACAGCGGTCCGCGTAATAACCAAAACAATCGTAACCGTAACCCGGGAGCGAAGAAATATTAAGGTTCAGGAATCTTTATTTAATTGATCAGATAAAATCAAAATATAAAAAAGCCCGGTTTTTCACGACGAAAAACCGGGTTTTTTTTACAGGCTTTTTCAGCACTTTTTAAACAAAAATAATTCTTGATTTTTCTAAATTAATTGTACTTTTTTCTACAATAATTATACTTTTTTTATTGCTTTATAAGCATTTAAGAAGTGATTTCTACTCAAAACCGGCATTTTAAAAAGTTTTCGGCGGTAATTATCCAATCTTACAACTTCAACCAGCAACACCAATCAATAAGTAAACTAATGGACTGGTGAACAGTCAGGAAATTTTATAATCTTTGCCGGGAATCAACGCTCATTTAAAAATTGAGTATTAACGGCATTGAATTATTGATCTATCAATTATAACCACCTATGACTAACGCATTTGTGATAAACGGCGGGAAACCGCTAAAGGGCGAGATTACTCCACAGGGAGCAAAAAACGAAGCATTACAGGTAATTTCGGCGGTATTACTTACCGAAGAGAAAGTAACCATCAGCAATATACCCGATATTAAGGATGTTAATAAACTCATTGAGCTACTGGGCGATATGGGGGTTCTCACCGAGAAAACAGCTCCAGATACCTGTACCTTTATAGCCAAAGATATCGACCAGGACTTTTTCCAGTCAGAAGCCTTTAAATCCAAAGGTGGCGGTCTGCGTGGGTCTATCATGATCGTTGGCCCGCTGCTGGCCCGGTTCGGCAAGGCATCTATCCCTAAGCCCGGCGGCGATAAAATAGGCCGCAGGAGGCTGGATACCCACTTTTTAGGATTCGAGAAGCTGGGAGCCCGGTTCGATTATAACCCCGAGGATGGCTTTTTTAATGTAGATGCATCCAATCTGCAGGGAACTTACATCCTGTTAGACGAAGCTTCGGTAACCGGTACGGCCAACATTGTGATGACCGCTGTGCTATCAAAAGGCATAACTACTATTTACAATGCTGCCTGCGAACCCTACCTGCAACAGCTGTGCAAAATGCTTAACCGCATGGGAGCGAAAATTAGCGGTATAGGCTCAAACCTGTTAACCATTGAGGGTGTTAGCAAACTGGGCGGTACCGATCATCGCTTACTGCCCGATATGATCGAGATAGGATCATTCATCGGCCTGGCTGCCATGACAGGGTCTGAGATCACAATAAAAGATGTTCATTATAAAGAGCTGGGCATGATCCCCGACGTATTTAAACGACTGGGAATCAAGCTTGAACTACGTGGCGATGATATTTATATCCCAGCACAGGATCATTACGAAATAGAGACCTTTATTGATGGTTCTATCATGACCATTGCCGATGCCCCATGGCCTGGGTTCACCCCCGACCTGCTGAGCATCGTTCTGGTAGTAGCCATACAAGCTAAGGGCTCGGTACTCATCCACCAAAAAATGTTCGAGAGCCGTTTGTTCTTTGTGGATAAACTGCTGGATATGGGCGCCCAGATCATCCTTTGCGACCCGCACCGTGCAACTGTTATCGGGCTCGACAAACAGGTACAGCTTCGCGGTATCTCCATGACCTCGCCCGATATCCGCGCCGGGGTATCCTTGTTAATAGCTGCCCTATCGGCACAGGGCAAATCAACCATCTACAATATTGAACAAATTGAACGTGGTTATCAGCATATTGATACGCGTTTGAAAGCTTTGGGCGCAGATATAACACGAATTTGAGCTGAATTTGAGGTAAAAGGTTAAAGGCGAAAGGTTGCCATTGGCAGCGAAAAAACCTTCGCCTTTAACCTTTCTTTTCACCTCTTCTTAAAAACTTTGGTCTTTAACCAAAATCATTACCTTTAGCTTCTGTTAAACCACATTATAACCAATGACCTACAAAAACCGGAAGTCGACATACGTTTATTTCATATTGATTTTTGTATTTATTAAGGTTATTTTAAACCTGTTTGCCATAAGTCATTTCGGTTTTCACCGGGATGAGTTTTTGCACTTGGTGCTTGCCGATCACCTGGATTGGGGTTATAAGGAGGTACCACCATTGATAGCCCTGCTGGCCAGGCTGTCTATTACGTTGTTTGGTGATTCGGTTTTTGCAGCCAGGCTCTTCCCTACTATTTTTGGTGGTTTAATTATCTGGTTCACCGGACTTATCGTAGTTGAGTTTGGAGGGCGCAGGTTTGCCATTACTTTGGCCTGTTTAGCCATGATATTTTCGCCTGCATTTGCAGCCAGCGACTATCTTTTTCAGCCTGTTGTATTTGATCAGTTTTGGTGGGTTTTAACAGTTTGGCTGTTCATTAAATACCTCAACACAACCGATGTAAGATACCTGTACTGGCTGGGCGCAACCGTTGGCCTGGGGATGCTTACCAAGTATACCATGCTATTTTTTACCATAGCCCTTATTGTTGGGATACTTATCAGCAAACAGCGTAAACTACTGTTTAACCGGCACATATTGGGAGCGATGGCCATGGCAATACTGATATTTTTACCCAATTTTATCTGGCAGGTGACTCACCATTTCCCGGTGATCACCCACATGAATACACTGCGTAAAGAGCAACTGGATTACATTACCCCCGGCGAGTTCATTAAGCAACAACTTACTGTTCATGGCATTGCGTTATTTGTTTGGCTCACCGGTTTAGCATTTTTAATCTTCTCGTTCAGGCTGCGTAACTTCCAGTTCCTGGCTATTGCTTATGCGCTCATCTTCATTTTTCTGTTACAGATGGATGGCAAAAATTATTACCTGTTTGGGGCCTACCCAATGCTTTTTGCGGCCGGTGGCTTTGGTTTCGAACGCTGGTTAAAAACAAGCGGTTATGTTCTTCGTACATTAACTATAGCCCTTTTTACCATACCCAACATGATCTTATTCCCGTTGGTATTACCTGTTTTGCCGCTACAACAAACATTGGCATTTTTTAGGTTCACCAGCAAAAACATACCGGCATTAAAATTTGCCGTAACCTGGGAAGATCAAAAAGTACACGCTACCACACAGGATTATGCCGACATGTTCGGCTGGGATGAGATGGCCAAAAAAGTGAACGATGCCTACCATAGCCTTACACCCGAACAGCAAAAACAAACCCTTATTTATGCCGATAATTACGGCGAGGCGGGTGCATTGCACCATTATCGCAAGCAATATAATTACCCCGATGTGGTATCGTTAAACAGCAGTTTTACGCTGTGGGCACCCGACTCCCTTAATTGTAAATACATGATTTATGTGGACGACAGCAGCGGCGAAAACATCAGCGAATTTGTAGCCGGGGGCATGATAGGCAGCTATAAAAAACTCGATGAAATTGAGGCCCCCTACGCAGTGGAAAAAGGGACTGGCATTTACCTTATTACAGATCCTAAATCTGGATTGCAAGAAAGGTACCGGAAAGAGTTGGCCGTAAAAAGACTGGAGTAGTTGTTATTAGATGAAAGCAGAGGTGTTCCGCCCGAACAGGTGACTGCGTGCACAAAAAATCAGCGAACCTAAGAAATATCGCCACAAATAACTAACTATCAATTGCTTGCGCAATATATTTTATGTTTTGTCTACGACAAGCTTTGTCGTAGTAGTTTTTGATTTTTTGTTTAAGTGGAACAGTAACAACTTAAATTAGTAGCAAAAACCTGTGTAATATTTAAAGGTAAAAAGTGTCATACTTCCGCACAACACCTTTTACCTTTCGCCTTTAACCTTTAACCAAAAAACCTAAGCTGATATCGCGTTTATAATATCGTACTGCGTAATAATCTCAATTTTACCGTCTTCGCTCTCCACAAGTACGGCGATGTTATCCTTGTTTATCATGGTCGAAATCTTATCGATCGATGTATTCAGGTCAACAAAGGGGAATGGCGCTGTGGTAATATTTTTGATCGGCTGAGATTTGATGGATGGGTTTTCAATCAGCGACGCAAGGATATCACTCTCGGTGATCTTACCTATCACCATACCCTTTTGGGTAACCGGGATCTGCGAGATGTTGAGTGATTTGATGGTATTTATAGCTTCCAGTACCGATTTTTCGCAATCAATGGTAATAATCTCCTGTACCTCTTTTTTATTGATAATATCGAGGGCAGTCAGTTTTTCATCTTTCAGGAAACCGCGGTCACGCAACCAATCGTCGTTATACATTTTGCCAAGGTAACGTGTACCATGGTCCGGGAAGATGATCACCACCACATCGCCTTCTTTAAACCTGTCTTTCATCTGGATGGTACCAGCCACAGCCGAGCCTGTAGAGTTACCTGCAAAAATACCTTCCTTGCGGGCTATCTCGCGGGTCATGAGGGCAGCATCCTTATCGGTCACTTTTTCAAAGTGGTCAATCAGGCTAAAATCAACATTCTCGGGCAAAAAATCTTCACCAATACCCTCGGTAATGTAAGGGTAGATCTCGTTCTTATCCATAATGCCCGTCTCTTTGTATTTTTTAAATACCGAACCATAGGTATCAATCCCCAAAACCTGGATGTTTGGATTTTTCTCTTTTAAATATCGTGCCGTACCAGATATGGTACCGCCGGTGCCCACCCCTACTACCAGGTGCGTGATCTTGCCTTCGGTTTGCTCCCATATTTCGGGGCCGGTTTGCTCATAATGCGCCTCGGAGTTGCTCAGGTTATCGTACTGGTTAGGCTTCCATGAATTTGGCACCTCGCGTTCCAAACGCGATGAAACCGAGTAATAAGAGCGTGGATCTTCCGGCTCTACATTGGTTGGGCAAACAATTACCTCGGCGCCAAAGGCACGCAACGCATCAAACTTTTCTTTTGATTGTTTATCGGTACTGGTAAAGATACATTTGTAGCCTTTTATCACAGCCGCAATAGCCAGGCCCATACCGGTATTGCCCGATGTACCTTCAATAATGGTTCCGCCAGGTTTAAGCTTTCCGCTTTTTTCGGCATCCTCAATCATTTTAAGGGCCATACGGTCTTTTATGGAGTTGCCGGGATTGGTTGTTTCAATCTTGGCCAAAACTGTTGCAGGTATGTCTTTAGTTACCTTATTTAATTTCACCAGCGGCGTATTGCCAATGGTTTCTAATATGTTATTATACCACATAAATTTAAAATCTACTAACCCGGTGTACTAAGCGGGATTACAGCTCAAAAATAGTTTTTATAAAGCGATATTTCTTTATGGAAAAGTAAATAGATGTGCATCTTATAAAAGTACAGGCACAAACATTATATTTAAACCAGGAGCTGTGCTCTTAAGTCAACCTATAACATGTTATCATATTATAAAAACGTATCCACCCTTTTATTGTTGTTAACCTTTTGCTTAAGCACTGCTTTTGCTCAAAAACCCTTAACACCCAGCCGAAAAAGCAGTTGAAATGATGTATTTCCCGGTGTTTTATGGCAGAGAAGGAACGAAGAAGGCGATTGTTGGTCATTCGCTGAACAGATACCCTGTTGATTGGATTGGATTAGTAATGGTATTTGCACGGAGCTTTGGGAATGATAATGATCTGCGGAAATCTACCAACTGCGCCCATGGCATACAAGTCAAGTGCAATCGCGAATTTTGCAAGTCTATTCTGGATAGTTCATAAACGCTTAGTCGTTCCCCTGCTCCATAACAAGCTGCAGACTTACGAAGCTTTAAAAAAGCTATCCCCCAATGAGGCCCCAATATAATATCGGGTTAAAATAAGTCTTTCGCCGATTTTGCCATTTTTTCCTACAGAGTCTCCGGGTTTTCCTTATAATGACGCGTTTGAGGAAACTGATTTTCGATATGCATTTAAATGCACTTCCCATCGTGTGAGGTAGAATGATTGTTAAAAGGGCTGCCATGCTAAGCCTGTCGAAGCATAGTTGGTGAAGGCCTCTGCGCGCACCCGTTCGATAGGCTCAGAATAACAGGCTAACCACGCGCGTAAGTAAACACATCATACGCATTTTTTCCAGGATTACCTTGGTTGATACTCCCAACGAAGCGTTTTTTTCTTTACTTCTTACGGATTTTTGGTAAATTCCTTCTGGTACATCAGCGGGCTTTTGCCGGTTACCAGTTTAAAATGCTTGTGGAAGGTTGAAAAGTTATTAAACCCGCTATCGTAACATAACTGTTTAATGTTGAGTTTATTTTCTATCAGCAGTTTACAGGCATGGCCAACTTTTATTTCGATAATGAATTGCGAAAAGGTTTTGCGGGTTTTTGATTTAAAATACCGGCAAAAAGAGTTGGAGCTCACGCCGGCAATTTCGGCTATCTCATCCAGGTAGATCTTTTTCCTGAAATTCTGCATCGAATATTCATAAATATTATTCAGGCGGTCGTTTTCAGAATCATCATGATCATATTTAAAACCAATGGATGCCAGGTAGTGTGAGGGAACGCTGCTGGCAATAACATTTAACGCTTTTAGCAGCATAATAATGCGTTCGGCGCCATCTGTATTTAGCATTGCTGCCATTTGGTTTGTTACCTGCTCCTTAGTACCGCCCAATATTTGTAAGCCACGCTTTGATTTTTCGAGCAGTATTTTTATCAGCTTATTTTCTGGTAATTGTAAAAACTGGTCGCCCCAAAAGTTTTCGCAAAAATGTATTACAAAAACTTCAACCCCGGCAGTTTCATCCTGGCCAAAATACGTATCGTCAAAGCGCCAGTAGTGTGGTAAGTTTGGCCCTACCAAAACCATATCACGGGCTTTAAACTGTTTAATGCTATCGCCTATAAACTGGGTGCCACTGCCCTTTTTAAAATAAATAAGCTCCAGTTCGGGATGGCAATGCCAGCGATTATTGATATCGGGCAATACATCGTACCTAACACTAAAAGAATGTGCAGGACCCGAAGAAACTTTTAACAACAGCGGTTTCATTCAGCTTAATTTACAATTGACAAGGTAAATATAATCAATATTTGTAAAAAAAGCTGATTAACTTACAATTTTATACTGTTAACAAAGGGGTTGATGTAATTTTAGAATTAGATTATATAATTTTTATATATTGTTCCTCAATTAAACCTTATCTCTCAAAATGAAATATTCCTTCAAATTATTGCTGCTATCAGCACTGCTGCTGCCACTTTTTACTTTTGCACAAAGCAATTACAAACCCGCGTATGTTGTTACTATTAACGGCGATACTATTCGTGGTCAGATAAACCAGAAAGAATGGTTTGGCAACCCAAAAAGTGTAGAATTTAAAGGCACTACCGGAGTTAAAACTTACACGGCAGACGATATCAGCTATTTTGAACTACTTAATTCATCCATTTATCAGCGATATTCCGGCGAGATCAGCATGGATGAAACCAATATTTCAAAATTGCAAACCGGAGTTGATTCAACTAAAAAGCAGGGTGTTGTATTTTTAAGAGTGGAGCAAAATGGGCCTAACGTAACCTTATATTCCTATATCGATTCAAAAAAAACCAGGTTTTTTATCGCCGACAACAGAACCGGCCAGGTTAAGGAACTGGTTTACAGAATTTACTATTTACCGGATCGTGGCGTACAAACCCGGAGCGAAAATATTTATATACCACAACTATATGACCTGGCCATTAAATATAACCCGACATCGGAGAAATTAAAAACTGAGATAGAAAACGCTACTTATAGTTTCCCCGACCTGAAAAGCATTTCCCAAAAAATTAACAATATAACTGTTGACAAGAAAACCTATGGTGGCAAGCCGGCGTGGAAGTTTTTTGCCGGGATAGCTGCTAATTATACATTGTTTACAACCAATGCCGACGCTAAATTTTATAATGCTAAAAACACAACATCCATTTATCCGGCTTTGGTAGCAGGTGTAAATTTATATCCCAACCCCAGTGTTGGTAAACTTTTTGTCAGGGGCGAAATAATGATTACCGGAGCAGCGTATAAGAACTCCGTAGATCTTTACTTTAACCAGCCAGAGATACCAAAATCTGATTTTAATGTAAAGGAGTTTTTAGTTATTGTTAATCCGCAGGTGATATACAACATTTATAATACTGATGATTTTAAATTATTTATTGATGCGGGTATATCTTATACATTCGTAAAAACTACGGGCAATTCTATCTACAACAGTCACCTTCAAACAACTACGTACAACTATCTTTCCCTTAGTTCGGGACTATTCAGTTTCCCTATTAAGCTGGGTGTAACTTTAAGTAAAAAAGTGGATATATATGTTTCTTATTCCACCCCTGCAGCTATTACCAATAGCAAGAATTATACTATAAATGCAAACAGCATTAAAGCGGGCATTAACTACGAGTTTTAAAGTAAAATAAAAGCGTTCCGGTATCTCAACCCCGGAACGCTCGGTTATTGCCTTAAATCAATAACATCAACTAAATCAAGATCAACCTCATTTTTGATCTTTTCTTTCCATCTTTCTCAGGGATGGCAAGGTTTTAAATATCATTTACAAGTCCACATTATATTAAAACGGAGGAGGACCGCCAGGGCCCGGGCCGCCACCCGGAGGAGGGCCACTGCCCGGACCACCCATATTTGGCTTTTTGCCTGCGAATTTCTGCAGCTTAAGTGTAAAGCTTAGCAGGTAATACCTGCCCAGCCTGTTACTGCTGGTTTGTGTTACATAACTGCCGCTTTGGGTGCTGGTATAACCGGTATTTTGGTTAAATACATCCATTGCCGATAAGCGGATAGTACCCATATTCCCTTTTAAAAAACGGCGCTCAACGTATGTATTCAGTATATTAGGGTTGGTTGCCCCGGTATAGCCGTAGTATAATACTTTTGAATAATCGTAACTAAGTGTCCAGTCTTTCCAAACATAGTTTTTACCATTAATGCCTAAGGTTAACGAACTGAAGTTGCTGTTGATATTAGCCTGGGTAAGCGAGTTATTTGACTTATTTACGCTATACGTTGTACTGGCTTCGGCATCAATAACATTTTCAATACTTACCCGAAACTTTACTCCCTGGGAAAGCACCAGGTTTTTGGCTATATTTTTTTCTGTGGTCATTAAATAACTTGCCGAATCAACATTACTTATATAAGAGATGTTATTATTGTAGGCAACGTTGCCTATAAAGAATAAATTATATTTACGCTTTTCCCATGGCTTGGCAAAAACATAAAATCCCTGCGCCGAATAATATCCGTCTGCATTTAAATACCGGGTTAAAATACTTCCGGCAAGTTTACTGTTGGGGGCATAGTTTTTGGGATATGTAATGCTGTTGGCTACTATTTTATTATCGGTAGTGGTAAATGATAAATTACTGAAAAACACATTTCCGGTCTCGAAATTAAACTTATTGTACCTGACAGACAGGTTATTGTTAAACTCGGGCTTCAAATCGGGATTACCCTCAACCGGGTATGATGCATTACTAAAATCGGTAACGGGCTGCAGTTCGGTATAAGTTGGCTGGTTACTGGCCCCGTTATAGTTTAAGCTTAATGACTGGTTGCGCGAAAAGTTGTAAATAAACCTGGCATTAGGCGCAAAATTAAATGTATGGCTATCGGTTGGCTCACTTGCCGCGCTCATTAATGATCGACCGCGTAATATGGTTGGCTGGGCAACCACACCCAGGGTATAGTTATATTTTTTATCGATAAAACGATAGTTTAAGCCAAACCTGTTGGTAATAAAAGTAGAGGTATAATTATTACTCAGCAAATCGTATTGATTCCTGGTTACACCATCGGCGCTAAGCGTATCTGTCAGCTTATCGGCAGTGGTGTAGGCATAGTGGTAGGCATAAGTAAGTTCCAGGTAACCCTTTTTACTTACCGGTTCTAAAAACGATACGCTTGTGCCCACACTATCTGTACGGCTGTCGGTATTGATGAATTGGTTTAAAGGCGCGTTTGCAGCTCCTTCAATATATGTATATACCGGGTTTTGGTATTTATTGATGCTGTATGAACCTGCCCCAACATTGATACTCAAATTACGGCCACGCTTGCTAAAACGGTGGTTAAATAAAATGTTGGCCCCATAATTTGGTTCGCTTTGGTTGCTCAGGGTATTAAAGTTATAATTTGATACCGTCTCGGAATTATTTACAAGCAAACTATTACCTATTTGTGTAGTATTCACTTTTGCATAAGCAAACGATGGTGTAATTTTTATGTAGTTAACCGTATCCGGCTTATACTCAATATTGAAGTTAAAGCGATGGTTAAGTTTTTCGTCGGTTTGGGTATTGTTATTGGTATTGGTACTTGGGTTTGTTGCCGATATATTGTTTTGAATGGTATTGCTTATGGTAAATATGGAGTTATTGGCAAAGCTATAGCTACCGTAGGCGGTAATTTTTTTTCCCCAGCTATCGCGGTAATTAAGCCCGAAGGAGCGTGCGGTTGTTATGCCATTGGCGCTGCTGCTGTTATTACCCGGGCGGCCACCCGGACCACCACCCCTTGGCCCTCCGCCGTTAAAAGTAAACAGATTAGTATTGGTATTATTTAAGTTGCCTAAAAAAGCCAGCTGCCTGTCGCCGCTAAAACTAAAAACATTTGCAGAGGCTAAATAGCGGCTGCCTTCCTGGCTGTTTGATATGCCGGGGATGGCATCCCTGCCCCCACCTAAACTGGCCTGCCCAAAATAACCGTAGTTTTTACTTTCTTTAATGGTAATGTTCAAAACCTTTTCGGGCTCACCGCTTTTTACACCGGTAAGGTTGGCCTGGTCGCCGTAATCATCAATTATCTGTATATTTTGTACAATATCGGCAGGTAAATTTTTTGTTGCCGATTTTACATCGCCTCCAAAAAAGTCCTTGCCGTTTACCCTTACTTTGGTTACGCTTTTACCCTGGGCGGTAACATTACCGTCTTTATCTACATCAACCCCTGGCAGTTTTTTAATTACATCCTCTACCGGGGCATTATCGCGCACTTTATAAGCGTTGGCATTAAACTCAATCGTATCCTCCTTTAGCTTTACCGGGTTTACATCGGTAATGTTAACGGTGTTGAGCATATAGGTATCATTTTTTAATACGATGGAATTAAGTAAAACAGGTGTGGCGGCTTTATCCAAAATAAACCGGCGCTTTAATGGCTGGTAACCTATGGAGTTTAAAAGCAGGCTAAACTGGTTAACTTTTACATCGTTAAATGTAAACTCGCCATTATTATCAGTCATTACAGTACTGCTATCGGCTCCGGTTAAAAGTTTAACGGTGGTGCCCGGTAAAGTTACTCCTGTTGAATCTTTTACAAAACCTTTTATTTGCCTGCCGTTTTGGGCGTAGGTGCTAAGGCTAAACATCATAGCCAGTATTATTAAGTATGTAGGTTTAAATTTCATAGTTGCGGCTTCATTAACAGCCACAAAACAATAGCATAGGCATTACTATAAAAAACAGAATAGACAGGGATGCAGCAAACGTAGACGAAGGCATGCTTTTTACCTATAAACCTATGCATATGCCCATCGTAGTTGCAGAGAGCCTATTTAACGGTCAATTTTCACCATTTGTCGGCAAGTTCTGCCCGTTAGGCGATTATGGTTAACTGATAACGATATGGTTTAGTAATATTGGAAGATTATTAAACCGCAATTGAAAATCTCAGGTCAAGATTTTCTGTCGAAAAATAATAAACACAAATAGTCTTGATTCTCGTATCTTGACTCCTGATTATAACCAAAAATGAGTCTCAAATCAAAAAGCACTACTATCACTATTCTAATCCACGTACTAACGTGGGCTGTACTCATTTTTGCACTGCTTTTATACCAGCCCCTTACCTGGAATATTGTGTTACCCTACCAATTCTGGATAAAACAGGGCTTGGTTATCATTGTGCTGGTAGCGGCCTTTTATATCAATTCTATTATACTTGTGCCATTATATCTATTGAAAAACCGTACCGGAATGTACTTTCTGATTATAATTGGCCTGATAGTAGCGGTATATTTTTTAAACAATCTTTTTGACGGCGCACTAAATATGCACCAATTAATGGATGCAGCTACGCACAAACACATAAGGCCGCCAAAACCGGGAGGGAAAAACCATATTTTTGATTTTGTAATCGTATTCATCATGGCCCTGGTGTTGGGCATCAGCACCAGCATTACCGCCATACAAAAATGGCAGGCAGATATCAGGCTGCGCGAGGCTTTGGAGCAGGATAAGATAAGCTCCGAACTATCGTTCCTTAAAGCGCAGATCAACCCACATTTCTTTTTCAATACACTCAATAATATTTATGCCCTTACACATGTAAATGCCGATACATCGCGGAAGGCTATCCACCAGCTTTCGCGCATGATGCGCTATGTGTTGTATGATACACAGCATGGTACCGCTTTACTTAGCCAGGAAATAGCCTTTATAAAGGATTACATCAGTCTGATGGAATTACGGCTTACCGACAAGGTGACCGTAACATTTAATTCGCCGGCCAAAGTGAATGATATGAGCGTAGCTCCTATGATATTTTTACCTTTTGTAGAGAATGCTTTTAAACATGGCATAAGCGCCACCGAACCCAGCAGCATCCTCATAAGCGTTGAGCAGCATGCCGAAATGCTTGAATTATGTGTAGAAAACAGCATTTATAAAGACCAAAACGTTAATCTTGAAGAAAATAAAGGCATTGGTTTAACCAATACCCTGCGCCGGCTTGATTTGCTTTATGCCGGCAAATATACTTTAGATATTAAGGAAGATCCTGTTGCCAATACGTATAAAGTTCACCTAACGCTCAACCTGTCATGATATTAAATTGTATAGCCGTTGATGATGAACCACTGGCCCTTGGCCTGGTTTGCAGCTTTATTGAACAAACGCCATTTTTAAAACTAACAGGCCGGTACAGCAGCGCGGTTGAAGCACTGGTAGGTTTGCAGGATCAAAAGGTGGACCTGATATTCCTGGATATCCAAATGCCCAATTTAAACGGTATTGAACTGGCACGGGTACTGGATAGCCGCGGCGCCAATAAACCACGCATTATTTTTACCACCGCCTACAACCAGTTTGCACTGGAGGGATACAAAGTTGACGCTTTGGACTACCTGCTTAAACCTTTTAACTATGAAGAGTTTTTGCATGCGGCAAACAAAGCGCTAAGCTATGCCGAATTGCTGCAGCGCTCAACTACTGCCGCACCTGTATCCGTAGCTGCAGATGAACACCGCATTGAAGACGATTACTTGTTTTTAAAGATTGAGTATCAACTGGTGCGCATAGCGCTAAAAGATATATTGTACATTGAGGGCTTAAAAGATTATGTAAAAGTATACCTGCAGGGTATCGAGAAGCCCTTGCTTTCGCTCACCAGCTTAAAAGCGCTGGAAGAAAAACTGCCTGCAAAACGTTTTATGCGGGTACACCGCTCGTTCATCGTTTCGCTTGATAAAATCAATTCCATCACCCGCAATGCCCTCCAAATTGGCAAGGTGAACATCACAGTTGGCGATCAGTATAAAGAAGCCTTTGGGGTGTTTTTGAGTAAGTGGGTGTAAAGTCTCTGTCTGAATCTGACATTTTTCAGAATATCAATTATCAATTCTGTTTATTCATTATAATTCGTGAAAATTCTGATTCAGACAACATCGCTTTGCAATTTTTTCCCCTTCCATTCTACTATTAAATAATAATCCCTAATTTTATTTTATGCAAAAGGTAACCGTGTCCTGGCTTAAATCGCTTGAGGCTTTAATAAATGTTCCGGATGATCAGCTGCAATGGCTGATAGATGTTAGTGAAAACCAGGTATTTGAAAATGGCACATTATTGAATGAGCCGGGGAAACCCATGACGGGCCCTCATATAATTGTGGAGGGCAGTTTGCGTTTTTATATGCTGCAAAACCGGGGAGTCCGGGATTTTGTAAATGTGGGGCCGGGTAGTATTACGGGGTATCTCCCGTTTTCCCGTGGAATGATAGCTAAAGGTTATGCGGAGGCCATAGGCGAGCTGCATGTACTTAGCTTTCCAACCGAACGCATAAACGAAATGATAAAAAATCATTTTGAGCTTACCCAGGCGCTGGTACATATCATGACCACCCGCGTGCGCGATTTTACTGCCCTGCAGCAGCAAAACGAAAAAATGATGGCATTGGGTAAGCTGTCTGCCGGATTGGCACATGAGCTTAATAACCCGGCATCGGCCATCGTGCGCGATTCTATATCTTTAAGCAAGCACCTCCGCCTTGTGCCTCAAAATCTTAAAAGCATATTCACCGTAAAAATGGATGCTGACCAGATTGACGGGATCGCAAATGAATTATTTAAGGTATTATCAAACAAAGACCATTCCCGTTTAAGCCTTAAACAACGCACCCAGCTGGAAGATGAAATAAGTGAATGGCTTGATGAGAACGAGATTGAAAACAGTTATGATATTGCTGAAAGTTTTGTTGATTTTAAATTTAAAGCCGATAACCTGGAGACTTTTAAAAAGTATGCACCAAAAGAATTTTTATCGACCTTAATTAACTGGATAAGCAGCAAGCTGATAGCCGAAAAAATGATAGAGGATATCCAGGAATCATCAAAACGGATAGCCGAACTGGTAACTTCTGTTAAAACCTTTACCCATATGGACCGCGGGCAGGATAAGCAGTATGCCGATATCCACATTGGTATTACCAACACGCTTACTATGCTGGGGTACAAAATAAGAAAAGGAAATATAGCCGTTGTTGAAGATTTTGACCGAACTTTGCCCGAAGTTAAGGCGCTGATAGGCGAACTTAACCAGGTATGGACAAACCTGATAGATAATGCACTTGATGCCATGGAACCAGCAGGCAAAGGTACACTGACTATAAAAACCCGCCGTGACCGTGAATTTGTGGAGGTTTTTATAATTGACGATGGCCCGGGCATTCCCGAAGAGATCCAGGGCCAGGTATTTGATCCGTTTTTTACCACTAAAGAGATGGGCAAAGGTACCGGGATGGGCCTTGAGGTGGTACAACGGATAGTAAAACAGCACCGCGGATCGATCAAAGTAAAATCGAAGCCCGGGCATACCCAGTTTAGTGTTTGCTTCCTGATTGATGGGTAGTAAACGTTTTTTAGAATAAAGCATTAAAAATTTACCTGTAGCATTCCCTATGAGCCGACCTATTATATTTTCAATTGATGATGACCCGCAGGTACTCCGGTCAATCAGCCGCGATATGAGATCGCATTACGGTAAAGAGTACAAAATACTAAGCACAACATCTGCAAATGAAGCCCTTGAAAGCCTTACCGAATTAAAAAATGGTTCGGATGTGGTAGCGCTGTTCCTTTGCGACCAGCGCATGCCCGAAATGGAAGGCGTTAAGTTTTTAGAGAAAGCAAAAAAAATATTTCCTGATGCAAAGCGTGTACTGCTCACCGCTTATTCAGATACGGAAGCCGCCATTAAAGCTATTAATGATGTGCAGCTTGATTATTACCTCATGAAACCATGGGATCCGCCCGAAGAAAAACTTTACCCGGTTATAAACGATCTGCTGGAAGACTGGCAAAACAACTATATCCCCGAATTTGTGGGTATAAAAGTAATTGGTTATCAATTTTCGCCGCAATCGCATGTAATTAAGGATTATTTGGCCGGTAACCTGATACCCTACCGTTGGCTGGATATTGAAAGAAACGTTGATGCCGGTAGTTTATTAGCCCTTAACAGCCTTACAACAGATTGCCTCCCTACTGTTTTTTTTGAAGATGGCAGCTTTTTGCAAAAACCATCTATACAAGGGATAGCGGCAAAACTTGACAAAAATCCGCAAACCCTTACCGATGTTTACGATGTGGTAATTATTGGTGCAGGCCCGGCAGGGCTTGCAGCCGCCGTGTATGGCGCATCCGAAGGATTAAAAACCTTACTGATAGAACGCAAAGCACCCGGCGGACAGGCAGGAACCAGCTCGCGGATTGAAAACTATTTAGGATTCCCGGCAGGCCTGAGCGGGGCCGATCTTACCCGCCGTGCCATTAGCCAGGCCATGCGTTTGGGCGCCGAATTTTTGTCGCCGCAATCTGTTAGCGACATCAAACAGAAGGATGGCTATAAAACCATTATCCTGGATGACGGTCCCGAGATCATCAGCCGTACCGTGGTTATTACCACCGGCGTTGATTACCGAAGACTTGATGTTAAAGGAGTTGAAAACTTTACCGGGGCCGGCATTTACTATGGGGCGGCAACTACCGAAGCTTCGGCCTGTACAGGTAAAGATGTATATGTAATAGGTGGCGGAAACTCTGCCGGGCAGGCGGCTATGCACTTGTCGAAGTATGCCGATAAGGTGCATATCGTTATCCGGCGCGAAGACCTGGTATCAACCATGTCGGCCTACCTGATAACACAGATAAGCGAAACGCCAAATATTGAGGTTGTACCCGATACCGAAATTACTGAAGCTCATGGAGGTAACTGTCTTGAAAAACTTACTTTAAAAAACTGTAAAACGCAGGAAACGGTTACCAATAAAGCCGCTGCCTTGTACATATTTATAGGCGCCAAACCTTATACCGACTGGATAAAACTCGACATTATAAAAAACAATAAAGATTTTATTGAAACCGGCCGTGACCTGCGCACCTATGAACACTTTAACAAGATCTGGAAGCTTAAACGCGATCCGTTTTTATTGGAAACCAGCTGCTCGGGCATATTTGCAGCAGGCGATGTACGTGCAGGGGCTATGAACCGAGTGGCATCTGCCGTGGGCGAAGGCTCAATGGCAATAAGCTTTGTACACAAATATTTAGCAGAAGTTTAAAATTTACACTCATGCAGGACGATGAAATATGCCGGCACCTGGAAGCCGTTACTGATATAAAACAACCAAAGGAATATGTATGCGAAGAATGTATGAAAATACATTCAACGTGGATGCACCTTCGCACCTGCCAAACCTGTGGAGTAACACTTTGCTGCGATAGCTCGCCTAATACCCACATGACCAAGCATTTTAAAGCCACAAGCCACCCGGTAGTGATCTCGGCCGAACCTGGCGAACGCTGGCTATGGTGCTATGTGGATGACCTGGCGATAGGGTATTGATTAGATGTGCAGATTTCAAATGTGCAGATTTCAGATTATAGATGTGTAGATGGTTTCTCCGCCTGAAATTGTCTGAACCGGAATTAAACGAATTAAGGAATTTTCAGAATTTTCCGCTGCTTGTGCCCTCACAAGCAGCGATTGTTCTTGTATTGTCTGAACCCGAATTTTTCGAATTAAGGAAATCTCAGAATTTTGTCTAAACCCCGATTAAACAGATTAAAGGATTACTGCGATTTCTGACTAAATTGTGTGGCAATTTTAATCACCACTCACCACTCACCACTCACCACTCACCACTCACCACTCAATCAGCCAGATATTTATCTAAAGAAATAGGCCCCGAGCCCAGGATGGTAAATAGCAGAAGCAGGACAAGGGCTGTAATAGATGGCCAGGCTAAAGTATTTATTGGTTCTTTAAAAATACTGGTTAAAAATACCGCGCCTATAACAATCGGGATCTGGATGATGGATGCCATCCGGGTATATATACCAAGGGCTATCAGTATACCGCCAACCATGTGGGCAAACGTTACATAATAAACTAAAACCATCAGCACATCGGGCGAAAGATCTATTATATCCTGGCCTTCAATCAAATGCCTCAGATATGCTGTATTCTGCATAAAGGCGATACCTTTTAACAGCAGGAATATACCAAGCGCTATACGTACAATATCGAGGATTTTAGGGTGATGTGTATCGCCCCAGTTTTCAATTTTATGAACCACGTTCATCACAAGCCTCCTTTTAACAGTTAAATTGGTTTTAGGCAAACAGCGGTCTTATTGGGTTAAAATGGCTTTTTTGCGCTATATAAATATAGTAAAAAACTTGTTACAATTGCAAATTATTATGGAGGTATTTATCAAGTTTTCAGGAAGTTATAAAATCCTGGAGAAGATGAAACGATGTTTTGAAAGGTTTATCATCCTGAGAGCTAAAATCCTGGGACTCTGAAGGGGAAATGACGTTGCTAAAAGGGCTGTCCTGCCGAGCCTGTCGAAGCATACCGGGCAAAGGCCTATACGCGCGCCCATTCGACAGGCTGTCAATGACAAGTCTACAACTTTCTGATTATCAGCATTGAAAAAATATCATTTTCAATGCGATTATTTGCAAGCAAATAAAGGTTACTCAGGATGACGGCCCGTTTTTGAAGGAAATATACGGTTAAAACAAACACGTCATGGGTCCGGGGAAGTTTGTATTTGCCGGGACAACAGTGAACTTGTTTCGGTATGACGTGGTGGTTTTTTTTAAAGCAATTTTCCTGATCCGGAGGTGATTCACCCGCAAAACATTAATCAAACCCTACATATTCTTTTTGCTTCACCTCAACAAAGCCAGATGTATTATCACGACTTATGAGCATCACGATATGAAAAAAGTCGTTATCAAAAAGATAAATATTGTTTACCGAATCGGCTCCCTGGAATCGCATGGGCAAGCCGGCGCTTTTTGCCTGCGTAATTAAATTAAAAATATGTTTGGTGGTGGCTGTTTTATAAGCCACTGTACGCAGTATGGCGCCGCTGCTTAACTTGGTGGCAACGCCAATAGCAACCGATTCTTCTTTATGCTCAATACCAATTTTATTTAAATTCTCCACCGTGTTGCCATCAACATCCTGGGTATATTTTCTTTTAAACCCTTTAGTCAAAACCAAATAATTATGGGCATCGCCGTTTGATAGATTTGTTAAATTGGTGAGGTCATTAATAGTGATGCTTTGCCCAAACAGATCAATACAGCAAAACGATAGTAATGCTAAAAACAGGTATTTCTTCATTTTTATTATTCTATCCAAATATACTTTTTTAAACAATTAATCAATCACCCGGATGGTAGGTTCTTTGAGCGTGTTTAAGCACATCCTCTTTATAAAACAAAACATCTTTAAACCTGCCGTCAATAATGCCCCGGACCTGGTCGCTAAAGTTTTTTGATGCCGGGTCAAATGATTGCCCCCCGGTCATAATACTTTTGGCCTTTACCTTTGGCCCAAATTCAACAGCGGCTACAAAACTGTTACCTGAGTAGCCATAGCGCTTTAGCGTATTCATTGTGCGGCTCTGAAACGATGGCAACTGGCCAAATCCCGAGCCTGTTAAACCCACCGGGATACTGGGTAAATTATCGTCGAACGTTACGCCGTCTGCAGGGCGCTGGTAGCGGTTTATATCACCCCATTGTACCTGCCAGGTGCCAAAGCGGCTTTGCAGGTTTTTCAAAACAGCGGTTAAAAAATCCAGCTGCCGATCGCCGGGAGTTTGTTCGGCAAGCGTTTTTATCCGTTGCGTTATAAAGGTGCTCTGCTGGTCTGTTTTAGGCGGCGGAAGCAATTTTAACATCAAAGTACCCCATTCAATGGCCAGCGAACTGGCTACCGAATTTATGGCCGTACGTTTATCCCATTGCCGCAACAGCTTCACAGGTTCGGCAAGGGAGGTTTTTAACGAATCCGGGGCATTATCATAAGCTTTAAATAACCCGGGGAATAAATCATCAAAAGCGGCCAGGTAATGATCGTAGCCTTTGGCTATTAGGCCATCAAGTGTAAGATGATCTGCATTTTTTAATATATTAATGGCAGTTACGGCCCGGTAGTTTTCACCATCTGGCGCCATATAAACGGGATATTTACTTTTATCGGGGCTGCTTGCCCCGGCAGCAGTATACGGCGTTGAATTGCAATTCTGGATCCAGCCGGTAGCAGGGTTTGTAGTTGTAACAATATCTTTAAGCCGATGAACGCCTTGCCACTCTGTGGCACGTGTACTGCCATCAACGGGCAGGCTCCAATCATATTTAGAGTCTCTTTTGGGGATATAGTTGCCATACCAAAAAATAGTATTGCCTTTATCATCTGCATAAACAGTGTTGTTGGTGGCGTTTGATACCAGGTCCATAGCCTTTTTATATTCAGTAAGAGTATTAGCTTTGGTAATTTGCCACGACTCCAGCAGGGCGTTATATGAGCGATTATTGGCTTTTAAAGCTAACCATTTACCATCGCGGCTTCCCAATACCGGTCCGTGGTGTGTGTAATATGCTGTTATTGTTCGTTGCTCAACTTTATCGCCGTTTTTTATATTGATGATAAGCTTACGGGTGATTACCGGTTTAAGCGCCCCATCGTACTCATAAAACCACTTACCATCCTTTTTGGTCATCTTTTCGGCATAAAGGTCGGCTACATCCGCGTAGCTGCTGGTGTGCATCCAGCCGCAATGTTGGTTAAAACCCTGGTAAATAAAAAACTGCCCCCAGGTAACGGCACCATAAGCATGCAGCCCTTCCTGGCTTACCAGTTCCACCTCGCTGCGAAAGTAAAAAGGCACATGCGGGTTAATGTACAATAAAGCATGCCCCGATGCCGATTTAGATGGCGATATAGCAAAACCGTTTGATCCGGTTTCCCGTTCATTCGCAAATTCATAGTTATTTTGGGGATGGTTTATCAGGATGCCCATCTTCTCGCCGCCATCTGCATAAAATGCTTTTGTTTCTTCCAGCTTAATCCCGCCGGTTTCGGTTGCGGCCACGCTGCCATCGGTAAACATTAAGGCATACCAGGGTTTAAAATACTTAAATACCTTAGGTTTTATTTCGGGATGCTTATACAGGTAATAGTTTATGCCATCGGCAAAGGCATCCATCAATTTCCTGAAAGCAGGCGCACTTTTTTTATAATCCCTGATAGCGTCGGCAGTATCAGCTATCAATTGGAGTTGTATATCGGTGGCGAGGTTATTTTCGCCATCAACTTCGGTTTGTTTGCCAAGCTGGTAAAGGTAATTACGCTCAATACCTTTAAAATTATCCTCGCATTGCGAATACATTAACCCAAAAACCACGTCGGCATCTGTTTTACCATAAATATGCGGCACGCCATAATTATCGCGAATAATAGTTACAGCTTTAGCCTGACTTTCGGCCCTTTTTATTTCCTCCTGGTTAAATACCTGGGCAAATACAATACAAGGAGAAAATATTAAAATGTAAATTAAATTATGTTTCATGGTAACAATAATTTTACTGTTGCGTCTAACAAATTAGATTGAAAATCAGCAATGATATATTAATAATATGAAGTAGATTTGGTCTTTAAAACACAATATTTACATTGCACCTGCGTTTCTTTTCAATTATTCATAATTTTTGAAACGCAGTGCGAATTTTTGCCGCGTTTTTGGCACAATCACAAAGTAATAAATTTTTTGTTTACTGGTTATTACTGCAGTAAATATATAAGAGCTTGGATGTTCATTTTACATGAGATCTGAGGTTTAGTTGATACAATGTCATTTGAGAGATGATATTGCAGTGCGTTCCGGGGTGAGATACGGAACGCATTTTTTATTTTAGTTTATTGATTCATCAGTGGATAATGTATATCCTGGCAATTCCTTGTTTATTCGCCTGCAAAGATCAATGAACCAGTGAACAAATGAACTAATGAACCCATTGTTTTTTCTCCCACGCCATAACCAGTAGTACCATGCGGTTATAGGTTCCCAAACCTTGGGGTTGATTGTTGGCTTTCAGAAAATTATCATAAAAGATACTGCTGATAGCGCTTAATTTGTTTTCGTAGGCTAACCAGTAAGCTCGCTCGGTTACAAAATCCTGGTGTACATCTTTAGATATCATTGCCTTTAATTCTTTATGAGCTACGGTATCCCTGCGTCTTAGGGTATGCATAAACTCATCAACCGCTAAATGATAGGCCGAGTAGCGCAGCAAACGGTCATGTGATTTTATGCCAATGATAAATCCGGCAAAATCAGCTTCATCCTCGGCTCCGTAACCTACCTGGTGCGACATTTCATGACAGGCAACAAACGGCCGGTTAAATACAGGCATTTCATAATTGATCTGCGCCTCGGTTGTAAAAGGATTATAATAGCCCGATGTGCCCATATAATTCATTAAAAAGCTGATCATGGAAGGCTTTACTCCCGGATGAAAAGCCCGAAAATTAACAGAATCTGCAGAGAGTGAACTCACTGCATTAACAGCTGTTTGGTAAATGGCACTGTTGCTTTGAGCCAAATCTGCAGCAGTTATAAGCGCACGGCAGGTGTTGGCGCTATCTATCAGCAATTTAGTTACAGCCTTCAGGTCGGCAGTAGTGAAGGAGGTATCTCTCAGGTTAAGGCGCTCTGCTGCCGATGGCCTGAAATAATTCATCCCCCAAAACAAATAAAAAATAAGTACGCCTGCCTGCACACCTATAACCCATCCCAGCAAATGCATACCGGCAATTTTAAACTGCTTTTTAAACAACAGTTTAATCATCCTTGCGATCCCTAAAATTAAAGCAATTATAACAGCAATATATATCAGATCGCCAACACTAAAGGGAAACAGGTTTAATACCGGGTGAAAAATCCAGCAGATAAGTTTATAAAAACCATTTGAATAATAACGCTCAACCAATGCGGGATGGTTGGCAATCTGCATCAGTATAAAAGTAATTAGGGCCAGCAACAATATAACGATGATCCTTTTTAATAAGGGATTTTTGCTGATGTGGTTACGCATTAAGTAAATATAGTGCTTATTAATAAAGCCGGGATATAAGAATTAAGATAGAAGAGAACCTCCGGTCTTTTCCCGGCTTTTTATTCATACAGGTAACAGGATACAAAAAAAGCTCCGGGTGAAGGAGCTTTAATGTAAATTGGGTAATTTAAATACTTATTTTATTGAAACAGGCACCTCAAAAGTATCCCATTTAAGGCTGAAGCCTTTTGGCGTAATAGTATATTTAAGGCTTTCGCTTTTAGGGACGGTTTTACCTTTAACCGTTACACGTAACTGATCATTAGCTTCTTTGTAAGTATAAGCTCCCCATTGTTTCGGGTTTTTATCAAAAATAAGTGTCCAGGTGCCACTTGCAGACGGAATTACGAAGAATGCATACCTTCCGGCAGGAAGCGTTTTGCCTTCCACTTTGATATCTTTGCTGGTAGTAATACTGGTTGCCGAATCGGCCCCTGCGCGCCATACCTTATCAAAAGGCACCAGTTCGCCGCCCAGTACTTTACGCCCCTTTACGTAAGGACTGCCATATTTAATTTTAATTAATGAACCGGCTACTGTAGCACTTGTGCTGTCATGCGGACTTGCTGGTTTTTTGTCCTGTGCAAATGTAAGGCTGCTCACAAATAGCGCAAATGCCAATAGCAATGCTGCTTTTAATTTAATAGATGTTTTCATAATACTTCTCATGGATTTTGTTTGGTATAAATATAGGATGAAATTTGTTTGGGTAGCAATTCAAAGTTCAAATAAAACTTAAGCCTTGTTTAAAAAAATATTGTTTTAGCAATTAAAAACAGTTGATAAACAGCATTGTTATATTGTTAAGATAGCCATATTGCAGTTAGGAATTGACCTTAAGGTTAAGATGGCCAAAAGGTTAAACAATTGTTGTGGTTTTTTTTAACCCTTGCCGCAAGGCAGGGGTTTTTTGTTAATAAATTTTACTCTACTTTATAAGCGTAAACACTGCGTCCCATATTGCCATCTTCGTCCATGCCTTCAACCACCACCCGGTAATTGCCTTTACCGTCGGCATTGTAAAAATCAAAGGAGGCGTTGCCGTCTTTATCGGTAACAATATCAGGATTCCAGTAAATGGTACTGCGCTCATCGGCCTTATTGCTTTGCGTAGCCGATGTGCCGTAAGTGGGCGAATAAAATATGCGTGCCTTATAAAATCCCCTGGGGGCATAAGAAAGTAATCCCGGCGAAATCTTTTTATTTACAGCTACTGTTTTATTTTTAGCCGTGGTAATTAACAATACACCATTGGCCCCCTGGGAGCCAAAAATAGCTGCATCAACATTTTTTAGCATTTTAACACTTACTACATCAGATACGCTTAAGTTATCAACATTTGAACTTGATTGCACGCCATCTATTATCACCAGCATGGGGCCTGCTCCTGTTAAACCAACTCTTTCCCTTAAATACGGCACCCCTCCCATTAATGCAACGCCGGGTAAATGCCCCTCCAAGCCGCGCGATATCCCGGTTTGATCACTAAATTGATTAACTGTAGTATGCTCAGGATCTAAGAATTTATCTTTAACAATTACTTCTTTTAATAATTTCCCGTTTGCGTCGGCCATGTAGGTAGCTGCTGCAGCGGGTGTACTGCCAGTTTTATCTGCGTTGCCCTTATCCTGCGTTGGGCCATTACCTGTTGAAATATTTATTCTCCGGGGCTGATCCATTATAATCTGTGTATTGCTTTTCCCTGCTTCGGTTTTAGCCTGGATTACAAACGTGGTATTGGTGGTGTAAATCAAATTGGCAAAATTAAACCTGCCGTTGGCATCGGTTACCTGGTTTAACATGGTGCCTCCATTTTGGGTAAGCAAAGTAACGCTCCCGTTAGCAACAGGTACACCTGCAGTTGTTTTTACCGTGCCCGATATATCCAACCCTTTTTCCACAGGGTAAGTTGCAGCTGTTTGAGGATCATTACCAAGCAATTGTTTCCAGGTAAAGCGGCGGTATCCCTGTGTAAGCATCAGTATATCCAAATCTACGCGGGTATCGGCAGTAACACGGGCAAAATAGTAATTTGGCTGTTCAACAAATCCCTGTAAGGCCGATGTTAATAAAAGGTGTGTTAATATGGTAGTTTCGGCACTTTCATCAACAGGTATTTTAGTTGCATCAATAACCGATGCCGAAAAGTAACCTGTAACAGGTTTATCATTCTTTTTTGCACTTACAGTTACGTGTACTTTGCCCCTGGCGGTGTAAGCGGGTTTATCAGATCCGGTTTGTAAGTTTATATGATCATTATTTTGTATAAATGAAAGGCGTTCATTTAAAGGTTCGCCGGCTTGCGAAAACAAGGTTACCTGCACTATACCGGTTTGAAAATCCTTTTTATCCAGATTAATATCAAGTACCTGGTTATCAAGCGTTGTTTTAAGTGAACGTACCGATCCGTTTGAATAAATAACCACGCCAATTTCTTTGTTCTTATTTTCAAGATAATATGGCCGGTTTACATTTATTTCTATCATCAGCTTATCTGGTTTATCATTGTTTACCAGCAAGGCCATCCCTTTGCTATCAGCCTTAGGTAAATCAACAACGGCCTTTGTACCATCAGTATAAGTAAGCTTTGCTTTATAGCTTCGGCCTTCCACCGGGGTAATATAAATAATACCCATTCCCAGGTGTTTGGCTTCAAATTTAGTTACTTCGGTGTTCAGGTTATCAACAACCACGCCTTTTACATCCACCCCCAGGCCATTTTGGCCCATGGCCTTAAAAGCGAGTTTGGCAGGTATATCGTTTACAAAAGTTCCGCCTTCCGCAAAAAACTGAATATCAAATTTATTGTTGCTGATGGTAGCCGGCCGGTTAGCCAGTACCCGTGTTGCAGGCACAGCGCTGTTAATTACTATTGGCTGATCAAAAATCCCCGGGTCGGCATAATTGAGCATCCATTTGGTATATGCTTTTATATGATAAATACCTTTTGGCAATTTGTTTGGTAAGGCAAAATCGCCCCAGGCTATGCCATTGGCAGCTTGCAGGGATATATTTTGCACCAGCGAATCGCTCGTATTCATGAGGTCGACATGTAATACGCCGCTTAGTTTTGATAACTGGTGTTGTTCGCCAAGGGTAATGTAAGCCTTAAAAAAAACGGTATCGCCGGCATTATAAAGTGCCCTGTCAAAGTGCAGGTATACTTTTTCAATGGCTTTGGTGGTTGATAAGGTTTGTAAACGCGATACAACATCATCCAACGACAATGATTGCTTAGCCACCTGCGAAAAAGCCGGGGTACAAGAGCATGTTGTACACAAAAGTGCAAATAATAACTTTTTCATGCAGGAATCGACAAATAGAAATGGGTTTATAACTGGTAATTAAATGTAACACATTTCTGCGCACAAAAGCAAATTAAAATACTGGCGTAGAATTTATTATATTAAGCATCAGCATTTTCTTTTATCTCCTCCCAATAAACAGTTTCGCAGTAAATTCTATTTTGAATTGCCACACGGTTTTTTACTTCCTGCAATTGTTTTTTGATTTCTTCGATGCTGAGATCGCTGCTTAATGAGTGGTAATAAATTGCATAACCAGTTTGACTGTTTATAAATTTATAATGTTTATCAGCGGATTTCATGACTCTTGGCTTATATCAGTTATAATAAACATAACGGCGATATTGTTTTAATAACGGGCAAATGTTACATTATAATTTATTTACCCCGGTAAGTATATTGTAACTGATAACACAACCGTTATATAATTTAATAACATTTAATTAACACTGCGTTAACAATTGCGTTACTTTTCACACCAAATTAATGGCTACATTTAGCCGCATAAATATTTGTGCATAATGCATGCTAATTACTTAGCATACACGCTCTTAACTTAATTGCTGTTTAAAAAGTCATAAAAAGTTCAAGTCAATGTCGATATTCCCCAATTCAAACCAGGTTTTTTATGATTTATTTAACCGCGCTGTTGCCAATGCCACCGAAATGGCTACGCTGCTTAACACTGCGGTAAACTCAAGCGATACCTACGAACAAAAATTTCAGTTTAATCATATTGATAAGCTAAAAACAAGAAGTTACGAAATTACTCACCAGGTATTTACAGAATCGGGAAGGATGCTGATATCACCGTTTCAGCGCAAGGATATGTGCGATCTGGCCGCTGCTATTGATGATGTTGCCGATAGCATTGCCATGGCAGCCCGCAGGATAAACCTGTATGATGTACCTAAGATAACCCCTCCTATCATTAACCTGGCCGATATTATTCTGCAAACAACAACAGGCCTTGAAGATGCGGTTAAAGCCATGAACAACCTAAGCAATTCGGCACAAATATTTGAGCTTTGCAACAATGTTAAAAAACTGGAGTACCAGGCCGATACTGTTTATAACGAAGCCTTTGCCGATTTGCTGGCTAACGAAACCGATGCCATACAGCTTATAAAATATACTGATGTTTTTATGGCAATGGAAACAGCCACTGATAGCTGCGAAGATGCCACGCTGGTAATTGAAAGTATTTTGATTAAGAACGGGTAAGAAGGCTAAAGGCTAAAGGCTAAAGGCTAAAGGCTAAAGGCTAAAGGCTAAAGGCTAAAGGCTAAAGGCTAAAGGCTAAAGGCTAAAGGCTAAAAAAAGCGATGGTTTTACCATCGCTTTTTTTTGTCACTTGCTAAGCAAGCTTTCTGCTTTAAGCCTTCTGCTTTAAGCTTACTTCCCTTTATCAACAGACGTTTCATCCTGCCTGCCTTCGTTGTCTTCTTTCTCTTTGCTCTTGTCTTTCTTAAAATCGAGCTTGCCAAATTTATAGCTTAGGCTTATGCCAAATGACTGGATAGGTATTAATCTTACGTTAGTCTGATTGAAATTACTGCCAAAAGTAGTTGAGCGCTGGCCCACATATTTAGCAAACGGATTTGATGCGGTAAGGCCTATACTGGCCTTTTTATTCATGAACATTTTACGCATCGCGAAGTTGTAGAAAACAAATTTAGGCTGGGTTCCCTGGATTCCTTTTTGCGATGAGTTATAATTTCCAAAAAATTCGGCGCTCAGGTTATTACCAAAATCGTATTGAGCGTTCAGGTTTAATCGATAAGCAAAACCGCTCACACTTGGGCTGCCGGGATTATTACTCGTCCTGTCAGAAAATATCATATTGGTTCGCAGGTTGAACGCTTTGGTAACCGGCAATGATGCATAGATGTTGATACCTGTCCGAATCTCGGATCCAATATTATAGCGCTGGGTAAGCGATACATTGGTATAGGTTATACCATCTAAAACAAGGGTTTGGTAAAAGGTGGTAAAACGCTGTATATCATCCGTATTTCTCCGGTAAAAAGCGGCAATGTTGATATTTGCTCCCTTATCAAATGATTTATTGTAACCCAATTCAAAATTATCGCCACGCTCTGGTTTTAAATTTGGGTTACCTGTATTAATGTTATGTGTATCGCTGATATTAAGGAATGGGTTAAGATCGCCGTAATCGGGGCGTTCTATCCGGCGGGTAAAGCTTAGTTTAACCGACTGCGACTCATCAAATTTGTGCGAAAACACCAATGATGGTACTAAAATATTGTAATTCGGGATATTGGTATTCTTAAAATCGGCTGTGGTAACGGTATATTCGTCCCTCAACCCTGCCTTTATATCCAGGAAATTATTAAATACCGATGTACTTGCAGACAAGTAATAAGCATATATTTTACGATCGTAAGTAAAGCCATAGGTTTGGCCGGCGTTGGGCACAAAATTACCGGTGGTATCTAAAGTAGTGGTAACCACGTTGTTGTTGATATGGCTAAAATCGAGCTTAGCGCCGGTTTCAATGGTAAAGTTTTTGCTTACCGGTTGTGCATAGTCAACAGAAATATTCATTTCCCTGTCTTTACCAGGGTTGTTATTAGATACCCCTGTGGGTAAAATACCCGCATTTGTGTAGTCGGTACGTTGAAAGGAGCTGAAACTGTTATTACCAAAGCTCGACGAATACAATACATCAAGCTCCTGTCCCTCTTTTTCAAAGGTTTTTTTATAGCTTAAACTCACATCGGTTGAAGTTCCGTTAAATTTACTGCTGGAGTTACGGATGCTGACGGTATCAGAAAGCAGGCTGCCCAACGCGTCAGCAATACGCTGATCCTGGTTGGTGATCCCTTTGTTGTGATTACCAAAATGGTTAAAACCTACAGCTGCGGTAAGGTCATCATGCTTACTGATGTTCCAGGTAAAATTTAAGCCCGATTGATAGCCATTGCGCCTGAAGTTATTACTTCCCTGCTGAAAAAATGTTGTTGTATTGCCCAGGTCATTGGTGGATGTGCGGTTATTGGTGTTTGGCGAGTTACTGTTGATCTGCGCGTTGCCGCTAAAAAAGGCGTTAACACCAAAATTCCCCTTACGCACGTTGAGGTTAAAAGATCCGTTTTCGCGGCGGGTACCTGCCGATAGGTTAACACTGCCGTTAATACCCTCAACCCTGCTATCCTTTAAAATAATATTGATTATACCCCCTGTACCTGCCGCATCGTATTTAGCGCCCGGACTGGTAACCACTTCTATGCTTTTTATCTGGCTGGCCGGGATACTGGCCAGCGCATCGGCAAGGCTGGCGCCAAAAATACTTGATGGCTTACCATTTATCAAAAAGCGAATATTGGAGTTGCCCTGCAGCTCCACATTGCCATCAATATCAACTGTAACCTGGGGTACTTTTTTTAATATATCAATAGCAACCCCACCCTGCGCACTCAGGTCGTTTTGCGGGTTGTAAACCATTTTATCTATCTTGTTTTGAACGGTTGGCGCAGTAGCTGTTATGTTTACATCCTTTAGCTGGCGCGGCATGGGCGATAATAAAATTTCGCCCAAATTTACGGCAGTGCCATCTTTAATTATAACATGCTCTACTGTAGCCCGCTGGTAGCCTAAAAAATCGGCGGTAACTTTGTATTCGCCCGGGGGGATCTTATCTACTGTAAAATTCCCTTTAGGGTCGGTGCTGATACCGTTAAAAGGCGATTCGGTGCCTTGTTTATAAACAGATATGGTTGCATAATCAACCCCTTGTTTGGTAGCAGCATCGGTAATTTTTCCGCTGATTTTTCCCTTGCCCGCAGGAGCCTGGGCTTGTACATTTATTATGGTAAACAGAACAAAAAGAAATAATATAAAATACGCCTTCATTATCTTAGAACAGGTGATCTGGCGGCGAATTTGAAAAGAAAGTTTGGATATATTCTGAATGTTTGCGTGTTTGTTACAATAAGGTTAACTTATCAACACACTTGTTACAATAAGGGATGAAGGACTTTCAGACAAAGGACGAAGGACATTCAGACGAAGGACTTTCAGATGAAGGATTATCAGACAAAAGACTTTCAGATAAAAGATGAAGGATAAACTTTATGTAATCTAAGTCGTGATTCTATATTCTGTGAATCAAAAAATCAGTACTAAGGTGCCGGCAATTATCAGTAATGCGCCAATACCATTCTTTAATGTGAGTGGTTCGCCCAAAAATACAACAGCTAAAACAATGGCCAGTGCCACGCTCAGCTTATCAACCGGGGCTACCTGCGATACCTTACCCAGTTGCAGGGCTCTGAAATAACAGATCCACGAAAGACCGGTTGCACAACCCGACAGGATGAGGAATGTCCAGTTTACCCGGGTTAAACCTTCAATACCTTTATTGCTGCCTTTAAACAATACAATAGCCCAGGCCAGTATTAATATCACTACAGTACGTATGGCAGTTGCAAGGTCGGTATCAACTCCTTTTATGCCTATTTTGGCAAATATTGCGGTAAGCGCGGCAAACAATGCCGATAGTAAAGCGTAAATCCACCACATGGTTTTAGTTATAAGTTATGTGTAAGTTAAAAGTAGATTACCATTTTGGATGCATTCTGTTTCATTTAAAATAAATTCATCTGTTTGTAAATCCAAAATGTGTACAAAAAGAGTTTATAGCTTTGAGTTTTAACATTAATTTTAACTTCATCCAAATATTACGCACAGCTCATCACTTAAAATTTAATAATGAAATTACTGATCATTGAAGACGAAGAGGGTCTGCGCGAGAGTATTGAGGAATATTTTTCGGAAGCCGGAAATATATGCGAAACAGCCTCAACCTATGCTGCCGCCCTCACCAAGGTTGAACTATATCGCTATGATTGTATCCTGTTGGATATTACCTTACCAGGCGGTAATGGCATCAGCATACTCAAAAAATTAAAAGAAAGTAATTTTACCGATGGCGTGCTTATCATATCTGCCAAAAACTCGCTTGATGACCGGTTGCAGGGCCTTGATCTGGGAGCAGATGATTACCTTGTAAAACCATTCCACCTGTCGGAGCTTAAGGCCCGTGTGTCTGCTATCATCAGGCGTAAAATGTATAATGGCAGTAACCTGTTGGTGTTTAACGAAATCAGCATCGATCTGCAGGCCAAAACGGTGAGCGTACATGATAAGCCTTTAAAATTTACCCGTAAAGAATTTGCCCTGCTCATTTATTTTATCGCCAACAAAGGGAAGGTAGTTTCTAAAAACGCCATCGCCGAGCATCTTTGGGGTGATGGTATAGACCTGGCAGATAATTTCGACTTCATCTACTCCCACATCAAAAACATCCGCAAAAAACTGGTGGAAGCCGGCGCTAACGATTATATCCAGGCTGCTTATGGTATGGGGTATAAATTTGCCAGCCAGTGAAGCTGCTGACCTTATATAACCGCGTAAACATCATTACCACAGTAATTGTAATGGTAATAACCGGCATTATTTACTACCAGGCCATCAGCTGGATCCTGAACGACCAGAACGACAGGGCCTTAAAAGTAGAAGAAGAAGAGGTTTTTGATTATGTAAAACTTAATCACCAATTACCACAGGTATTTGAATCAAAAGATCAACAGATCACTTTTAGCGAGGCTAAGCCTAATTCGGTAAAGCGGGAATTTATCAACACCAATTACCGCAGGGATAAAAATGAATACGAATCAGGCCGCGGATTGATAAGTTCGGTTACTGTAAATGGCAAATATTATAAGATCCTCATTGTAGAATCAAAAGTAGAGACGGAAGATCTTATACAGATCATTTTTGGCATTACTATAGGTGTTATTTTGTTTTTACTGTTGGTATTACTGATAGCTAACCGGTTAATTTTAAACCGTTTATGGCAACCCTTTTATTCTATTTTACACGAGATAAAACTATTCAATATTACCGATAGCCGCGATATACCCCAAACAACCACCCGTATTAGTGAATTTGTAGAACTAAATCGGGCCGCAGCAACCATGACCGCCAAGGCAAAATATGATTACAAAGAACTCAAAACCTTTACAGAAAATGCATCCCATGAGTTGCTTACTCCTATCGCGGTCATCAACTCTAAACTGGATACATTAATACAGTCCGAAAACTTTAATGACAGGCAAAGCAAACTACTTAACGATCTGTACAGTGCGGTTGCACGGTTAAGCCGGCTTAATCAATCGTTGTTACTGCTGGTAAAAATTGAGAACCGCCTGCTAACCGATCAGCAATACATCAACCTGGAACAGTTGATTGATGAAATGCTGGTACAACTGGAAGATATTTTTGCTGATAAAAGGATAACCGTAACGGCCGACCTGGAGGATAAAGAGATCCTGGGAAGCAGGTATTTAATTGAAATATTGTTAAATAACCTTATCATTAACGCTGTAAGGCATAACCATGCAGGCGGCCAGATCATCATTAAATTAACTCCCGGCAGCCTTACCATCAAAAATACCGGGAATAATGCCCCACTGCCTGATGATAAAATATTTACCCGTTTCCATAAATCATCTACCTCGGATGGCAGCGGCCTCGGGCTTACCATCAGCAAACAGATCTGTGAGAATTTGGGGTTCGCGCTTAGCTATCAATACCAAAGCCCTCATCATACTTTTATTGTTAAATTTTAAATTGGCATTTAGCTATCCTTAGGCATGACTTGAAGTCTTTTAAAAGTGATTCCCCTATAGCGATCCTAAATTCTTACAGAATTATGCTATACTTTAGCTATGTTTAAATTGCATTTATACCTCCGTTTAATGAAGTGGTTTTTCGGCCTTATATTATTTACATTTATCTATACTGCTGCCCGGGCACAAACATATACGCTTGATGGTTACCTGGAACTTGCAAAAAATAATAGTCCGCTGCTTAAGGATCTCAGGAACCAGGTTGCTGCAAGCCAACTCGATAGCTTAAGATTAAGGGCTGGTTTAAAACCCCAGGTAAATGTAAACAGCACAGGCTATTTTGCACCTGTTGTTAATGGCTATGGCTATGCTGGGGCTATTACTAACGTACAAACCTTTAATGCCCTTTTGGGTGTAAACAAACAACTGATAGGTAAACAATATTTAAATACACAGTTGGCTGCAATAAACTTACAGCGCGATTCTATCATCAATAGCGGGGCAGTATCTGAACAGGATTTAAAGAAGACTGTAACCAGCCAGTATATAACCGCTTATGGCAGTTTGCAGCAGGTTAAATTTAACCGCGACGTGGTTAAATTACTTACCCAGGAGGAAGGACTGCTAAAAAAGCTTACCCGGAACAACGTTTACAAACAAAGCGAATACCTTGCCTTTTTGGTTACTTTAAAACAACAGCAGTTACAGCTTTTGCAGGCACAACTGCAATATAAAAATGACTATGCCACACTTAATTACATTGCCGGTGTTGTTGATACTGCAACTGTTGAGCTGGACG
This sequence comes from Mucilaginibacter sp. P5_A4, assembly GCF_056400605.1. Lineage (NCBI taxonomy): Bacteria > Pseudomonadati > Bacteroidota > Sphingobacteriia > Sphingobacteriales > Sphingobacteriaceae > Mucilaginibacter > Mucilaginibacter sp. P5_A4. The sequence goes on along the minus strand of NZ_JBFUKX010000039.1, from coordinate 7,120 downwards.
AGCCCGTTATTCAAAAAACAATAACGCCCGACGCTTCAGTGAGTATATTTTTCAGGCAATTTAAAGCTGATAGTTTGCGGCTTGTTAACAGCAGGAGCTTAATTGATTACAGCTACCGGCCAAAAGCCAATATTTTTGCCGATGGTGGCTATAATACCGATTTTACAGCCCAGGCCTATAAACACTTTGGTACCAGCTTTGGCTTTAGTATTTCTATGCCTGTTTATGATGGCGGCCAGCGTAAACTTCAATACAAAAAGCTAAAGCTGGAAGAGGAGACCCGTTTAAACTATAAAGCATTTTTTAATTCGCAATACCGTCAGCAAATCGCGCAGCTTAATCAGCAGATAAACGAGAATGATAACCTGGTTAACCAGGTAAAAGAACAGATAAAATATGCTGAAAGTTTAATAAAGGTTGATACGCAGCTGATGCAAACCGGCGATGTAAAAATTGCTGATCTGATACTGGCAGTTAATAGTTATTATACCATAACCAACCTGCTTACACAAGCTACCATAACAAAGCTGCAGCTCATCAATCAATTAAACTACTGGAATAAATAATTATGAAAATATATAAAACAGGCTGTTCCCGTTTAAGAAGCATTTTAATAATTTTAGCCATAGCTGCGGTATATTCTTCATGTAAAGGTAATACTGATGCCGATGCCGAAAGCGATACTGCTGCAGTTGTACCCGTAACACCTGTACAGGTAACTACAATTGATGAAAGCTCACTTACCGATTATATTGAGCTGAATGCCACATCATCATTCCTTCAAAAAAACTATGTAAAAGCTAACGCTATTGGTTACATCCAAAAGGTAAATACGCAAATTGGTCAATACGTAAATAAAGGACAAGTTTTATTTACCATAAAAACCAAAGAAGCGCAAAGCATTGGCAATAGCATAAATATACTTGATACTACCTTCAAATTTTCGGGCGTAAATAAAATCAAAGCTGCCGAGCATGGTTATATTACCCAATTAAATCACCAGCCAGGCGATTACGTACAGGACGGCGAACAATTGGCGGTGATAAGCGACAGGGGAAGCTTTGCCTTTATTATGCAGTTGCCTTATGAATTGCGCGCATCGGTATCCGGCAACCAGGATGTACTGCTAACCCTGCCCGATGGGGTAAAATTAAATGGGAAAGTAACATCATTTATGCCCGATGTTGATACGCTATCGCAAACACAGGGCATCGTAATCAAAGTAAATTCGGCCAGCCAGATCCCCGAAAACCTGGTGGCCAGGGCACGGATAGTAAAAACAGCTAAAACAAACACGGTATCCCTGCCGGCCTCGGCCATCCTGTCAAACGAAACACAAACAGAGTTTTGGGTAATGAAATTGATTGATGCTACCACAGCAGTTAAAACACCTGTTAAAAAAGGGATTGAAAGCGGCGGCAAGGTAGAGATACTATCACCAAAGTTTTCTCCACGGGATAAAATAGTTATAAGCGGCAACTATGGTTTGGCAGATACAGCTAAAGTTAAAATTGTACAGTAATGGCTAAAGTTGCAGAAACGAAATTAGACAGGGTAGAGAATTTTTTTATTTTTTATCGTAAGCCCTTGCTGCTGGTATTGTCGCTTATATTAATGGGGGGCATATTTGCCTACACAAAGCTTCAGACTTCGCTTTTTCCCGAGATCACTTTTCCTAAAATTAAGGTAATTGCCGATGCCGGTTTGCAGCCTGTAAACAAAATGATGATAACGGTAACCAAACCGTTGGAAAACGCGATAAAACAGGTGCCTGCCCTGCAATTAGTCAGAAGCACCACCAGCCGGGGAAGTGCCGAGATCTCGGCATATGTGGATTGGAATGCTGATATTGACCTCAGCAAGCAACAAATAGAATCGCAGATAGCAAAAATTCAAAATACCCTGCCGCCGGAAGTAAATATATCTGTGGAAAAAATGAACCCTTCCATTTTACCGGTAAGCGGGTACAACCTGGAGAGTCATGAACGATCGCCGATTGAGTTAAAGCAATTAGCCACATTTACCGTAAAACCATTTTTATCACAAATAAACGGCGTATCCGAAATAAGGGTTATCGGCGGCAAAACAAAAGAATACTGGCTTGTGCTTAATCGCGAAAAAATGACAGCCTTGTCATTAACGCCCGATATGATCAGCAGCGCATTAAGCCAAACCAACTTCATAAAATCCGAAGGTTACCTGTCTGATTATAAAATGCTGTATCTCACCGTAACCGATGCAACAGTAACTGCTAGAGATCAACTGGAAAATATGGTGATCAGCAATAACAGCAAAAGGGTTATCCAGGTGAAGGATATTGCATCGGTACAAATAAGCGAGGGAATTGAGTACACCAAAATAAACGCCAACGGACACGATGGGGTATTAATTGCGGTGATAAAACAACCCAATGCCAATTTGATATCATTATCTACAGATATGGCGGCAAAGGTTGTGGCCCTGCAAAAAATACTCCCCAAAGATGTTACTATAAAACCCTACTATATACAGGCCGATTTTGTAAACGATTCGGTTAAAAGTGTTACCGATAGTGTTTGGATAGGCTTATTGCTGGCAATAGTTGTAGCTATTATTTTCCTCAGGTCATTTAAAGCCAGCGCCGCTATTTTAATTACAATTCCTGTTACGCTTTGCCTCACGCTTATTGTACTTTATATAATAGGATACACCTTCAATATCATGACGTTGGGTGCAATAGCCGCGGCAATAGGGCTCATCATTGATGATGCCATTGTTGTGGTTGAGCAAATCCATCGCACGCATGAAGAGCACCCTGAAGAACCTACCAGCAGGCTGCTTAAAAAAGCTATCGATTACCTGTTCCCGGCAATGCTTGGTTCATCTATAAGCACCATAGTTATATTTGTGCCCTTTTTGCTGATGACGGGTGTTGCCGGAGCTTATTTTAAGGTAATGACCAATACCATGATCATTACCCTTATCTGCTCGTTTTTTGTAACCTGGATAGGTTTGCCGGTTATATACCTGTTTCTCACACGTAACCAACACGCGCATTCGGCAAATGTGAAAGAAGAAACACATGAAGTAAAAAGGCAGCGCTGGGTTTCCTTTTTTATTATGCAGCCAATAATCAGCATTGTTATCATGATGGCGTTGATTGCAGTGATCATTTTTATTCCTTCAAAATTAGAAACAGGTTTTTTACCCTCTATGGACGAGGGAAGTATTGTACTGGATTATAGTTCGCCGCCGGGAACTTCGCTGCAGGAAACCGACCGCATGTTAAGAGAGGTAGAGAAGATCATCACCAAACATCCCGATGTGGCGACTTACTCCCGCCGTACAGGAACACAAATGGGTTTCTTTATCACCGAACCAAATACCGGCGACTACCTTATTCAACTGAAAAAAAGCCGTGAAAAAACAACCGATGAGGTAACCAGTGATATAAGAAGTGAAATTGAAAAAACACAGCCTGCCTTACGGGTAGATTTTGGACAAGTGATAACCGATATGTTAGGAGACCTTATGAGTTCCACCCAGCCTATCGAAATTAAGGTTTTTGGCAATGATCAGCGCATCCTTCAAAACCTTTCAAAACAAATTGCTGCCGAAGTTACCGCGGTTAAAGGTACTGCCGATGTGTTTGATGGCATTGTGATTGCGGGCCCCTCGGTAAGTATTATACCCGATTATAAAAAGCTGGCGCAGTATAATATTACACCGGCCGCCCTGCAATTCCAGGCCCAAACTGCCCTGGATGGCAATGTAGTTGGCAATTTGTACGAAACTCAGCAGCTATCCCCTATCCGTATGGTTTATCCGGGCAACAGGTCATTAAATATAGCCGGTATTAAAAACCTGAATATATTTTTAGGTAACGGCAATTTAATTCCGATAAGTCAGCTGGCTACCGTTGCAATAAGTGCCGGCGATGCCGAAATTGAACGGCAGGACCTGCAATCAATGGGCGTTATCACCGCCAGGTTAGAGAACAGTGACTTAGGTACAGTAATACCGGCCATACAAAAAAACATAGCCGAAAAGGTAAACTTACCCAGGGGCTACCATGTAGAATACGGCGGCGCGTATGCCGAGCAGCAGCAATCATTTAAAGAGTTGCTCATCATCCTCATCACTTCGAGCCTGTTGGTTTTTGGGGTGATACTATTTTTGTTTAAGCAGTTCAGAATTGCAATATTAATTTTGGCAATGGCAGTTTTGGGGATTTCTGGAAGCTTCCTGGCGCTGTATATCACCAATACGCCGTTAAATGTAGGCAGCTATACAGGATTGATCATGATAGTTGGCATCATAGGCGAAAATGCCATATTTACCTTTTTACAATTCAGGGAAAGCGCCAGAGAAAAAAGCGTGAATGAAGCCATAGTTTATTCGATATCAACGCGCTTAAGACCCAAATTAATGACGGCATTAGGCGCTATAATTGCATTAACCCCACTGGCTTTAGGTATTGGCGCCGGGGCCCAGTTACATCAGCCATTGGCCATTGCGGTTATTGGCGGCTTTTTAGTTGCGCTGCCATTGCTTTTAATTGTTTTACCAAGTATGATGCGCATTTTATACCGCAATGGCTTTACTTCAACAGTTGTTGAACAACATACAGATCATCCCGGATAACACAATATTTCTACAGATTTTTGATATAATTTCATTGCAAAAAGCAAACCTGAAAATGAAAAAGCAAATTTTAATGCTCGCATTAATGGCAATTGGTTTAGTGCCTTTTGCGCTAAAAGCCCAAACCTATGTTGCCGATAAAACCATATCCCTGCCCGGCGATGGCGGTTATGATTACCTGGCTATCGACAAGGTAAACCACCGTTTATATGTATCACATGGTACCCAGGTAAATGTTATCGACCTGACTACCCAGCAGCCGGTGGGTTCAATTGATAATATGAAAGGCGTACATGGTATTGCCATAGTAAATAAACTCAACCGTGGCTTTATTACTGATGGCAAATCAAACGCGGTTGTAGCATTTGATTTAAAAACACTGAAAACCATTGCTACTATTGCGCTTACAGATGCAAACGGCCCGGATGCTATTATGTACGATCCATATACCGATCGTATTTTCAGCTTTAATGGCGAAAGCAATAATTCATCTGTTATAGATCCCAAAACCTTGAAACAGGTAGGTACCGTTGCCTTAGGCGGCGCACCCGAATTTGCAGTATCGGATGGCAAGGGTAAGATATATAACAACCTGGAAGATAAAAGCAGCCTGAACGTTATCGATAGTAAATCTCTTAAAGTGATAAAAAACTATCCGCTTGCACCGTGTGGCGGCCCTACAGGTTTAGCACTTGATGCCGGCAACCAGCGCCTGTTTACCGTTTGCCGGGAAAATAAGGGTATCAGTGTGGTTGATATCAATACAGGTAAAGTAACCGCCACTCTACCCATTGGCGCAGGTGTTGATGCCGTAGCCTTCGACCCCGAAACCAAACTGATATTTTGCTCATGCGGCGATGGTACAACTACCATTATCAAACAAAAATCGGCTGATGAATATAGTATTGTGCAAGTGCTAAAAACTCCGGTACGTGCCCGAACCCTTGTTTTGGATGCCCAAACCCATAAAATATATTTAAGCGTTGCCGAATTTGAACCTGGTACGCGCAAAGCCCTGCCTAATACATTTAAAGTGCTGGTTTACAAGCAACAATAAAATAAATTTTATATAAAATTTTCATGAAAACAACATGAAGATTTTATATAAAATTTTTATTTTGACCACAAAATGATATTTTTAAAACGTTATTGATATCTTTAACGTTTATATATCATATGATTAAAAGAACTGATTTTGTTTATTCCCAGGAGTCTGAACCACATCGTATCCGTACAAAAAAAATTTTAAAGCAGTTTCCGCAATTACGCCAGCTGATAGGTAAAAACCCCAATACCGTTTTTGCTATTATTGGTTTAGTGGCATTCCAGGTGGTTTTAGCATGGTTTCTGCGCGATCAATCGTGGTGGTGGGTTTTTGGCGCGGCCTATTTATTAGGTGCCTTTGCCGATCATGCCTTATTTGTAATGATCCACGAATGTACTCATCAGCTGCTGTTTAAAAACCGCAATGCCAACCGCTGGGCATCTATGTTTGCCAATTTACCGCAAATATTGCCAAGCGCTATATCTTTCGAGAAATACCACATCAAGCACCACTCTTTCCAGGGTGTTCATGAACTGGATGCCGATTTGCCCAATAAATGGGAGGCAAAACTAATCAGCAATTCGTTTTTGGGCAAAGCGCTTTGGTTGTTATTTTTCCCTGTATTCCAGTTGTTCCGTTTATCAAGGCTCAGGGAGATCCATCCTATTGATGGCTGGATAGTTACCAATTTTGTTTTACAAGTGATTTTCACCACAGCCATAGCCTACTTTATGGGCTGGCATTCAGTTGCCTTTTTATTGTTAAGTTTTTCGTTTTCTGTAGGCTTGCACCCGCTTGGCGCACGCTGGGTACAGGAGCACTACCTTACTCACAGTGTTGAGCAGGAAACTTATAGCTACTATGGTAACCTTAACGTGGTAGCCTTCAACGTAGGCTTTCATAACGAACATCATGATTTTCCCTCTATCCCATGGAACAAACTTCCCCTGATACGGAAAACCGCTCCTGAATATTATGATACACTGTTTTACCATACTTCGTGGACAAAATTATTTTTCCAGTTTCTTTTCGACCGGGAAATCTCCCTGTTCAACCGCATCCTGCGCAAAGACCGCGGCAGGGTTGCACTAACAGACGTATCGAAACCCGATGCAGAACTGGAAATGGTTAAATAACAGCTTAAAGCCAACAATTGATTTTATAAAATCAGCAAAAATATAATACAAAAARGGCCTTCTCCAGGAGGGCACTGAAAAAGTAACTCTTAATGAGCATTACTAAAAAGCGATTTAATAAAGGAGCATCTTTTATTAAATCGCTTTTTTATTTCCTATATATTTCCTGATGCGCTCGAAGATGAACGGGTGTCCAATGATGGCAAAGCAAGAGCGTTTCAGCCTAAGATTTCTTGCTTTTGCGTCTTTAGCTGGTCAGTTTGATGATTCTTTTCAGGTTGACTGTGAATATTGCCAATGCTCCCTGCATCTGCAT
>NZ_JBFUKX010000038.1:0-63811 GCF_056400605.1 Mucilaginibacter sp. P5_A4 | reverse complement strand
GGTGTACACTCCAATAACGAAAACATTTACCAGGTACAAATTGCCAGGCAACCGGTTAAAAATTTTCCTGCAGAAATAACAGAAAATTACCAGGCTTACCAGGCGATTAAACATTTCCTAAATAACCGAAAAGGTAACCTGGTGCAAAGGGGGGTAAGGTTTGTTAAACAGCTACAGGCAAAATATCTGTCAAGAAAATAGATTACTTTATTGCCGTAAGTACAATATATGGGGAAAGTAACCTTGATTCGACAGGAATAATTTTAGTTGCAATTTTACCGGTTAGCCATAAGGTTTTAAAAAAAAGTTTCACCAGGCCTGGTTGCTGTGCACGGTTCTCCAGCCATACAGAAAATTTGCCATAATAATAGGCTTTTACTTTTTTCAATCCCAGATCCTTACAATATCCAGCTAATAATTCTGGGTTCATACTGCTGATATTGTGTTTATCGTAGTTGTCCGAATCAAACTTACGTTGTACCCAACCGTTAACACCAGTAAAATTGGGCAGCGTAATAAATAAAGTTCCGCCTGGCTTTAAAAAGGACAGATGCCTATTTATAATATCTTTGGTATCGTTAAAATGTTCTATTAACCCACATGATAAAACAAGCTCGTATTGTGTTTGCGGTTGATAAGCAAACAGGTCGCCCTCAATTATAGATACATCTTTTTTACTTAAATCATTGGCGTTTAATACTTCCTCTAATGTTTTAGGATGAACATAGAAATCAAAAAGCGTGGTTTTTAATCCAAAATATTTCTTCAAAAATATAGCATAATATCCGGGGAAGCCGCCTAATTCTATCGCAGACGACAGCTTATTTTCTGTGATTATGTTTGCTAATAATTTATGAAAAGTATAATTAGAGGGAACATTAAATGCTATATCCTTTTTTGATTCCCAGTAATTGGCCCAAAAAGCCTTATCGGTGAGTTCGTTGCTCATAAGTGCAAAGGAAATAAAAATTAGCACAAATCAGCATTTCAAATTATACGAATTTAAAATCCCCTATAAGCGCAAATAGAAGACCGTCAATTCTATATGAGTTAAAAATCTTAACAGGTATTAGGATAAAAAAAGTAAAAGCGAGTTGAACTAATAAGAGGATGATGATCTTTTAATTCGGGCATTATCAATTTAAGCGATCAATTCGTAAAATTGGCTAATTTTGGTGTAATTAGTGCTCTAATTAAAATTCATGTAATTCGCGTCAATGTTAAAAGTAGTGCATCTAAATACCTACGATGGTAATGGGGGAGCAGGTCGGGCCTGCATGCGGCTTAACCGGGCACTGCAGGACCAAAATATCGATTCAAAAATTGTTGTTCATTATAAATTTGGCAGGAATCCGCAGATAGGTACTTTTAATTCAAATAAGATTCAAAAATCATATACTGCTTTTACAATCATATTGGAGCGGTTACTGGCCAAACGATTTTTAAAGCCCCTGCGCACCCCTTTTTCGTTTGCATGGTTCGGTCGTTCGGTTATTCACCATCCCGATGTAAAAAATGCCGATATCATCCACCTACACTGGATCAATCATGGTTTTCTTGATCCAAAGCACATTGCCGAAATTGCCAAACTAAACAAACCGGTTGTATGGACCTTCCATGACAGCAATGCTTTTACCGGTGGTTGCCATGTGCGTTATACCTGCGATCATTACATGAGGGAGTGCGGCAACTGTCCGCTACTCATTAATGCGTCTGAGGATGATATTTCACACCAGATCTGGAAGAAAAAAAGTAAAGCGTATGAAGTGTTGGACTTTGCCATAGTTGCGCCCAGTTCATGGATGCATAGCTCTGTGAAAGCCAGTAGTCTGATGAATGAAAAGGCTGTGTACCAGATTCCAAATACACTGGAGACCGATATTTTTAAATCCATTGATAAGAAACTGGCAAAGGGAAAAACCGGGCTGCCAGCTGATAAATTTATTTTTCTGAGCGGGTTTATGCCATCGCGCAAAGACCTGCATAAAGGTACCCAATACCTGTTGGAAAGTATGGAGCTGTTAAAACAACGTTTAGGTACCGGTGCGAATAATGTTGAACTGGTAGTTTTTGGCAATCGCGGTACTGAAGGAGTGCCCGACTTTCCTTTCAAGACCAGTTTTTTAGGGACTATAAATAATGATGAACAACTGGCGCAATACTACGCCGCCGCGGATGCTTTCCTGATCCCGTCACTTGAAGATAACCTGCCTTATACGGTGATGGAAAGCCTTGCCTGCGGAACACCAGTAATAGCCTTTACCACGGGCGGTATTCCCGATATGGTGCAACATGGATATAATGGTTATCTGGCTACTTATCGTTCGGCAGAGAGCTTCGCTGATGGTATGGAGTGGATCATTCAACATCCGAAGAACGAACAGTTGCAACAGCAGGCCCGGCAAACAGTAATGGATACTTTTTCGGAACAGGTTATTGGGAAAAAACACATAGCACTTTATCAAAGTTTACTAAAAGTAACCGGAGGTGCTGATGTTTAACCCTAAACTAAGTGTTATTACCGTTGTGTACAACAATGTTCGTGATATTGAACGTACTATACTTTCCGTTTTGGGTCAAACTTATAATAATATTGAATATATCATCATAGACGGCCTCTCGAATGATGGCACTTTGCAGGCGATTGAAAAGTATAAAAATCGCGTAAGCAAGTTCATAAGCGAAAAAGACAAAGGCATTTATGATGCCATGAACAAAGGCCTGGCTATAGCTACGGGCGATTATGTGATCTTCATGAACTCCGGTGATGAGTTTTATGACGGTGAAACGGTAGCCGCCGTGTTCGCTACTACTGATGATGCCGATATTTATTACGGCGAAACCCAAATGATTGCCGATGATGGCCAAAGCCTTGGTCAGCGCAGGCATAAAGCCCCGGCTAAATTTACCTGGAAAGGGTTTAAATATGGAATGAGCATTAGCCACCAGGCCATTTATATCAGGCGGGCCCTAACAGAACCGTACGACAGTAAATATCAACTAAGTGCAGATATAGACTGGATCATCCGGGCTACAAAAAAAGCTAAAAAGATAGTAAATGCAAACCGTTACGTTGCCAAATACCTGGTAGGGGGGATGTCAAAAAAAAGGCATCGCCAAAGCTTGCAGGAACGTTTTGATATCATGAAGCAGAATTATGGATTGATCCCAACCATTCTGAATCATATTGTGATAGCCTTTAATTTGGGATGGTATTGGTTGAAAAACAAAAGAACCAACGATTAATTGGTTGTATAAAAAAAGCGATGAGTTAAACACCCATCGCTTTTTTATCCTGGTAAAAATTTATTTAAACCTTTTTTGCAACCGGTTTAGCAAGTGTTTTCTTTTTGGTTTCGGCGTACACCGCACCTCCAAGAGCCAGTACAAGTAGTATTGATCCGGCTAACGAGATTTTTTCGCCTGCATAATATGATGTTGGGTGGAAGGTGAATTCTATCGTGTGGTTACCAATAGGTATCACGGCTGCTCTCAACAAATAATCGGCACGAAAATAAGGGGCTTCTTTACCGTCAATAGTCATTTTCCATCCTTTATCATAATAGATCTCGGAGAATACGGCTACCTGAGCCACAGGTGTGCTACTTTTGTACTCGAGGTGCTCCGGTGTATAGCTTGTTAGTTTAATTGTTGAAGTTGAACCTGGGGCTGGTTGAATATCAATCATGCTTTTATACTGCTTATCAACAATGGCCTCATCTTTTGGCGAAAAGCTGCTGATGTCCTGCATTTCCTCGTCCGCATTTTGGGCAAATTTTATGCTTTTTACAAACCATGCGTTTCCGCATGCAGTTTGATTGGCCTGCATACCGGCATTACCCGTTTTTGGATCGGCGTTTATAATGTATTTAGTGTTCAGCATATCCAGCACATCACGGTTTACGCTTTTGCTGAATTGGCTCTCAATAAGCTCATCAAATCTTCTTAGTCTTGCCGAATGAAAACCTCCTACTGTTTTATAAAAATAAGATGAATGTGAATCGTGAAATGGATCTCCCGAAGTCATATCAAATACCCTGAAATTAGGGTCGGTATCTTTCATGATAAACTGATCAACCTCACGCGGGGTGTATTGCTGTTCCATGTCGGATTTTGCGACAAAGTTTGTATCCCTTAAATAACGTTTATCAACGCCCCACATGTCAAATAAAACAATACAGGCCAAAACTAATGCTGCGATATTAGTTTTTATCTTTTGTTTGATGAGCAACCATACCAGGCCGGCGGTTAATAATACAAATATGAGTGAACGGATGGCATCGGCACGTTCAAGGCTTATCCTGTCGTCAATCAGTCCGCTTGCTACTGTATTAGCTAATGCTGAATTGCCTTTAAATATTTGGGTAAGGTTGTTAACGAAGGCTAAATGCTCATCTGATTTAAAGCTCAAAATAACATCAGGTATAGCAATCATAATCAATAACAAGCCACCGGTTATGTAGAAAGCTATCTTGGCACGCTTAAAAATTAAGGCTTTATCTGTATTGGTTATAACTTCGTTTATTGCCAACAGGGCCAGTATAGGGAAGCAAAACGCTGCAATTACCAAAGTTGACTCAACCGCCCTGAATTTGTTGTACATAGGCACATAGTTGAAAAAGAAATCGGAAAGGAAGGGCAGGTTTTTACCGAATGATAAAAGCATGCTTAATAAAACAGCGCTTAGCAACCACCATTTTATACGGTTTTTAACTATCAGCAGGCCCAAAACAAACAGGAAGCATATTGCAGCGCCAAAATACCACGGGCCAAATGTGCCTGGCTTATTACCATAATATAGTGATTGTGATACAAAACCCTGTGCCTGTCCCGGATCGACGCCATTATCAGTAAGTGTTTTTACAGCTTTTGAATCCTCACCAACAACTGTGCTGGAACCACCGCCATAGGCATTGGGAATTAAAAAAGTAAAGCATTCGCCCACGCTCTGGCTCCAGTTATAAGCGTAGTCCTTATCAAGACCATGATTTGGCCCGGCGTTACCTTTTGACGTTAAATTGGCTTTACCCCTGATGGTGTATTGGCTATACTCATAAGTGGTCCAAAGTGTGCTTGCATTTACAGCAATAGCTAATAAAGTGCCTGCAGCTAAGAAGCCAATGGCTTTTAAAAACGGTTTGGTTTGTTTATCCTTTATAGCGTGATAAAGTTCAATACCAAGTAATATTGCAATTGCCAGCAGCAGGTAATAGGTCATCTGCACGTGGTTGCTCCTTATTTCCATTGCCAGGAAAAAAGCAGTGAGTGATGCCCCTAACAGGTATCTGCCACGTAGCGTTAAAATAATACCTGCCAATATTGGTGCAAAAAACGCTATTGCATAGGCCTGGTTGGCGTGCCCTGCCGTTATGTAAATAAAATTGTAGGATGAAAAGGCAAAAGCAATTGCTCCGGCTGCTGCAAGCCATGGCGACAGTCGTAACACGCTGAACAATAAATATGCCCCTAAAAGGTAAAGCAATACGGTATCAACGGGGTTAGGGAAACCAGCTTTTAATGCAGCTATCACATGCGTTGTAATGTTTGACGGGAAAGGAGCCCAGATCTGGTAAGCAGGCATACCGCCAAACATCTGGTTTGTCCACAAGGGGGAATGCCCGGTTGTTGCCCTAACATCATTGATCTCTTTTTGCATAGATTGCGCCTGAGACACATCGCCCTGTAATAATACTTTTCCCTGGGTTAAGGGGCTAAAAAAATAAGCGAAGGAAATTGCAATTAAAATTGCTACAATAATGAGGTGAACACTATTACGCTTGAGCCAGTTATTCATTTAAGTTTTTTGAAATGGATAATACAATCCTCAAAAATAGAAATTTGAACGGGATTAGGAATTATTAGTTGTAAAGGAATTACTTAACAGCCCTGGGAACGGCCACGCATCACAAAAAAGAAGATTACCATTATTACCAGGCTTAAAATGTAAGCTATAACCTGTGGTTTATAGTAATCCTCGCGGTATTTACGAATGTTAAAAAAATTGTAAACGGCTAATGCACCAACTATCACCCAAAAAAAAGTATTGATCTTACTACAGGTCACAAACAATTGGGTTGCTACTACAAATACAATAAAGTTTGCAATAATAAGGGTTATCGACTCGGGGGTGTTATTATGGTTAGGGCGTCGTTTGTATATTTCGTCGGGCAGCATGTTGGTTTATTTTATTTCTTCATAATCAACAAACTCGCCTTCAGAGTCGGGTAATTTGCTTTTTTTGCCTTCGGGGATATAATCAACCTTTATGGCGCCTTCTGGTTTTTTAGGCTCGCTGTAGTTGTGTTGCTGCTGTGCATGCTGTTGCGCTTTGTTCACAACGCTTTGAAACAGCACAGGTATTAAATACCGCATTAAAGTGCGAATAATGTATAAAATACAAATTGATATGATCAGGAAACGAATAAGTAGCATCTTGATTTAACTTTAAGCTTACAAATATAAGTATATAACGGTAAAATTGTTTGAATATGGTGTTAGCATTAATTTGAAAATCAGGCAATTTGAAAATTTGAAGATGCTGTGACTGTTATTTTCAAATTTTCAAATCGACAAATTTTCAAATCAAAATTTCTCTTCCATCATTTTTTCCAGGGCAAACATTTCATCGCGAAGCTTGGCGGCTAATAAAAAATCCATGTTTTTGGCGGCGGCAAGCATTTCTTTTTTGGTGTTATCTATTGATTTTTTCAGGTCGGGTTTGGTCATGTACTGCACAATTGGGTCGGCGGCCAGTGTTGCCATATCGGCCTCCACATAAGCTTTTTGTACTCCCCCCTTAAAATCAACAACCGATGTTTGCTCCATGATCTCCTCGCGGGTTTTACCTACTGTTGTTGGTGTAATCCCATGTGCTGTATTATAAGCAATCTGTATTTCACGGCGGCGATTGGTTTCATCCATGGTTATCTGCATCGAATCGGTTATTTTATCGGCATACATAATTACCCGCCCGCGGTCGTTACGTGCTGCGCGACCAATGGTCTGGATCAATGAACGTTCTGACCGTAAGAAACCCTCTTTATCAGCATCAAGGATAGCCACTAAGGATACCTCGGGCAGATCGAGCCCTTCGCGTAACAGGTTGATACCTATCAGTACATCAAATTCACCAAGACGCAGTCCCCTTAGTATCTCCACCCTTTGCAGCGTTTTAACTTCCGAGTGGATGTAGCGGCATTTAATACCCAACCTATCCATGTATTTGGCCAGCTCTTCGGCCATGCGTTTGGTGAGGGTGGTAACCAGTATGCGGTCGCCCATTTTTATGGTGCGGTCTACTTCATCCAGCAGGTCATCTACCTGGTTTATCACCGGGCGGATCTCGATGATAGGATCAAGCAGGCCGGTTGGGCGTATTACCTGTTCAACTACTACGCCACCCGATTTTTCCAACTCAAAATCAGCAGGTGTAGCGCTTACGTATACGGTTTGGGGAGCAAGCTTTTCAAACTCCTGGAAGTTTAGCGGGCGGTTATCCAAAGCCGCAGGCAAACGGAAACCATAATCAACCAACGACATCTTACGCGACCTGTCGCCGCCATACATCGCTCTGATCTGCGGAACGGTAACGTGACTTTCATCTATAACCATCAGGTAATCATCAGGGAAATAGTCAAGCAGGCAAAACGGGCGGGCACCGGGCAGCCTGCCATCAAAAAAGCGGGAGTAGTTTTCGATACCCGAGCAGTAGCCCAGCTCGCGGATCATCTCCAGGTCGTAATTAACCCTTTCTTCCAGGCGTTTGGCTTCCAGGAAACGGCCGTCATTTATAAATTGCTTTTTGCGGGTCTCCAGCTCTTCCTGTATAGCCCAGATGGATTGTACAAAACGCTCACGCGGAGCTACATACAGGTTGGCCGGGTAAACCACCATGTGTGTCATTTTTTCGATTGTTTTGCCGGTGCTCACGTCAAAAGTGGTAAGCTCCTCAATATCATCGCCGAAGAAGGAGATGCGGTAGGCGTGGTCCATGTAGGCCGGGAAAATATCAACCGTATCCCCCTTAACCCGGAAGGTGCCGCGTTTAAAGTCGGCGGTGGTACGGGCGTAAAGGATCTCTACCAGGCGGTGTAAAAAGGCATTCCGGCTGATGCGGGTACCTACAGCAAATTTGAAAACCGATTGCGCGAAATCTTCGGGGTTACCCATGCCGTAAATGCATGATATAGAGGATACTACTATCACATCCCGGCGGCCAGACATCAGGGCGGAGGTAGTACGTAAGCGCAGTTTTTCTATTTCCTCGTTTATCTGCAGGTCCTTTTCTATATAGGTATTGGTGGTGGCTATAAACGCCTCGGGTTGGTAATAGTCATAGTAGGATACAAAGTAGTTCACCGCATTTTCGGGAAAAAACTGCTTAAACTCGCCATAAAGCTGCGCCGCAAGGGTCTTGTTATGACTAAGTATTAAGGTAGGCTTTTGCGTTTGCTGAATTACATTGGCAACCGTAAACGTTTTGCCCGACCCGGTAACACCCAAGAGTGTTTGGAATGGATCGCCGTTGTTTACGCCCTCAACCAGCTGCCTGATGGCTTCGGGCTGATCGCCGGTGGGGAAGTATTGGGAAGTTAAATTAAAATCCATGTGTAGTGTAAAAATAGCAAATTTAGTTAGCAGTTGGCGGTTTGCGGCCGGCAGTTTGGTTTGTGGTTTGCAATATTTTATATAAAGCAAAAATGGGAACCTTTTGTTTAGCCGGCAGATAATATCAGCAAGATGGTAGTTTTTTATGGCTGCATTACTCAGCAATAGCAAGTGGAGATTTTTATCGAAAAAAAACGACAAAACATTAAGAAAACTGGGAGATTAAACCACAATTAACCAACAATTATAGAGAAATATCAAGAAAAAAAATGCTAATCATTTTGCCGACTTTAAACGCTGTGCCCGGGCAAAAAAGCTTTGCTGATTTACCTGGTCTTCTACCTCGGCTATGGCTTTCATGAGGTTGTTTTGGGTATCGGTAAGTTCGGTTGCGGCGGCTTTTATAATTTCCCAAACGGGGCGCATGCGTTCCACCAGTTCCTGGCCTTTTGCGGTTAGTTGGATAAGGCGTTTGCGCTCATCGGCCTTGTCTTTTTTTGAGCGGATGAGCTTTTCTTTTTCCAGCTCTTTTAACAGGCTGATGGTGGAAGGGTGGGTATAGCCAATTTCGTTGGCTATCTCGACCACGCTTAAAACGGGTTTAAAATGCAGGGTATAAATAACCGGGAACCATTTGGGCTCAAAATCAATATTGTTGGCTTTGTATATCAGCACCCCATCCTTGCGCAGCGTATCGGCAAGGCGCTGCAGCCTGGTGGAGATGGCTAAAATTCCCGATTCGTCTATAACGTTCATTTGTACCCGGTTGTTAATTGTTCAAATGTAACTGATAAAAAATATTATCGGCGCCCATCAGCGGGAATGATTCGGGCAAATCCTGTTTGGCCAATTGGGTAAAGCTATTTTTTTCGTAAAAACGATGGGCGGCCTTCAGCATATCAACCGTGCCCAGGTATATGGCCGTTATCTGGTTTTGTTTGCAATAGGCAATCAGCTCATCAAGCAAGCGCTGCGCGATACCCAGTTCCTTGCCACGGTATTCTTTGCGGACAAACATTTTGCGCAAGGCCCCGGCGTTACCGTCAATAGCAATAAGGGCTATGGTGCCTACGAGTTGCCCATCGTATTTGGCGCCCCAGAAGTTGCCGCCGGTTTGGTGGTAGTTTGATTCAATATCAAGCAGGTCGGGCTGGCCTTCAAGGGTGATGGGGACGTTGAATTCTATTTGCTGTATAGGTAGTATTATATCAATAATCTGCTCACAGTAAGTATTATCAAGTGGGGTAATTTCAAGCGATGTATTCATGTTAATTAATTTATGTACAAATCTACGTAGTTAACTACATATATCCAAATTGAATTTTATTTTATGACATAGTGCAAACCGGCGGCATGCGCCGCCGGTTTAAGTCAAAAGTTAAAATTCAAAAGTCAAAAATGATTTGCGTGGTGGCTATGCACAGTTCGCGATTGCCGCGCTGCGCTCGCAATGACATGGGTTTTCTCCCTCGCTGCCCGCAGATTTCCGCTGTTCGAGGGTCTCAAATCTCATATCTAACATCTCAAATCTAATTTAAAAAACAATTTGCGCAAGTAAATGCTTGCGCTTATTTTTGCAAGTAAGTACTTGCAAATCATGAAAACCAGACGTGACGTTTACCAGGCCATAGCCGACCCTACCCGAAGAGCCATAATTAACATGATTGCTACACAGCCGCATAACGTGAACACCATAGCCGCAAACTTTGCTGTTACACGCCAGGCCATCTCGCTGCATATCCAGATCCTGGCCGATTGCGGCCTCATTAATGTGAAGCAGCATGGCCGCGACCGGTTTTGCGAAGCCCGGCTCGATCAGCTCAGTGAGGTATCAACCTGGGTAGACCAGTACCGGCAGCATTGGGAAAGTAAATTAGATAACCTTGAAAAATATGTAGTACAATTAAAAAACGAAAGAGATGGAAAGCACAAAAAGTAACACTACCGACCGCGAATTACGCTTAACCCGAACATTGGATGCCCCGGTTGAACTGGTATGGGAGGTATGGACCCAGCCCCAACATATTGCCCAATGGTGGGGACCCAATGGTTTCACCAATACCATTAGTAAAATGGATGTTGAACCCGGAGGCGAATGGGACCTGGTGATGCATGGCCCCGACGGAACCGATTATAAAAACAAAAGCATCTTTAAAGAGATCATCCCGCTTAAAAAAATAGTGTATGAACATGTGAGCAGCCCTAAGTTTGTTGCCACTATTGAATTTGAAGCAAAGGGCGGGCAAACACACCTTACCTGGCATATGCTTTTTGAAACACACGAACAATTTATACAGGTAGTGAAAACGTTTAAAGCCGACGAAGGATTAAAGCAAAATATAGAAAAGCTTAACGAATATATAAAAGGTGTAAACCAGGGGTAGGCTTTAATTTAGCTTGTGGTTGATGTTGCACCGCATCAAAAGGCAAAATAGTGCCCCAATTTGGCGCAGGTCTTGTGTGTAGGCTTTTGAGTGATGGCTGACCTGTGCTTTACAACATGTTTTATAAAATAAGTCACAAGTCATCCACCCGCAGGCAGCCTCACAATACTTGCGCCAAGGGGGCCTGGGCTAAGCTCAGTCTTTTAACTGATGTTCAATATTCATCAGCAACTTATAAAAGGCATGATATATTTTTCGTAATTCGGCAGGGTTATTAATACCTTCATCAATGTTTAGTTCCAGGTAAGCATGTTGTTTGTCATTCTCATTGTTATGTATATGAATTCCGCAATCAAAGCTTTCCAGCGTAGAAAAAACTTTTCGTATATCTTCATCCGCAAAAGCATGCCGAACCTTTGTCTTATCATCAGTTTTAATAATGAGATGTTTATCGAGGCTGGGATAGCCAATCTCCACATCCTGCATGCCAAAAAACTTGCCAACCTGGTCAATAAAACTTTTATCATGTATGGCAAATTTGAAGGTATTTTTATGCGACAGAACCGCACTCAACTGGGTTAACGCCGAGCCGCTTTCAAAGCCTCCGCCAAGGTCGATGCCAATATATAGTTCGATCTGTATTTTTCCCTGTTTTATTAACACGTTATAATCCAATGTATCTTCTTGCAGGGTGGCCTCTACACCGGTCCACACTTGCTGTTCAGTATTGCCTGAAATGATCTTTATACTTTTCATAAATTTAATAACGGATCAAACAGATTTATGTTTAACTAATTGAGCGGCATTCGCTTAGGTTATAGAAAATCCATTGCCTTTTCAAAAAACAGATATTGATGGGAACCCAATTTCGCGCAGGTCTTGTGTGTAGGCTTTTGAGCGATGGCTGACCTGTGCTCTACAACATGTTTTGTAAAAATAAGTCAAAAGTCATCAACCCACTGGGCAACCGCTCACGTTTCTTCCAACATGTTACTTCGTCGATTTAGGACAAGCCGGAAATTACCTGCAAGTATATTCCGCCACCATCATCGGGCAAAATATTTCCCTATTGTTAACGAATAAATAACCTGGTTATTTATTAAAACGGGTTTGTTTATGATAAAAGAATATATTTGTTCTATCTAAACCATTCTTTATGAAAATACTATCATTTCAAATAATACCCGAATACCTGAACTTTTACCAGACTCCTCCGCGAAATTGTACATCATAAAGCTTTTTAGGCATTTTGAAAGTATTCACAAGATTTGCATTTAAATAACAATAATAACGCCCCAACTATTATCATATCATGAAGAAACTCATTTTTTCACTATCTCTGTTTCTATGCTTTTCATCATTGGTGCATGCCCAATGGACAACGAATGCAACAAACACCATTACTTCAACCAGCAATTCCATCGGTATTGGCACTATCCCGGTTTCTTTATTACATGTTTCGGGATTGGGCACAGCTGTAGACCATCCAGCACAATGGGAGAATCAGGCCCTGATTATACAAGCTAACACCGGTGGAAGAAGTACAACTACCGGAGCAGTATTAGAATTCGCGATCCCCGCTAATACTGATGGTACTAATATCTGGAGCCAGGCCAGAATTATTACGGTGGCCGGGAATACTACTACCGGTAATGCGGTGGGAAAAATGATTTTAGGAACAAAACGCAATTTTGATAAATTAGGTACGGGCTACGGTTGGTATTATGGCAATGACCTGGTTATTGACGGAGCAGGAAGGGTGGGGATAAATACTTTAACCCCACGTGAAGCCTTATCGGTAAACGGTAATATCCGCTCCAAACAAGTTACTGTTGAATTAGCCAACTGGCCCGATTATGTTTTCAAAAAGGATTATCAATTACCTTCTTTATCAGAATTAAAAACTTACATCGATCAAAACCAACATTTACCGGAAATTCCATCAGAACAGCAAATTGCTAAAGAAGGTCTTAACCTTGGCGAGATGAACAAACTATTGATGAAGAAAGTAGAAGAGCTGACTTTATATCTCATAGAAAAAGACCAGAAAGAGAAGAAACAGATCGAAACCAATGATATATTGGAATCAAAACTGAAGCTACAACAGGCGGAGATCGATGA
Organism: Mucilaginibacter sp. P5_A4; assembly: GCF_056400605.1. Taxonomy (NCBI): domain Bacteria; kingdom Pseudomonadati; phylum Bacteroidota; class Sphingobacteriia; order Sphingobacteriales; family Sphingobacteriaceae; genus Mucilaginibacter; species Mucilaginibacter sp. P5_A4. Next base: position 50,699 of record NZ_JBFUKX010000038.1, on the reverse strand, counting down.
ATTGAAAACCCAAATGAGGAAGCTCGTAAAACCCTAAAACCTAATACAATTAAACCAAACCCTTCTTGATTAAACCATGAAAAAGCAAGCTTAACCATTATCGCAGTGCCTCTCCGCCCTCGTTGGAGTTGTCTTAAGACAACTCCAACGAGGGCGGAGGAAAAAATCCATTATACTGCTTGTGGATCTGTAACAATTTACCAAATGTTGTATCTTTTGTTTGAAGCTTACAAACTCATACACTTCATACATGATAAAAAGACATTCCGTTCTAATTGGACTAACTATTTCGTTGATTTTACTCGCTATTGCAATCGCCGTTTATCCGGGGGGTACGTATGAAAATCAGAACTCTATTGGTTTCGATTGGACAAGAAATTATATAAGTAATCTGTTTAAAACAACAGCGGTAAATGGTTCTCATAACGCTTCCAGAATTTGGGCTTATTTCGGGATGTTCTTCTACACAATAAGTTGTGCTATCTTCTTTGTCAATATGTCAAAAAAATTACCGGATAGAAATGGAGCAAACATCCTTAAGTATGTGGGTATACTAACAATGCCTTTTACGTTTTTGGTAATTACTCCTTTGCATGATTTGATGCTCACCATCTCCAGCTTTTTGTTCTGGACATGCATAATTGTGATTACGGTATTTATTATGAAAACAAGGCTTCATTTTTTTAAATTCTACAATATTGTTTGCCTGCTTATTTTTTATTATGCCGTATATCTGCATGCCACAAATAACTGGGATTTGTTGCCAATAATGCAGAAAGCAAATATTGGCAGTTCCATATTATTGATTCTCGGACATGAGTACTTTACCAAAACAATTGATTTCGCCCACATTAAACCAAAAAAACAGACAGTGTAGGCAGCGGACTGGTTGCCTCCGCCCTTGTTGGAGTTGTCTCCAACAAGCCGGTGCCAGTTGATAGCAGAAACATCAATGGTTGATTGAACATTATCCTCCGAAGGTTTTGTTGGAGAAAACTTCAACAAAGGCGAGACAACTCCAACAAAGGCGAGTTGTAGGGATTTTACTGCGGACTAGTCCCCAGAGTGGGCAGAATTCGAACCATTTTATTGATCAAATAAGATTTCTTACAGAGTTTAAATCAGCAGTAGAAACAATTACGTAAACACCTGACCGAAACGAGCATATTGCTATAGATCATAAAGTGAATCCGGACAGATAGTTAGCTTTTTATTTTTGAGCGTTTAATATTCTGTAGGCAGTTGGGCTTACCCCGGTCAGCTTTTTAAAAACCTTTGATAAATGACTGACATCGGTAAATCCAAATTCCGCTGCAATCTGTTTCAATTTAAGCCCTCCTATAGCTATTCTCTTTTCAATGAGCTTGATCCGGTAACTGTCAAGGTATTCTTGATAGGCTATTCCAAAGTTTCTTTTGAAATAGTTGCTGAAATATCTAACTGAAATGTTGAAATGTGAAGCAATGGTCTTTACCGTAATCTTTTCTCTACTATAGATATTCTCATGTAAATAGGATAAAATCTGTTCGTTATTTGGATCATCATTTACAGCCGTAATTGCCTTCACCTGCATCGATTCTTTTATAATCCCAAAGATTCCCAGTAGCAAATAAAAAATCACAGGTGAATGAGCAACGTTTTTTACCTTATCGTAGGCAAGTACACTATTTACAAGATTCTTAAGGATCTCGGAATGAAGCCTGCCGATTTCTATTTTAACTTCCTTAAGGAAGCGCAGTTTCATTATAGCTTCTGGTGTACTGGAATAATATTCGTCTGGAGCAAGGTGTCTTTTCGAATTAAAATAAGCCTCATTAAATTTGATATAAGTAAAGGTAGTCACCTCATTAATTTCAAAAAAATGCTCGTCTCCCGGAGCGATTAAAAACAGGTCGCCAGTTTCATATTCCAATGTGGCCTCATTATAGAAATGACTGCCCTTGCCATCATTGATGTACACGATTTCAAAATGGTTATGCGCATGGCGAGAACAGCTTGCTCTTAAATTCTCCTCGTGCTCGATACTTAGCGGCTCAAATTGCTTTAGGATTTTCATCTATTAAATATACAATTAATTGAAATTAATATACCTAACTATTGAATATTCAAGTAGGAACTTTGATCTATAAATTCATAAAAATGAAAGACATAGAATTATTAGCAGCTTATTTTACCATAGCTGGAGACATACATCCCTTTGGTCCGACTGAGATCAGTACGTTTGATTTTAGATTCCGTGTTGAAGCTGCCGCCAAAGCTGGCTACAAAGGAATAGGATTGGTACATGCTGATCTGATGGCTACCGCAGATAAGATCGGCTTTTCAGAAATAAAAACTATCCTGGAAACAAACGGTATCAAACATCTGGAATTTGAGTTTTTGGACAATTGGTTCGAACAGGGGGATGTTCGCAGAACATCTGATAAAATGCGACAAGAACTTCTTCATGCAGCGGAAGTCTTAGGAGCAAGAAATATAAAAATTGCACCGGGCCTTTTTAAGGATGAGATCAATATTTCATTAATGGCAGAGGAGTTTGCCAAAATAAGTCAGGAGGCGGCAAATGCAGGTACCACTATTGTATTGGAGATCATGCCATTTAGTAATGTAAACTCAATAGATACAGCCCTTGAGATAGTACAGGGTGCCAACCAGCCCAATGGTAGACTGCTTTTAGATGTGTGGCATTTAAGTCGCGGTGGAATAGCATTTAGTGAGATTGAAAAGATCCCACTGGAGTTTATCGGTGCAGTAGAATTAAATGATGCAGACAAATATCCAATAAATCCGCTTTGGCAGGACACCATACATAAAAGAAAATTGCCTGGAGAAGGCGTCCTTGATATTCCTGGTTTTATAAAGGCAATACAAGCCAAAGGATACGAAGGACCTTGGGGAGTTGAGGTACTTTCAGAAGTTATTCGCAAACTTCCGTTGGAGGAAATGGCCAAATCTACATTTGATACATCAATCGCCCAATTTGATGGCCTGAAATAAGATTAATTAAGTACAAACCCCATGCTAATACCTACATGCTAATACCATGTAGGCTTTTCTTTATACACCCTTACTGAACTGATTCATCAGAAATCCCACTTACTGAGACCTTCAAAAGCGGATCGAAGAGTTACAAGCATCCCTGAATGCAGATATTCAAGTAAACGATGACGACGACCGGGATATCAAGTTTCGTTATCAGGAGTATACCGCGCTGGCTAACAGGGTATTGTATCTAATCAATATATATAGGAAAGACCTCTCCTGAGGCTGGGCTCGAACCAGCGAATATTCGATAATGAACTTAGTATTCTTTACTTAAGTATTGAGGTTGTGCTTAGTTGCGTTCACTACACTCAATTAAGGTCATCGAATGATTTTCGGGAATTTACACTGTGTAAAAACCGGGTGATAAGTAAAAAACGGTGTCAATAAAGAATAGGACACCATTGGCAGAAAGTACATTCTCATCGTGCAGATCCTCAAAGATTAGGCCCAATTCACTGTTGACGTAATCGTTATTGCGGTTATTATGAAAATTGTTGTATTCCAAGAATTCTTTTACATAGGTAAGATCAGTCGGTTCAGAAGTTACAATAAACTCCTGCATCACTACCGCATTCAGTTCACCGGCAATCATTTTGAAACCCAGGAAGGTATATGCTGTAGCTGGAAAAAAATAATTGTGAATGAGTAGGCTGTTGAAGTAATCGAGCCAGTATTCGTAAAAAGCACTTGCATTGGTCTTAATGACATGCGCCCCGTCTAACCGGTAGACTTTTTGTTCTGCACCTTCGCTGATAAAATCACTTTCCTGGATTACCGGCGCGTACATAATATCTTCCTGCTCGGCGAATGCTACGAGTGCTGCTGTTTCTTCACTTTTGAACCGCTGCTGTTTTTCAGTTGCGAAGCTTGTTTTCGCATTTGATCTAAGGAAACATTGGACTTTTTTGAGTTGGCTTGCTTGGCCAGTTGGTTCATGTCCGAGAATGATATGTTGTAATTCATCTTTGACGTTTTTCATTTATAATCAATAATCAAAAATACGGTTTTCTGTTCAATTTAAAAAGCGAGGCGAATGATAAAGCAACAGCGGTAGCTATTAATTTCGCTCCGCCCGTGTTGGAGTTGTCTCCAACAAGCCGGTGCCAGTTGATAGCAGAAACATCAATGGTTGATTGAACATTATCCTCCAAAGGTTTTGTTGGAGACAACTCCAACAAAGGCGAAGCGAGTAATTCGTTCAGACCACGCAAGCAATATGCTTGCATGGTTTTAGGTCGAAGTTACGCTATCGCTAAACTTCGACCAGAATTAGAGTTTTCGGGATAACATCACCTCAAAACACTAAAACTACCACTTAGCTCCACCTCAGCTCCTCCGAATCCAGAAAAATTGAGGTTCGCTTTAGTTTTAAATGCTCCTTCAATCATGGTATTATCGGTTTTATACTTCGTGATCTGGGCTGTACCAGGCTCATACAAACCCCAAGTCATCAGATATTTACTGCCAGGCATTGACAAAACACAAGTATACAGGCTAACGTTGCCGCCGGCAGAACCGGGATAGCTAAGGGAAAAACTCTGAGTTTTATCGGCGTTTTCGGCCAAAACCATAACTAATGGGCCACCTGATAAAAGATCGATGGTATTGATCATCGACACTTTATCCTGAGGTGTTTGAAATGTGTAGGTCTTCCCCTCAACGTTTACAGTGATCTTGCCTGTTTGTGGCTTGGTACATACAGAAGCGATGTAGTTGGTGGTTCTGCCAGCTGTTACCGAGTAATCGTCATCCTTGTAAATAACTTTATTTTGTTCATCATAAACAACCAGTTGGCCTCTGCTATAGCTGATCTGGCAATAAAGAAAAGTAAAACTAAAATAACCGTTATTAAGGTTAGTCATCATTTTTTTGCCATCAAAGGTAAACTCTGCCCTGCCCTTTACGCCATTAAAGCTGCAATCTTCTATTTTACCTGAAACATGGGTTTGATAAGGCGTTAAGTTAACAACCATGTTCTGATCGAATGTTGTTCCGGTCGCGATAGCAGTGACCCGAAAGGAATTCAAAAAATCAGAACATGGCGATGAAACAGATGTACCTAATTCCATATTAGCTGCTACATACGTTAACGCAAACCCTTTTGAATTAATTCGTACCCATGACAGGCCTCTATTGGCCCCGTTTACGCCACAGCCAAACCTAAAAAAGCTTGCCGGGGTTATCGTGCCATCTGTTACATTAGCCCTTAGGAATGCCTGCGGATAGGCTACTCCCCATCTCAGGTAAGATAAACTTGTTGTACTTCCCGTATAATCTTGTTGGTTTGCTTGAGCATCGCCCGCTTCCTTCCAAATATCTTCAATGTCATTGTAAGCCCATATCCTAAACTTTTCATTAGGAGTAGTGTAATCATACCGTTGCCTTTTATAGGTATAATTAACCGGCTTTACCAATTTTAGTGGCTGTCCGGCATTGCTATAAACCTGCACGTTTATCCCTCCCCAAGTTTCTACCACAACCTTTTCATTGGCCGCGGTTAAGGCCCTTGAATCGCCCGGTAATTTATTTTCATAATCAGTAATAGCATTAAGGGGCATTTTTACCGTAACTTTTCCGTTATAACTGTTTCCGTCTTCCTTAACAAAACTATTGGGCTGAAAAACAAGCGTAACATAACTGGTAGCGACAGTTCCGCCGCTTGCCGATTCGAAACTTCCGGCGGTTTCTTCAGAGGCTAAATAATAAGCGAGCTTTTCTATCGAACTATTTTCTTCCAGCGTAAATATCTTACTGTATTTAAAATACCCGTTTTTAGATATCGAGAGTTTTACCTTATCAACGTTACTTACTGTACCGGTATACTCAAACAAACCCGAAGCAGGGGTAACAGATTTATGGCCATCTATGGTAACCACCACTCCTTCGGCTGGATAACCATCCGGGCCATAAATAGTACCCGAAAGGCCAATTTCTTTAGATTTGGGATCATTAGGTGGAACAAATCCTTTTTCTCCTTTTTTACATCCATGAAAAAGCAAAACTGTTAAAAACAGTATGATAAGGCGGTTTAATTTCATGCCTTAAAAATAGCTATATCCTCCTTATTACAAAGATCAATCGCTATTTACCTATTCATTACTCTTTAAGCCCCCCCCCAACCGGCGCGAGGTACTATCATAAAAAGCAAATAAAAGGGGTAATATTTTTTACTTTTGTATCAGCCGAGAGGATATCAAGGATCATCTTAACTGCTTCCGCTTTTCCCTTGTTGGAGTTGTCTCCAACAAGCCGATGCCAGTTGATAGCAAAAACATGAATATTATCCTCCAAAGGTTTTGTTGGAGACAACTCCAACAAAGGCGTAATTTAATAGATATTATTTACGAACGTCATATTTTTTTAAACTGCTATTAGCTATTATTGGTTAATCGCCGATTCGTTTTCCAATTGTTTCTTGCCCCAATCGTGAAGATGTTCAATAAACGGAATTAATTCCTGCCCTGTATTACTCAATGAATATTCTACCTTGGGCGGCACTTCGTGGTACATTTTTCGCACTATTAATTGATCCTCTTCCAACTCCCTTAAAGTTTGGGTAAGCATTTTAGTAGTAATGTCGGGCAAGGTCCGGCTCAATTCGCCATAACGCAGTACTGTTTTCAAGCTCAAATGCCACAAGATCCGTCCTTTATATTTTCCGCCAATGCGTTTGAAAGCATATTCAACGCCACAATTCTGTATACATTCAGGGATTTCTGCTTTATTTTTCATTTTATTTATTCATAAATAGCTGATATTCAACATTAGAAACTTTTTAGTCTGTAAGGTACAAATAAGTACATACTTGCCAAAAGTAAACATTGCGTTTAACTTTGCAGCTCATTAATAAGTAAAAAATGGACTTAAATTCAAAAGATAAAGTGGCAGTAATGAAGGCGATCCGGCAGCATGAGTTCGGTGGCCCTGAAGTGCTACACTATGAAGATGCGCCGATTCCCGAACTTAAGCCAGGAGAAGTACGCGTACGGGTTCATGCAGTCGGTCTCAATCCGCCCGACTGGTATCTGCGCGACGGATATAAAATGCTGCCACTTGAGTGGCAGCCAAAAGTTCCCTTTCCCATAATTCTGGGGACAGACATTTCGGGCGTCATCGAGGCGGTCGCCGACGATATTAAAAACTTCGCCATCGGTGATGAGGTGTATTCGATGGTTCGCTTTCCCAGCTACGGGCCCAGCCAGGCTTATGCCGAATATGTCACCGCGCCTGCATCGGAAGTTGCGCTTAAGCCGGCCGGCATCGATCACGTACATGCCGCGGCTGCGCCAATGTCATTGCTCACCGCATGGCAGTTCATGATTGATGTAGGCCACAACGTACAGAATCCGCTTCAGCCGAACAAGCATGAGCCGGTGCCGCTCGAAGGCAAAACGGTGCTCATTAACGGTGCGGCGGGTGGTGTTGGGCACTTTGCAGTGCAACTGGCAAAATGGAAGGGTGCGCACGTCATCGCTGTAGCATCGGGTAAGCATGAAGCGTTCCTGCGAGATCTCGGCGCTGACGAATTCATCGATTATACCAGGACCACTCCCGAGAATGTTGTGCATGACGTTGACCTGGTCATCGACAGTGTTGGCGGGCCAACCACCGGCCGTTTTTTGCGCACATTGAAACGCGGCGGAGCTTTATTCCCGGTGTTCCCTTTAGGTTTTTCGGGCACAGAGGAAGCCGCGAAGCTGGGCATAACGGTGTCAGCCACCCAGGTACGCTCGAGCGGCGCACAGTTAGCGGAACTTGCCCGATTACTCGATGATGGGACTATTCGTATCGCCATTGACAGCACGTTTCCGCTTGCGGATACTCAAAAGGCGCACGAAAGAGCTGCCCACGGAAGCATTCAAGGCAAGATCGTGCTTACTGTAGTTTAAGCACTAAAGCCGGAACGCAACAAGCATTTTAAAGTTCATAGTCATTTATATACCAAGAGGCTGCCTCAATTGGAGACGGCTTCTTTAAAAAAAACCAACAATTATGAATAATAAAGAATTGGAAGACAGGATTTCGCTCAGAGAGCTTGTTGATAACGTTTCTATTCTTGGCGATAGAAAAGATTTTAAAGCTCAGGTGCAGCAGTTTTCTGAAAATGCAGTGTCGGAAACTTTTGCCGGGGATACAGCTATTTTAAAACTGAAAGGCCGGAAAGAAATGGAGGAAGCGTTTGGTAGTTTTCTTAAAGATGTTGAAATAGTCCACCATTTTAACGGTCAGCAGGTGGTGAATATAGACGGCAATAGCGCCACCGGAACGTGTTATTGTTTGATTACATTAATCGGCACCGAGCACGGTAAAAAAATAAAGACCAGTATAAGTGCTATTTACCACGACCATTATGTGCGTGAGAACAAGCGTTGGCTAATAGCTAACCGAATAGGAAATTTCGGGTGGCAGGAAAAAAGCGAAGTCAATCTATAAACAAGGCTAAGGCATTTTATTGGGACTTTATTTCGATAACGAACGCTTGCAATCCGGCCATTTTGCCATCGCGAAAACGCCAGACATCGCTGTAGGAATAGTCAATTACTTTTCCTGCTGCATCCTTCATACTGATCTTGCCAATTGCTGAAACAAAATCACCTTCTGCGATTAAATTTTCAACATCAAACTTCGGTGGTTCCACGTATGCGGCTTTCATATACCCTCTAATGGCTTCTTTTCCTGTTAAAGTCTTATCACCTACAAAGTCCCATCTTATATCTTCGGTACATAGTGATAGAAACCCTTCGTTGTCGCCTTCAGTAACAGCAGCGTTTGCTTTTAGTAGTATATCCTTATTATCTAAATTCATAATATCAAAACCTTAATCCGGGTAAAAAGTTTCATTATGTATCCGCGCATATACCCTGCAGCCTTGAAATTACGATTTTCTTTTTAATTTTTTTATTTAGAGACAAATCAACAAAGGCGATGTCAGCTCTTATAGCTGTTCTTACTCAGGGCATGCCGTTGGTAGCTATCTTTTTACTTTTCCAGCTATGATTGGCTTTTATGTTATCTGCTGCGAGTTTTACAGTTTCTTCAAGTCTCCTGGTTTTGGTTACCGGCGTTTTAGCATTTAAAAGCCATTCGAGAATTACCCGTTTGGAAGATGGGGAGAAGTTTGTAAAGTTTTTAAAGGCCTTTTCATTTTTATCAAACAGTATTTGTAAATCACCAGGAATTACTAAATTTTGAACATCCAGTAATGCTAACCAGGTACCTGTTTCTTTTGCTAAATCAATCAATTTTTGACCGTTTTCGGTCATTAAACCCTGGGCTGTCATCTTTTCTACCCGTTCTCTGTTTACCTTGCTCCAATTGCTTTTAGGCTTTCGCGGCGTAAAAAACTGGTAGTTACTTTCACCGTCCCTGTTGTATTTAACACTGTCGATCCATCCAAAACACAGCGCTTCTTCCACAGCTTCGTTGTGATATACGCTGGGAATCTCGCTCGATTTGTTGTAAATAATGAGCCAGACAGACTTTTCTGATTGATGATTTTTCTCCAGCCATTTTCTCCAGTCTTTTCTTGTTTTGGCAAAAAAAGCAATAACTCCGTCTTTATATTCCATCGTGTTCATTTTTAAGGTTGCCGCTAATAATCTTACTGTTACCTGATGCAATATTATCTGTGAGTGATGACAACCTTATGTCAACAACTTTATCCTTTGAAAAAAATAGTTTTCGCCGTACTTGTGTTGCCCTGCCACCGCCTGTTTGGGTGTTGTCACTAATAGGCCAATCATAGTCGGAAAACCATAGGCCGAAAAGCGGTGTAGGTGATAGCTCTGTATCCTTCCCTGGTAGCAGTTTGTCGCATTGTTTTGGTGGAAGTAAGATTGTTATGCCTATCTTGCATTATATGATGGAGTATATTGCGGTATTTAAAGCCTGGGTGATCGGTTTGGGAGAGAAGCACGAGGTTGATCCTTTAGTTCTCGGCAGTTTATACCTGGTCAGCAAAGTAGGATTTTTTACATTTCTTGGCTGGGTACTAAAGAATTTAAAAGCAAAAAAGGCCATTCTTATTCCCTTACTCTTCGCTTCAGTTAGTTTTAGCATGCCCTATCTTTACCTCGTGATCGCTGGTCGCAATATTTCAATTTGGGTGTACCTTTTTATTGGATTGATGTTCATTTATGGTGGATTTTCTATTTGGAAGAAAATTACAACAAAGCCCTATCCGCTTAGCTAATTGTGCTCGTCTGGCAATTGAGGCCAGCAGCTTTGTTTATTTTTTGGAAGCTGTTTAAAAATAAATAAACAAGCATGTCATTGTGGTAAAATCCGAGGATTCTGAAGGGGAAACGACGTTTTAAAAGGTTTGTCATCCTGAACGCAGTGAAGGATCTATTCGTAGACTGTACAGGGCGAAGAAGCATGGCGAATAATAGATGCTTCACTACGTTCAGCATGACAAAAAGGTTTTTTTTGCAAACACGTTATAGGAAATCGCACATCCCCGTTTTTTATTTCTTCCGAACACTTATGGTAAAAACACCAGCCAAAGCCAGAATATTTGATTAAGCGAAATTGGCTAATCATTCAGTGTAATTACCATAATATTTTCTTAAAAGAAAAAAAAATTAAGGTGCTTTTTTGAATCCTCCTGTTCCATTAACCGGCCAGTTTGTGTAATCAGAAGCGTTTTTTGCAAGTTATACATTGATTTACATCTATATAGCACGTTGATTTACGGCAGCACGGGTAAGGTTCGTCTACAAATACCATTAGTTTAATACAATTATTTTATTTTAGTTTGTATCTGCAGGTACTGATCTTGTATCGCAATAAACCTATATTAATTTTAAGCAATCAGGAATGTCGCACAATTTATCTGAATTAACGGATATTGTAAAAGAAATAGCTGTGCACGACAGTTATATTGCTTACAAAAAGTTATTTGGATTGCTTTTCCCACCAATAAAACGCTTTTCCTACAGCTTGTTAAAATCGCCCGAGCTGGCCGAAGAAGTAGCATCTGATGTAATGATCACTTTGTGGCGAAAGCGGGATGCTATTACTTCAGTTAATAATATTAAAGTATATGCTTTTGTTATTGCAAAAAATTTGTGCTTAAATGTGTTAAAGAAGAACTCGGGAGGCAGGATAATTTCTTTGGATGATATTTCTGTCAATTTACGAATTGATAATACAACCCCGGAGTGGATACTGATTAATGATGAATTGAGGAGAAGTCTCAATAATGCTATCGACGAATTACCCACTAAGTGTAAAATAATTTTCAGGCTGGTAAAAGAAGATGGCCTGAGTTACAAAGAAGTTTCTGAAATTCTTGATATATCCGTTAAAACAGTTGATGCTCAGCTTGTTATTGCAACCAGGCGCTTGTCTGTCTCTATTAAAAAAGAGTTTAACCTTAGTCCGGTAAAAAAATATTAATTTCTTTTAGGGAGATTTTCTGTTTTAGTTGTCCTTCGGCATAATCACCAAACATTTCGTTATTGATGGAGCAGAAAAGGATCATACAGTTATTAACCAGGAAACTGGCTGGTGAGGCTACCGGCCAGGAACTCCGGGAACTGGATGAGCTGCTGGCATTATTCCCCGAAGCCTTGTATTACGAAGAGGTATTAAACCAGGTTACTTTTAAAAACGAACTTCCGGCAGAAATTGATATAGATGAGGCCTTTGCCCTGCACGAACAAAAATACGGGCATGAGTTTGCTGATTATAAACAGAAAGGCCCCACCACCACTTTAAAAAGGAAGCTTATTACGCGCTGGCTGATAGCCGCCTCGTTGATAACGATAAGCAGTTTCGCTTTTTACCTCTTATATCACAATAAAAACAGTAACAATATTTTATCCACATCCGATACCGAAATTGTATGCGGCAAACGAATGCGCAAAAAGATAGTGCTTCCGGATGGCACAAGTGTTTGGCTCAATACCAATAGCAGGCTTCAATATGATGATGCCATGCTGTATAAAGACCGCCGGGAGGTAAGACTGTACGGCGAGGCTTTTTTTGATGTAGCTAAAGATAAAAAGCATCCGTTTATAATCCATACTCAAAAAATAGCCGTCAAAGTTTTAGGTACCGCTTTTAATATTAAAGCATATCCCGGCGATCCTGTTACCGAGACAACACTCATCAGGGGATTAATAGAACTATCGCTTAACAGCGATCCGCAACGGAAGATATTGCTGCGTGCCAAAGAAAAACTCGCGTTAAACGAAAGCGTGTTAAATGAGCATATTGATAAAAATGCAGCCCCTCCCATTCATAACCAGCTGGTTATAGAAAACATTGAACCGGTTGAAATATCAAACAAGGATTATATTGAAGAAACCGCGTGGCTGCAAAACAAACTGGTTTTTAAAGACGAGTCATTTGAGGAGCTGATACCCAGGTTGGAGAAATGGTATAACGTAACTTTTAAAATCAATAATAAAACCGCGGCCGGCTACAGATTTACCGGCATACTGGAAAACGAAACACTAACCCAGGCATTAACAGAAATGCAAATTATAAGGCCATTTAAATTTAAGATAACCGCCAATGACGTAGTGACCATTAACTAAAACAGAGAAGAGGATTGCAATAAAAAAGCGGGAAATGCTCGAATATTCCCCGCTGTATTATCGATCCATTAAATCAGCGACAGGATGTTGCTGATAACTAACCGATTGTTTAATTACTAACACCGTAAAATTATGAAAAAAGAAATACTTCATGGTAAAGTATTTTCTGTGCCCCATTACCGAAAATTTTTATTGATGCTTAACTGGACTTTTGTTCTCACTTTTCTGTTTTGTTTGAATGTATCGGCAAACAGTTATTCGCAAAATGTTAAGGTTAGTCTTAACCTTAAAGACGCGTCTCTGAAAAAGGCCATCTATACGCTTGAGCAAAAGGGGAAAACCCGTTTTTTGTATAGTGAACAATTGCTGCCGCAAGACAAGCAAATTACACTTGATGTTAACAACGCGCCCTTGCTTGATGTATTAAACCGGATACTTGAAAATACCGGCCTTGATTACCAGACAACCGATAACGGGCTGGTGATTATAGCCCTTAAGGGATCTGTTATTAAAAACATAGATGTAAAGGGCAGGGTACTTGATGATAAAGGCGGCCCTTTGCCGGGGGTAAATGTAAAAGTGCTTGGTACAAATGGCGGCACGGTAACCAATGGAAATGGCGAATACAGTGTATCGGTGCCGGAGGGCGCTTCCCTGGTGTTTTCGTATATCGGTTATCTTTCGCAAACTGTCGAAGTTGGCACAAAAACGCAAATCAATGTAGTTTTAAAGGTGGACGAAGCCAGCCAGAAACTGAGCGAAGTAATTGTGGTTGGCTACGGAACCCAGCGTAAAAGCGACCTTACAGGATCGGTTGCTTCAATAAGCGGTAAAGATCTGGATAAGACACCGGTACTGGGCGCCGATCAGATGTTACAGGGACGTGTTAGCGGCTTGCAGCTTACCCAGTCAGACGGGCAGCCAGGCAGCGCTACATCTATCCGCATACGGGGTACCAATTCAATAAACTCCGGTAACGAGCCTTTATATGTTGTTGATGGCTTTGCAGGTGTTGGAAACCTGAGCTCTATCAACCCTAACGACATACAATCTATCGAGGTTTTAAAAGATGCTTCGGCAACGGCAATTTATGGTAGCCGCGGCGCCAACGGGGTTATACTTATTACCACAAAAAAGGGAAAAGCCGGGCAGCACGCTATAAATTTTGAATCGTACGCAGGTGTACAGCAAATAGCCCACAAAGTTCCCCTTATGGATGCCACGCAGTTTGGCAAATACCTGAACCAATATTATATCGAGTACAACGCGGCTAACCCAGCCACCGCCAAAGCTTTGCCTTATACTGATGACCAGATTGCCGGCTTTGGCAAGGGCACCGACTGGCAGGATGCGTTATACCGCACCGCGCCCATACAAAACTATCAGCTTAGCTTTAACGGCGGCACCAGCGAAGCGCGATACTACCTTAGCTTAAACCATTTTGATCAGGAGGGTATTATGAGGGCCACCGGCTTCAGGCGCGAACTGATCCGTTTAAACCTGGACAGGAATATAGGTAAGAAGATTAAGATGGGCTTTTCTTCGCAAATATCATACAATGTACAGGCGGTGGATCCAAGTATAACAGGAGTAGGATATGGCGCCGCCGGCGGCGCCCTGAGTATGAGCCCTATTGTGCCCGTGCGCGATGCAAGCGGAACATATACATTTGCAAATGCGCCGGCTGCGTATGTTGGCACTTACGGAAACCCGGTTGCCGCTCTTGAACTGGCAACAGACCGTATTGCTAATTCGCGCGGACTCATTAATACCTTTGGCGAGTATGAATTTATTCCCGGCTTTAAATTTAAAAGCAGCTTTGGGGTTGATTATAATACGGCCAATGAAAATTCGTACCTGCCTACCACTATTTACATAGGGCAGCAAACCAACGGAACGGCCTATTCATCCAATAATACAAGCTACAGCTGGTTAAATGAAAATACATTATCCTTCAATAAGCAATTCAGCAAGATACATGCAATTGATGCCGTAGCCGGTGTTTCGTTACAGGAGTTTAAAACCAAGGCATTCAGCAGCAGTGCCCAGGGCTTTTTTACAGATATTTTGGGCACCGATAACCTGGCGTTAGGCGCCAATGTTTTAACGCCCCAATCCAATAAGTATAGGAATACCATCGCCTCCTATTTTGGCCGTATTAATTACCGGCTGATGGAAAAGTACCTGTTTACTTTCACCATGCGTTCTGATGGGTCTTCCCGTTTTGGTGCAACCAGGAAATGGGGCTATTTCCCGTCCGGCGCATTTGCGTGGAGGGCATCGGAAGAAAAATTTATTAAAAACATAAAGCAGATCTCGGACCTGAAGATCAGGGCCAGCTATGGGGTTACCGGTAACCAGGAAATAGGCTCGTACCAATCACTATCTCAATATGCAATTAACAGCTACTCTTTAGGCACGTCTGCAACACGTGTGGTTGGCGTATCGCCAAACAATATTGCCAATTCTAAATTAAGCTGGGAGTCGACCGCTTCATTTGACGTGGGCGCCGATATGGGATTCTTCAATAACCGCATCAGCCTTACTGCCGATTATTATCACAAAACCACCAGCGACCTGCTGCTCAATTTTTCGATACCTCAATCGTCGGGTTTTTCAAGTATCCTGCTTAATGCAGGAAAGGTTGAAAACCACGGCATCGAGTTTTCTTTAACTACAAGAAATATTGAATCGGCAGGTTTCAACTGGTCTACCACTATTACCTATGCCGCAAACCGCAACAAGGTATTGGATATGAACGGCACCAACAACATACTGGTAGGCAGCACCGGCCCATACATTGTAACCAATGGCCTTGCACCTTCCATTTTACGGGTTGGCCAGCCCATAGGTTCTTTCTATGGCTATCATTTTGATGGCATATACCAAACCCCGGAGCAAATTGCCGCAGCAGGTATACCCGGCGTAGTACCCGGCGACGCCATCATTCGCGATGTTGACGGCAACAAGATAATTAACGGCAGCGACCGGGAAATTATCGGGCAGGCAGCTCCAAAGTTTATTTTTAGCATAAACAATACCCTGTCTTACAAAAACTTTGATCTTTCCATCTTTGCCCAGGGGGTACAAGGTAATAAAGTGCTCAACCTTACCAAGTACGCTCACAGCGGCGGAACTACAGCAAACGTGTACACTTATGAGGCCAATGCCTGGAACGGTCCGGGAAGCACCAATACTGTTCCGAGAGTGCTCAGTACATCCATACGCAACGCCGGTGTGGTAGATAATTACCTGGAAGATGGAAGTTATTTAAGGATACAAACCATATCGCTGGGATACAATGTACCAGTTTCGCCCAAATCACGGGTGTTTAAAACCTCAACGGTATATTTTACGGTACAAAACGTGCATACTTTCACAAAATACACCGGTTATAACCCCGAAATAAACAGCTATGGCGCCCAAAACCTGAATGCAGGTACACAGAACCTGAATCCCGGTAGTCAGAACTTAAACCTTGGGGCCGATGTTAATTCATATCCACCGCCAAGGACCTTTTTATTGGGGGTAAAATTAGGATTTTAAACAAAAACATACTTAATATCATTTATATGAAGATAAGAATTTTAATGGCTGTGGCGATAGTTACGTTCAGCCTTACCTCGTGTAAGAAATTTCTTACCGAACAGCCATATAGCTTTTTAACGCCCACAAATTTTTATAAAAACCAGGGCGATGCCGTTGCGGCTTTAAACGGAGTTTTTAGTACTATGCAACCTCAAACCTTTTATCAGCGTACGGTTTACACGGTATCTGACAATGCTTCGGATTTGATGTATGCTGCACCCGGCTCTTCAACCGACAGGAACTCGCTAACCAACCATACTTTCGCCGCTGTAAACGGCGAAATTGCCAATTGGTATATTAATGATTACAAAATGATCAAGAATGCTAATGACGTTATTAAATACGTTCCGCCGATTTCGATGGACCCGGTTGAAAGGGCAAATATTGTTGGTAATGCCCGCTTTTTGCGTGGTTTAGGCTATTTTAACCTGCTTAACGCTTTTGGACAGGTGCCGCTTATTACCGAACCTGTTACGGCTTCCTCCCCCGATCTGTATCCCAAAAAAGCTTCCGTTGCAGCTCTTTATGATCAGATTGTATCTGATCTTCAATATGCGGAAGCCAATTGTTATGCCGAGAAAAATATCGTGGCCGGCAATAAGGGAAGGGTATCTTCGGGCGCAGCTTCTGCGTTGCTGGCAAAGGTATTATTAACACGCGCCAAATCAGCTGCGGCAAAGGCTACCGATAGCCAGGACGCGCTCACAGAATGTAATAAAGTAATTGATGACGGCGGTTCATACAGCTTGCTTAGCAATTATGCCAGTATATTCAGCTCGGATAATAAATATAACAAAGAAATAGTTTTTGCCGTACGCTTTGGCACAGCGCCCAACGTTGGTAATATTATATTACGTATGTTTTATCCAACTGTATTAGGCGGGTACGGCTCATTTTTTGCTCAGAATAACTTTTTCAATAATGGCTTTCCTGATGGCGACAGGGATGTGCGCAAAACCTACAGCATATCTAACAAGGCTGTTGATAGCAAGGGTGTAACCCAAACCGTAACTCCCTTTATTTATAAATTCAGGGATAGCCAGTGGAAACAGGATAATAATTCCAGAAGCGATTGGTTTGTATTACGTTTGGCCGAGGTTTACCTGTTGCAATCAGAGGCCATGAATAATATCAATCCGGCTGATCCAAACAAATTTAATGGAATAAATATAGTGAGGGCACGGGCAGGTTTGTCATTGCCAACAGACCAGCTGAATATTGCCAATACAGCTACTCCGGATGCTTTTATAAATGCTTTACTGGCCGAACGGGCACGCGAACTTTGCGGAGAAGGACAACGCCGCTGGGACCTTTTACGTTTAGGGCGCCTGAAAGCTGCTATGGCTGTTGTTGGTGTCACCGTGGATGATAATCACTTATTATTCCCGATACCTCAATCTGAACAGGATGCCAACCCTAATTTATAACAGCATAAGCTACAACTTAAGCTGTCAAACTAAATTCCCTGTAATACAAAGCAGTGACTGTTTTCAGTCAGGAAGTTTGTATCAGAGAATAAATATGGCATAAAGCTCAAAATAACAGAGGCTGTCCCGAAAGAGATCGGCCTCTGTTATTTTGATTAATACTATTTTAAATGCTCGCTGAAAAAATCAATAGTGCGTTTCCAGGCAAGTTCTGCAGCGGCTTTGTCATAACGGGGTGTTGTATTGTTATGGAACCCATGGTTTACGTTTTCGTAAATAAAAGCCTGGTAGGTTTTACCGTTCTCTTTTAAAGCAGCTTCGTAAGGAGGCCAGCCCGCCGTAATCCTGGTATCCAGCGATGCATAATGCAGCATCAGGGGAGCTTTAATTTTAGGCACGTCTGCAATAGCAGGCTGACTACCGTAAAAAGGTACAGCTGCCGCCAGCTCCGGTATGCGAACGGCCATCATATTGGCTATGCCGCCGCCAAAGCAAAACCCTACAACACCTACCTTACCGTTACAGTCTTTATGATTTTTAAGGTAATTGTATGCAGCTATAAAATCTTCCTCCATTTCGCCTTTGTCTCTTTTACTTTGCAGGGTGCGGCCCTCGTCATCATTACCGGGGTATCCGCCAAGGGGCGTCAAGGCATCAGGTGCAAGCGAAATAAATCCTGCCAGGGCGGCTCTTCTGGCCACATCTTCAATGTAAGGGTTTAAACCCCGGTTTTCATGAACCACAATAATACCCCCAAGTTTTTTGTTAGCATTTATAGGTTTTGATAACAATCCTTTGATAGTTCCGCCACCTTTTGGCGAGGAATAATTGATGTATTCTGATTTTAAGCGGGGATCGTCCGGCTTAATTTGCACATTCCCTTTGTAATCTGGCATCAGGAAACTCATTAACGCAGGTACAGTTAACCCACCCACTGCATAAAGAGATAGCTTTTCTAAAAACACACGCCGGTTAAGCCGGTTGTGTGCGTAGTCATCATACAGGTCAAACACTTCCTGGCTGATGTCTTCTTTGTTGATCTGGCTCATCATAGTTAAAGGTTTTATTCAAATGTAATGATTCACGGCAACCGCTTGTTAACCAAACTGTAACAGTCTCGCTACGTGTAATGTTTCAGCTTGTGATTGGTGTTTGCACTCTTTTATTCTTCTTCTCCACCAACCGCAGATGAAAACAAATTCAGTAAAGTATTCGGCTACAACAATAGTAGATTTGGCTACATATGCTTATTTCCTGCTGCCGAACTTTGAACCAACAAAAAAACAAAGAGATGAAAATTATAGTAACAGGTTCGTTGGGACACATCAGCAAGCCACTCACAGCAGCGTTAGTGCAAAAAGGACATGCGGTTACCGTTATCAGCAGCAATCCCGAAAAGCAAAAAGATATTGAGGCGCTGGGCGCCAGCGCTGCCATCGGCGCGTTGGAAGATGTTGGTTTTTTGACAGCTACTTTTACCGGAGCGGATGCCGTGTACACCATGGTGCCGCCAGCCAACTACTTCGATCATAACCTGGATCTGACGGCCTATTGTCACATAATCGGCAATAACTATGCAGCGGCCATCGGGGCTTCTGGCGTAAAGCGTGTGGTTCACCTCAGCAGCATTGGCGCCCATTTAGATAAGGACTCGGGCATCATTCTCGCTCATCATGATGTAGAGGTTATGCTGAGCAATCTGCGCGGTATTGCCATCACCTTTATGCGCCCCACGGCTTTCTATTACAATTTATATGCTTACATAGCCATGATAAAAAAACAGGGTTTTATTGCAGCAAACTATGGCGCGGACGACAAGATAGTATGGGTGTCGCCTATAGATATTGCAGCCGCGGTTGCCGAAGAACTGGAAACACCGCTTGCCGGCAAAAAAGTGCGGTATGTAGCGAGTGAGGAACTTACAGGCAACCAAACCGCAGGTATTTTAGGTGCGGCTATCGGGAAACCCGATTTGAAATGGATACTTATTAGCAACGGCCAAATGCAGAGTGGCTTAGAAGCCGCCGGAATGCAGCCACGTATTGCTGCCGGTTTGGTTGAAATGTACGCAAGCCTTCATAACGGCGCATTAGGAGAGGATTATTACCGCAATAAACCCGCTGTTATGGGTAGAGTAAAGCTGACAGAATTTGCAAAAGAATTTGCTGCAGCCTTTAAATAAAAATAAGTACATTGACGTATGGCAAACATGCAGCCCTGGCGGTTTAAAACGATAAATGAATTTCACAAGTTTAGGGGTTTACCTAAGCCGGAGCATCCGTTAATAAGCGTGATAAATTTAGAAACGGTTACGCAGGTACCCGCCGATGAAACAAGCTTAGTAAAGGATTTTTATTCGATTGCATTGAAAAGGAATTTCAATGCAAGGATGAAATACGGGCAGCAGGAATATGATTTTGATGACGGTATCATGTTCTTTATGTCGCCCGGCCAGGTTTTCAGAATTGAGGTTGAGCCGGATACAACATTAAAACAGTCGGGATGGATGTTGCTCATCCATCCCGATTTTTTATGGAGTACGCCTTTAGCCAAAACCATAAAGCAATACGATTATTTTGATTATTCGGTAAATGAGGCCCTGTTTCTTTCAGAGAAAGAAGAAACAATAATTGGCGGTATTATGCAAAATATTCAGCAGGAATATCATTCAAACATTGATAAATTCAGCCAGGATATCATTATTGCCCAGCTTGAATTATTGCTCACTTATTCCGAAAGATTTTATCAGCGCCAGTTCATAACCCGGAAAATTGCCAATCATAAAATCCTTAATCGTTTAGAAGACATCCTCACAGCATACTTCACCGGCGGCGCCTTAGCTCCAAAAGGATTGCCTACCGTTGGCTACATTGCCGAAGCATTAAACGTATCGCCCAATTATTTAAGCGGTTTATTAAAAGTGCTGACGGGCCAAAGCACCCAGCAGCACATCCACGATAAATTAATAGCAATAGCAAAAGAAAAACTATCCACTACCAATTTATCAGTAAGTGAAATTGCTTATGAATTAGGTTTCGAACATCCGCAATCGTTCAGCAAATTATTCAAAAGCAAAATCAATCTTTCACCATTGGAATTCAGGCAGTCGTTTAATTGACAAAACCACTACCAACTATAGGCTAATTACTTATTATACTGTTCGTCTGTCACTTGTTCCATCCAATCTACAGGCGATCCATTTAGCTTTTCCTGGATGGCAATGTGACTCATTGCTGTGGTAGTAGTTGCCCCATGCCAGTGCCTTTCGCCAGGCGAAAAGTAAACAACATCTCCCTGGTATATATCTTGCCGTGTATCTCCTTCGCGTTGCACCCAGCCGGCGCCTGCGGTAACAATAAGGGTTTGCCCAAGCGGATGGGTATGCCAGGCAGTGCGGGCTCCCGGTTCAAAGGTGACAAGCGCCATAGCAACGCGGGCCGGTTCTGGTGGACTATTAAGCGGATCGATTCGCACCGATCCGGTAAAATATTCTGCGGGACCTTTTCCCGATGGCTGTGAGCCGCTACGTTTTATTTCCATGGTAGTTCTTTTTTCATAGTTACTACAATCTTTGCCTGGCAAAGTTTATAAGAACCGTTTTTTATATCTCTGTAGTGCCAAGCGTATAAATTATTTGCCGTTTTTGTATTCCTGCCCGGTTACACTACTTAGCCAGGTAACAGCACCATTTTACTATTGGGGTTCATTACAATCTGCACAAAACCCTCCTGCGGCGTTGCAGCATTCCAATGTTCAACTTCGGGTTTAATGCTTACCAGGTCGGCTTTATGAAGTATTTGGATAGGTTTATCAGCCTGCAAGCTTAATCATTTTGCGGCTGTTTCTTAAGATAAGAATAGGTTGCTTTACAATAAATAGCCGATATTTACTGCTATAAACCATATTATTATGAGAGCAATAAAACTATTAGCCACACTATGCCTGTTTTTAAGCTTCACGAGCTTTGTTACAGCGCAAACAGCAACCGATGGTATGCTGAAAGAATGGGAACGGGCAAAAGCCTACACCAAAGAATACCTTGATGCTATGCCAGAAACCGGTTACGCTTTAAAACCTACGCCCGAAATGCGATCATTTGCGGAGCAGATGCTTCACCTTTCGGATGCCAACTATGGGTTTGCGTCGGCTGCATCTGGCGAAAAAAGCCCTTATGAATTGGGAGCACTGGAAAAAACAGGCGACAAATCAAAAGCAGGTGTCACCAAAACGGTGATGGAAAGCTATGATTTTATGATAAATGCAATTAAAAAGGTAACGCCCCAAAAGCTTGATGAGCAAGTTAAACTTTTCGGCAACTTTGATCTTTCCAGGAGCATGGTTTTCGCTAAAGCTTTTGAGCACCAAACTCACCACAGGGGCCAAACTACCGTTTATTTGCGCTTAGCAGGCGCTAAACCGCCGCAGGAGAAATTATTTTAAGCGGAACAGGCAGCTTGAAAATAAAAAACCAGGATTTTAGCTTGTGGCGGGTATTTGCTGCGCCAGGTGAGTGATGTTTCCTATAAGGAGTGCAGATGCAAGTTGGCGCTCTCCTTTAATCACATAATCGGGGAAGTAGCCGGCCACAAGCAGAATCTTGTACTTCATGGGGAATATTTGCCTAAATAAATCATGTCACTTTTCACTCAAAAAGAATTAATTTTAAGCATGATTTTCGTCCTCAATAAAACCAACAGTATTGCTAACCAGTTCCTGGCCGAATTACGCGACGCCGTGATCCAGCAGGATAAAGCGCGTTTCAGGCGAAACCAGGAAAAGCTGGGCGGTATTTTGGCCTATGAGCTGAGCAAAACGCTGAAGTATGAGTCTAAAGAAGTGCAAACCCCTTTGGGCATAGCCAATATCAGTGTGCCAACTGATCAGCCGGTTTTG
This sequence comes from Mucilaginibacter sp. P5_A4, assembly GCF_056400605.1. Lineage (NCBI taxonomy): Bacteria > Pseudomonadati > Bacteroidota > Sphingobacteriia > Sphingobacteriales > Sphingobacteriaceae > Mucilaginibacter > Mucilaginibacter sp. P5_A4. The sequence goes on along the minus strand of NZ_JBFUKX010000038.1, from coordinate 28,201 downwards.
GGAACTATTTTACGGGCCGGACTGCCGTTTCACCAGGGGTTTATGAATTATTTTGATCAGTCGGGATCCGCATTTGTTACGGCCTACCGTAAGGTGAAAAGGGGAGGGGCATTCATTATCCAGGTGGACCATATCTCGACCCCAAACCTCGACGACCAGGTATTGATCCTATGCGATACCATGCTGGCCACCGGGCAAAGCTTTGTAGCTGTTTGCAAGGAGCTGATGGCGCAATTTAAAATAAAGGAGCTGCACATAGCCGCGGTAATAGCCAGTACGGAAGGTGTGGCCCATGTGCGTGCCAATTTGCCTAAAGCAAAATTATGGCTTTGCGCCATTGATGACGAAATGACCAGTAAGGCTTACATTGTACCAGGTTTGGGAGATGCAGGTGATTTGGCGTTTGGGGAGAAGGTGTAACTTATTTTTAACATATAGTTGTTTTCAAAGGTGTTAAAGAGGGCTTCGCCGTTTCGGAATTGGGATGTTCGATTTCGGATTTGTTTAGAATAACAATGAAGAAAAACGAAATGGATCTTAGATTCAATTATTGAACATTGAGCCAGCGTACCCACGTAAACTACGAAAAAAAGAATTCCGGTAAAGCAATAATAATGGATCTTTTAATTGTGAATTTGGCAATGTAATTTTGGAATCTGTCATTTACCAAACACACGCCCAATGAAAAAGCTACTCCTGCTGCCGTTACTGTTAATTTCAAAGCTGGCCTTCTCACAGGCCGATACTTCAATTGTAAAACTAAGCAGCCCGCCATCGGTAAGTACCCCCAAAGGCTATTCGCAGGTTGCAATTATCAATTTGGGGAACAGCAAAATGCTCATACTATCCGGCCAGGTGGCTTTTGATAAAAACGGAATTCTTGTTGGTAAGGATGACCTGTCCAAACAAACCGACCAGGTTTTCTTAAATATCAAAAGCATTGTTGAAAGCGCCGGCGGAACAATGGATAATGTAGTTAAACTTGGTTATTTCCTGCGGGATGTGAGCCAGGTACAGGCTGTAAGGCAGGTGCGGGATAAGTACGTAAATCTTAAAAGTCCGCCGGCAAGCACACTGGTGGAGGTAAGTAAACTGTTCAGGGATGATGTATTAATTGAGATTGAAGCAACGGCGGTTATACCGTTAAAAAAGCGCTAAACTCTAAAAAGGAAATGCTAAATTCTAAAAGAAAAAATTAGAAATTTGTTATCCTGGAACAACAGTAAAGGATCTATTAGCGAACTTTGTATGGCGGCGATAGATGCTCCACTGTTCAGTATGGCAAATAAAATTAGAATGAAATCCGAAATCGAAATTCCAACATCCGGCATCAGAAAATACAAACATATTTTCTTCGACCTTGATCATACCATCTGGGATTTTGATAAAAATGCCGAGGAAGCTTTGCATGAGCTGTATCATATTCATCAACTGGAAAATATCGGGCTTACCTCTGCCGATCTGTTCATTGAAACCTATACCCGCAACAACCACAGACTTTGGGCGCAATATCATGTAGGCGAGATCAGCAAAGATGAGCTGCGCGATGCCCGCTTTAAATCAACCTTTACCGATCTGGGCTTACATCCCGATCTTATGCCGGTTGATTTTGAGGATGCTTACGTAAAGCTTTGTCCTACAAAAACAAACCTGTTTCCGCATGCGCATGAAACGTTGCAATATTTGCAAACAAAGTATACCCTGCATTTAATCTCTAATGGTTTTAAAGATTCAACCCGGATAAAAATCGCCGGTACCAACCTTGCGGGCTATTTTCAAAACATCGTTATATCCGAAGATGTAGGCGTTAACAAACCAGATAAAGCCATATTTAAACACGCGATAGATCTTGCAGGTGCCGATAAACAGGAAAGCATTATGGTAGGGGATAGTCTGGAGGCCGATATTTATGGTGCTTTGGGTTTTGGTATGGATGCCATTTATTTCAATCCATTCAACGCCCCTAAACCGGATGATGTGCCTTTGCAGATAACTCATTTAAAGGAGTTGACTTTATTATTATGAATATTGTCTGCTTCGCAGTAAAAGAAATTATTATGTAAATTTGTATATGACACAACGTACATATCGCATATTGCTTACTCCCGAGGAAGAAGGTGGTTTTAGTGTTTCTGTACCTGCATTACCAGGTTGTTTTACAGAAGGTGAAACTATTGAAGAAGCTATTGAAATGGCAAAGGAAGCCATTAGTCTATATGTAGAAAGTTTGGAGGAGGATGGCGAACCCGTTCCGGATGATAGCCGGAGTCTTGAATACTCTTTAGTATTCACTTCCTGATAATATGAAGTCCTATACGCCTAAAGAAATTGTAACGATCCTTTTAACACATGGGTTTGAACATACCCGGACAAACGGTAGCCACCAAATATTTGTTAATCGTATAAATGGTAAAAGAACTTGTAGTTCCTATGCATTCGAAAGAATTAAAAAAAGGGACATTACATGCTATTCTTAAACAGGCAGGAATTGACTTAAAATAATTGACTATTATGAGTATTGCCAGAGAACGCTACGCCATTGAAGCAGCCCTTGATAGTTACCGGGAGCAGCTGGATAGCATACCCGATGAGCAGTTTACAGAAACACCACCCGATGGCGGCTGGTCATACGCAGAAGTTTACAGTCATATATTGCAGGCTACATTAGGTTCGTCAATAGCATTGGAAAGGTGCACACATAATAACTGCCCGCCAACTAAAAAAGGACTTACCTGGGAGGGGCGCTTTTGTTTAATGCTTGGCGTGTTTCCGCCTGTAAAAAGGAAGGTGCCCGATGCCGTAGCCGATAAAATGGCTGCCGCAAAGATCAGTAAGGAAGAAGCGAAAAATATGATCATCAAATGCCGTAAGCGGGTAGAAACTACAATGCCGCTTATTGCAGCTTCCTCTGCAGCAAGTCGTTATAAACATCCGCGCATGGGGATGCTTAATGCCAGGCAATGGTTCAGGTTCATCAGGATACACCTGGAACATCATTTAAAACAACTGGGCCGGATAAAAAGAAAATTTTTATAGTTATGAAACCTTTTACATTTAACAGAGTCTTAACAGTATGATAATGTTGGTTTTCTGATATTTGTAAAAATCATTTATGATGAATTTTGAGTATAGTTATTTGGTTGTTATAGCTTTGTTGCTGTTGGTATGCATTTTCTATATCAGCCCTTATGAATTAAATGTTAATGAAGACGACGACGACGAGTAATCGTTTGTTCAGTATTTCTTTCAAAGTCAATAACCGGCAAAATCTGCCGGCTGAGAATTTAACCCCTTATTTTTAATGGCAAAACGTGAGGTTGATATCGTAGTAATATCCGACGTGCACCTTGGTACTTATGGCTGCCACGCAAAAGAATTGCTTAAATATTTAAAAAGCATTAAGCCTAAGATACTTATCCTTAACGGCGATATTATTGATATCTGGCAATTCAGTAAATCATACTGGCCCGAGGCGCATATGAAAGTGGTGCGCCGCATCCTAAAATTTGTTACCGATGGCATCCCGGTATATTACCTTACAGGCAACCATGACGAAATGCTGCGGAAGTTTGCCGATTTTGACCTTGGTTCATTCAAGTTGCTTAATAAGGTGGTATTAAATATTGACGGTAAAAAGGCCTGGATTTTTCATGGCGATATATTTGATGTAACCATGCAGCATTCCAAATGGCTGGCCAAATTAGGCGCTGTAGGTTATGATACCCTAATATTGATCAACAGTTTTACCAACTGGCTGCTAACCGCTATCGGGCGGCAAAAAATGAGCTTTTCGCAAAAGATAAAGGCCCGCTTTAAAGAGGCCGTAAAATTTATAAACCAGTTTGAACAAACCGCAGCCGACCTGGCTGTTGATAAAAGCTACCAGTATGTGATTTGTGGCCATATTCACCATGCCGAGATCAGGGAGATAGAGGATACCGCGCAAACTGGTAAAGTACTTTACCTAAACTCTGGTGATTGGGTAGAGAGCCTTACCTCGCTGGAGTACCACGATGGTAACTGGACGATATTTAAATACAGGGCCGACGACTTCCACACCGATACCGACGAAGATGATAAAACTGATGCCGAAGACCTGGATGCCAAGATGGATGTAAAAAACCTGCTGGATAGGTTCAGGCAGGAGACGGAATAAATGTATTCTCTCACCTAACTACCTTAACTCGTTTATGCGAGGTATGAAGCCCCCCAATTTGAAGATCGAATATGAAAGTTTGCTTTGTACCGTCTGGGATTGCGTGGCAACGGCAATTAGAGAAGATCAATGGTCAAAGTCAAACTTCCCTTTGCGTTTTAGCGCGAAAAAATGATTGAACTTTTTTTTAATAACCCCAAAACGGTTCAAATTACTAAATTGCCCCTAATTATATTTACATGAAAATATTGTTTGCCATACAGGGAACCGGCAACGGGCATATTAGCCGGGCCCGCGAAATTGTGCCTTTGTTGCAGCAATATGGCGAGGTTGATTTGCTGGTGAGCGGCACCGAGGCTGAGGTTTCCTTATCGCAGCCGCTCAAGTACAAATTTCACGGTGTTAGCTTTGTATTTGGTACCAATGGAGGGGTTGATAACTGGGCTACCTGGAAAATTATGAACCTACGCCAGTTTATACATGATTTGCGTAGCCTGCCCCTAAAACAATACGACCTGATTATTAACGATTTTGAACCGGTGAGCGCATGGGCCTGCAAATTCCAGGGAGTTCCATCTGTATCGTTAAGTCATCAATGCTCCTTTGTATCGCCAAATACTCCCCGACCCACAAAAAAGGATCCTTTTGCCCAGTGGCTGCTAAAAAATTACTCGCCCACTACTCATCATGTGGGCTTTCATTTTGAGCGCTATGACGATTTTATACATACCCCGGTTATCCGTAGTGAAATTCGCCAGATGGAAACGAGTAACCTGGGCCATTACAGTGTTTACTTGCCTGCTTACGACGATAAAACCCTGCTGAAGCATTTAGGTACAGTGACCGATGTTAAATGGCAGATATTTTCAAAACGACAAAAAACGCCCTTTCAATCGGGCAATGTCGAGATCTTCCCTGTAAATAACGAGGCATTTAATAAAAGCCTGGCCAGCTGCGAAGGCCTGCTTACGGGTGGTGGTTTTGAGGGCCCTGCCGAAGCGTTGTTCCTGAAAAAGAAGGTGATGATGATACCCATGAAGGGCCAGTATGAGCAGCAATGCAATGCCCTGGCAGCATCAAAACTGGGGGTGCCGGTTATCCCCGGGATCAATGAAACTTTTACCACTCATTTAAATAAATGGATAAGCGATGATAAAAAGGTAGTGGTTGATTTTCCGGATGAAACAGCGCAGATAGTTGATAATTTGGTAAATCAATATGCGAGGCTGGCGAGGATTATGGTGTAGGCGCGTTTTAGTTCGGGAATAAAGCTTATAATTTTCCACCTTGAGCGTTGCACGAAATTTTACCACTAAGTGTGGCTGGTCGTTTTTTTTGCACGGAAAACTTTTACAACTGTTTGGCTTTTTGTACTAATTTTACCCCGCAAATTATCGCCCTATATGATCCAGGCATTCCGGTCTTTTAATCCTTTGAATATTTTGTGGCTGGTTGTTGTGCTTTTCCTGTCGCGGGTAGGCTATCTGCTACATGTGCCCGATAAATTGGAATTTGTATTTGTTGAACCATTTGCGCGCCTGTTGGTGCCGGTAGCATATGAATACGCGTTTTCGCCAGGTGTAAATATATTATTGGCCGCTGTGCTGGTGTTTATACAGGCGTTGTTACTTAACTATTTAATAAATCACTATAATTTATTAGGCAAGCCTACATTTTTGCCCGCGTTAATGTATGTAACACTATCGGGTTTATTTTCGCCCTTTTTGATTTTAAGCGCCCCGCTCATCTGTAATTTTCTGCTGATATGGATGTTTTCTAAACTTATGAACCTGTATAAAGGCGATGATGCAAAATCAATTTCCTATGATGTGGGTATGATAGTGGCATTGGGCTCACTTCTTTATTTCCCCTTTATTTATTTGTTTTTGGCTATATGGATAGGGCTTATCCTTTTTAAACCATTCAACTGGCGTGAGTGGGTATCGGGCGTTTTAGGTTATGGCACTATCTTTTTCTTTTTGGCTGTATTTTATTATCTGAATGACCGCATCTCCGTTTTCTACAATATCTGGCTGCCATTGGGTAAAAAGTTTCCGGATCATATCAGCATAAACTCTTTAAATTACCTGCTGCTGATACCGGTTATACTGATACTGGTACTCTGTATTTTTAAATTGCGGCAAAATTTCTTTAAAAGTTACGTCCAGATCCGTAAATCTTTTCAGCTGTTATTTTTTATTTTTTTAATAACGGCATTTTCGTTTTACGTCAACTCATCTTTCCATCTTAGCCATTTTTTATTGTGTATTGCGCCTGCTGCGGTGTTTTTTGCCTATTATTTTTTATATGCTACCAAAAAATGGTTTTACGAAAGCCTGTTTTTATTGCTGCTAATCAGCATCATCTACTTTCAGTTTAACAAATTTTAACTTTTACATTCGTTCAAATTTCAGCGGTTATATTAGTTTTGTAACGTGAAACCATCATTAGCTGTTGTTTATGTAAACATAAATGCAAATGATATTAAAACGATAAGACCCTATTGAGCGTCTTTTTTGATAGACAATTATTACACAATAAAACAATTCAAATGAAATTTGGCGTAGTTATATTTCCCGGCTCAAACTGTGATGAAGACATCATATACGTATTAGAAAAAATAATGGGCCAGCAGGTTGTAAGGTTATGGCATAAAGATCATGACCTGCAGGGTGTTGACTTTGTTGTTTTGCCCGGTGGTTTTTCATTTGGCGATTATCTTCGTTCAGGCGCTATATCGCGTTTTTCGCCAATTATGCAGGAAGTGATCCAATTTGCTGCAAAAGGCGGGTATGTAATGGGAATCTGTAATGGCTTCCAGATCCTGGCCGAAGCCGGTTTGCTTGATGGAGCTTTGTTGCATAATACAAACCGCAAGTTTATTTGCCGCAATATTTATTTAAAACCACAAACAAGCCAATCATTACTTACTGCAGGTTTAGAGCAGGAGCAGGCCTACAAAATTCCTATCGCGCATGGCGAGGGTAATTACTTTGCCGATGCTGATGTGATTAAAAGGCTTAATGATAACGAGCAGGTATTGTTTAGGTATTGCGACGAGTTTGGTAATATAACCGAAGATGCAAACCCTAACGGATCCATACAGAATATAGCCGGTGTCTGTAACGCAAGCCGGAATGTATTTGGTTTAATGCCTCACCCCGAACGCGCTGCCGATAGCTTACTGGCAAACGAAGATGGACTGGCAATTTTTGAATCTATATTATCAATAGTAAGGGCCTGATGACCAACTTGGTTATCGATATTGGTAACACATTTACAAAAATTGCGGTTTTTAAGCTGGATGAACTGCTTGCGGTTGAACAGTTTGATGAGGTTGATGCCAACTGGCTAAATGGATTATTAAACCGGTATAAAGTTAACAGGGCTATAGTATCATCGGTTAAAAAGGATGTTGAGCCCTGGCTAACCAGTTTGGAAACAAATATCCGCCTCATTTATTTCAACAGTACAATGACCGCGGGGATACAAAACCATTATTTAACACCTGGAACACTTGGTACTGATAGGTTAGCCGCTGTAATAGGGGCAAGCAACGTGTATCCTGGCCAAAACAGCCTGGTTATTAGCGGCGGTACTTGCATAACATATGACTATGTTGACAGCAGCCGTAATTATTTTGGAGGCAGTATATCACCGGGTTTAAATATGCGTTATAAGGCTGTAAACAATTATACGGCCGGTTTGCCGCTAATAAATGCCGATGCGGATTTTACCGCAGGGTATGGCAGCAACACCGAAACCGCGATACGCTCTGGCGTACAAAACGGTATAAAATACGAGCTAACGGGGTTTATTGAAAGCTACAAAGCCAACAATCCCCAACTGAATATTGTACTGAGCGGGGGCGACAGTATTTTTTTTGATACGCTATTAAAAAATAGCATCTTTGCCCCCTATATAAAAATTGAGCCCTATTTGGTTTTAAAAGGATTAAACGCAGCTATACAAAAGCATAATGATTAAATATACCAGGTTTTTTTTAACACTTTTATTTGCTGTTATCGCATTTGCAGCACATTCTCAATCTACCACAAGCTCTCCATATTCACGGTTCGGTCTGGGCGATATCGATCCCCAGTTAATGCCACAAAATATTGGTATGGGCGGCATTGGCGTGGCAACAAACAGAATAAGCTTATTTAACAATATAAACGTCATAAATCCAGCGTCGTACGGTGCAATTGGCATAACGGTTATTGATGTGGGCCTGTATAGTAATTTTTCAACCTTAAGCCAAACAGGGCAATCAAGCCAAAGTAATAAAAATTTCAGGCTTAGTCATATTGCCTTTGGCATACCGGTTACCAAACGTTCGGCCTTTAGTTTTGGTTTGTTGCCATACAGTGAGCGTGGTTATAATTATAGAAAATCTGTTAGTAACCTGGGGTCCGGTGCATCGGCCGATACCAATGCTACCAATTACAACTATAGTGGCGATGGCGGTTTATCAAAAGCATATTTAGGTTACGGGTTTGGCATTGGCAAGCATTTGTTAATAGGGGGTAATGTATCTTATATATTTGGTAATATTAAAGATATAAGTACAACCGAGATTCCTGGTTTAGTCGGAACCTTAAATTCAAAAATTGAACAAAGCAATGCTATCGGTGGTTTAAATTATGATTATGGCCTGCAGTATTCTTTTGATTTTTCTGAAACAAAACATCTTATCCTGGGCTATTCTGCATCGGCAGGTACCAAACTTAACTCACAAAGCAGCTATATTGTAAGCCAGTACACCAATGATGCAAACGGTAATCCCAATATTGCTGTTGATAGCGTTGTAAACAGGCAGGGTGCTAATGGCAAATTGAAGCTGCCACAGATAAACCGTTTTGGTATCTCGTTCCAAAATGATGGGAAATTTTTGGTTGGAGCAGATTATTCAATGGGGCAGTGGTCTGATCTGAGCATATCTGGCGTAAACCAGGGTTTGCAAAACAGCCGTACAGTTAACGTAGGCGCACAGTATACACCTAATATTGCCACTATCCGTAATTACCTGGCCACTGTTGATTACCGGATAGGAGGTGTTTACGATGAAACTTACATGACTGTTAATAATACCAGGATTAAAAGGTATGGCATTACTGCCGGTTTAGGTTTTCCTTTGCGCCCTAATAATGGTAGTTTTTATAAAATCAATATTTCGGCCGAGGTAGGTCAAAGAGGAACGTTGACCAATGGCCTGGTTAAAGAAAATTATATTAACCTGCACTTAGGCTTTACGCTTAACGACAAGTGGTTCACCAAATATAAGTTTGATTAATCAACAGATGCATAGCCGGGTAAAACATATAAAAGGCCTAGGCCTGCTGTTGTTGCCTTTGCTTGCTTTTTATATATCCTCCTGCGAGAATGACCTGAACAAGGTTAAAGAAATAGCATCCAACGAGATGGGCGTAATAGTTTCGCCGACAAAAGGTGTTGATTTGATCATGAGCGATTCTGCCAGGGTTAAATTACACCTGATAACTCCTTTAGTATTAGAATATCAAACTAAAAAACCTTATAAATTAATGCCCCGCGGGGTAAAAGTTATATTTTACGATAAGGAAACACAAAAAGAGTCGGGTAATATTGTTGCTGATACGGGGATATCGCGTAATGATCAAAAATTTATTGAGTTTCACAAAAATGTAGTAGCCACTAATGCTAAGGGCGAAACCTATAAATCCGATGAGTTGTACTGGGATCAGGCAACTAACAAGGTGTATTCGCACAAACCGGTGCAGGTAACTATGGTTGGGGGTAATGTAATGAACGGGGATAGTTTTGAGAGCGACGATAAATTTCTGCATCMAACACTTAAAAGCAGTACGGGGGTTTTTCATGTAGATGAAAAAGTGACACAATAATGTTATTTTTTTCAGGAAAATTTTGTGTTATAGAATTTTACTAAAAATTGTATCTTGCGCCCTCTTTAAAAAGAATATAATAAATTACAGAAATGGGTATAATGGGTTTCTTGCGCGAACGAATGGGGAAAATCCTCGCAATCTTTATTGGGGTTGCTCTTTTTGCATTCATCGTGAGCGAGGTAGTAAGATCAGGAGGTTCCTTTTTTAAGGACGATAACAATGAACTTGCCGTAGTAAACGGCGAAAAAGTTCCGTTTGACGAGTTTAATAAAAAACTTGAGCAAAATACAAATCAATTTAAGCAGCAATCGGGGCAAAGTATTTCGCCGCAGATTGTCAACTACATCCAGGAAACAACCTGGAATCAGGTATTGAGTGAACTGCTCCTGAAAAAGGAAATTGAAAAATTAGGATTAGTTGTTAGCGAGGATGAGAGTACTGCAATGGTTAACGGTAATAATCCGGACCCACAGATTGCCCGTCAGTTTGCCGATCAGCAAACCGGTGCATTCGACAGGAATAAACTGAACCAGTTTTTAGCCTATTTAAATTCTTCAAAAGCCGATCCTGCTCAAAAGCAAGGATGGGCCGAGTTTTTAAAGCAGTTAATTGCAGCTAAACAACAAATGAAATATGTAACTATTGTTACCAATGGCTTATATGTGAATTCGTTGGAAGCTAATGATGATTACCTGGCAAAAAACAAGTTGGTTAACTTTAAGTATGCTACACTTGATTATGCATCTATCCCCGATTCAAAAGTTACTTTAACAGATGGTGATTACAGCGCGTATTATGATGCGCATAAAGCCGAATTTAAAATCCCGCAGGAAGTAAGATCATTTGAATATGTAAGCTTTAACGCTGCACCTTCAAAAGAAGATAGCGTAGCTATAAAAACTGAGGTGGATAAACTGGTAGATAGTATCAAAGTAACTTCTAACGATTCGCTTTTTGTTCAAATAAATTCTGAAACAAAAACTCCACTTACCTTCCAAAAAAAGGGAACGCTTGAGCCCAAACTGGATACATTAATGTTTAATGCTGCCAAGGGGTTTGTTTATGGTCCTTACGTATCAAACGGCAGCTATAAAATTGCTAAGCTAAGTGATGTTAAAACTACTTTTGATTCGGTTAAAACAAGGCATATATTAATTAACCCACAAACCGAAGGTGGTATAGAAAAAGCTATTGCCAAAGCTGATTCAATTAAAAAATTGATACAAGGCGGTAAATCGTTTACCGAATTGACAACCACTTTTTCAACGGATAGAGGCAGTGCTGTAAAAGGCGGAGATATCCCCGCATTTGATGTTAACGGTGCTATGGCCGGCCAGGGGCAGATTACTCCCGAATATACTAACGCAGCTTTTAAAGCTAAGAAAGGCGATTTAATTGTAGTTACCTCACAGTTTGGTGTTCACCTTATCCAGGTAGAGGATCAAAAAGGTTCTATCAAAGTGGTGAAAGTTGCTATTGTTGATAAACCAATACAATCAAGCAGTAAAACCCAAACTGTAGCTTACAGCAAAGCACAGGGTTTTTTAGGARCTTTAACAAAAGATAATTTTGATGCCGAGGCTAAAAAAGAAGGTCTGAAAATTATCAACGCCGAAGACGTTAACGGTACAGCGGCTGGCTTACCTGGTTTGGATAATGCGCGTGATGTGGTTAGATGGGCATTTAAAGCCGATAAAGGGGATTTAACTGATAAGGTATTTACAGTAGGCGATCAGTATATCATTCCTCGTTTAAGCCAGATAAAGCCAAAAGGTACTTTATCGCTTGATGCGGTAAAAAAACAAATTGAACCTGCGGTGCGCAACGAAGTAAAAGCAAAACAGCTGGATGAGAAATTCCAGGCTGCATTGAGCGGTTCATCTTCAATTGATCTGGTAGCTCAAAAAACAGGCACCAAAGCTGTTCCTGTTCAAAATATTGTTTTTGCCAACCCGGTTATCCCAGGCCAGTCTGCAGAATATAAGTTGATAGGTTCAATATTTGGTTCGAAACCAAATACTCTTTCAAAACCGGTTAACGGTCAGCAAGGAGTATTTGTATATTTTGTTGATGGATTTACCAATCCTGCAGCGCTTACCAACAATGTAAGGCAGAAACAACAAATTAGCCAGGTATTGGAACAACGCGCACAAGGGCAAATATTAGAGGCCTTGAAAGATAATGCTAATGTAAAAGATAACAGGGCTAAACTGTTATAATATAAATAAGCGTAATTTTGTATCCGGGAACAGTATTAAACCTGTTCCCGGATTTTTTTTGCTTATCAATTAGAACTGTCTGAAAAAAAAGCCGTTATGGCTTCGTGAGCAATGAAAGGGAATATAGGGCTGTTTTATACCTCTAATGAAGCAATATCCACGCGTCATTGCGAGGTACGAAGCAATCCCCGCCTTTCAGGGTAGCTTTGTAAATCCGATCTGCATAGTTTGGGATTGCTTCGTGGCTCGCAAGACGGTCTGTTTTTTTATTTTTATATAGCTTCTTTTAAATATTAAGCTTAGCATTTTTAACATTATGGATATACAGGAAAACATAGTAAATAAAGTAGCACAAAGTGGTTTGGTTACTTTAGATCCCGCAGCTTTTTACCCGGCCGGCGAACGTGTTATTTATGATATTAAAGAAAACCTGTTCCACGGGTTGATGCTGCGTGAAAAGGATCTGAGAGATTTTATAAAGGAGCACGACTTTACACAATACGAAGGTAAAAATGTAGGGATTACCTGCACTGCTGACGCCATTGTGCCAACCTGGGCTTATATGCTGCTGGCAAACCGTATGGCCCCGTATGCACGCGAGGTTGTTTTTGGCGATATGGCTGTTTTAGAAACAGTGCTGTTTGAAAAAGAAATCGCCAAAGCTGATTTGGAACAGTATAGCGGCCAGCGGATTGTATTAAAAGGTTGCGGCGACATCCCAGTGCCTGTTTCGGCCTATATTGAATTAACAAAAAAGTTAACCCCCATAGTTAAAAGCCTTATGTTTGGCGAGCCCTGCTCAACTGTGCCAATCTACAAGCGCAAGGATTAATGGTTTGTTTTGTGTTAATAAGTAAGCAATTGGATAGTATTTTCATGCGTGCACAACAAAAATGAATTTAAACCATTTATATAAGCAGTTGTCATATACCCGCATGCCGATTAAATGATTTACAAAAGCGGCTTTATTTAAAAGCAAACCGTGTTAATGAAAAAATACTTCTCCAGCTTCCTGTTATTAATGTTATGCAATACTGTTGTATTTTCCCAGGAGCTTACCAAGATCAGCGAGCCTGTTTTTAAGGTTGGGGAAAAGCTGCATTATAAAATGCAATATGGCTTTTTTACCGCTGCAGCAGCCGATATACGTGTTGAAGCAAGCGATAGAAAACTTCCCGGACCGGCCTTTCACCTTATTGCCGAGGGTAAAACTGCGGGTACATTTGATATTTTTTACAAAGTGCGCAATAAATACGAATCGTATGTAGATCAGAACACATTGCAACCTTATTTTTATACCGAGAACAGGCATGAAGGTAAATGGAAGCATACCGATAATGTAAGCTTTGATCAAAAGGAAAGTAAGGTTACTGCCAATAAAGGTGTATTCCCGTTTACGGGGAAGACCTTTGATTTTGTATCGGCCTATTATTTTGCCCGCACAATTGATGTTTCAAAGGTAAAAATCGGCCAAACATTTGAGATGCAGTATTTTTTGGAGGATGGCTTTCATACCCTGAGTGTTACTTATGTTGGTACAGAAGTTGTAAAGTGTAGTATGGGTACATTTAACTGTTTAAAATTTAACCCTACAATTATACCTGGCCGTATTTTCAGGAAAGATAGTAAGTTGTACCTTTGGATCACTAATGATGGCAACAGGATTCCTGTAAAAGCGCATGTTGAAGTTATTTTAGGTAGTATAACAATGGACTTACAGGCGGCAAGCGGGTTAAAGTATCCTTTGAATCCAATAAAGAATTAAAATTAAAATATGATTGAGGTAGGTAGTGTTTTGGTACACGAAGATGTTGTAAAGGAAAATTTTGTTTGCAATTTAAATAAATGTAAAGGTGCCTGTTGCCTGGAGGGCGATTCTGGCGCGCCGTTAAATGCCAATGAACTTGATATTTTAAAAGAGATCTATCCTAAAGTAAAACCTTACCTTACCGCCAAGGGGATCAGCACCATTGAAAAGGTAGGAACCTATGTAAAAGATTTTGAAGGCGATTACACCACGCCTTGTGTTGATACCAACAAAGAGTGCGCTTATGTTATCTGGGAAAACGGAATCACTAAATGTGGTATAGAAAAAGCTTATGAAGAGGGCGCTATCAGTTGGCAAAAGCCAATTTCCTGCCATTTGTATCCCATCCGGATCACCGCTTACCCCGAATTTGATGTGTTGAATTATGATCGGTGGAGTATTTGCAGCGCTGCATGTACTTTTGGCGACGAATTGAAAGTGCGTGTGCACGAGTTTTTGAAAGGTCCGCTGATTCGTAAGTACGGTGCAGACTGGTACCAGGAACTTGAAAACGAGGTGGCGGGAATTTAGTAAATCTTAAAAACCAAACGCTAAATTCTAAGTCATTTTTCTAAACTATTAAAGAAGGATATAGTTCCGAGGTCAAATCTTTAAAAATTGGACATTCAAAGTTCGAAATTGAACTTAAGTGTTTCCCTTAGCAGGTTTTTACAATTAATTTGGATAATATTGTAGTATATAAGTATTTGCCTCAATAATAAATGAAAACAGCTTTAATAACAGGTATAACAGGGCAGGACGGTGCATATTTAGCTGAATTTTTGCTAAAAAAGGGTTACGAAGTACATGGTGTTAAAAGGCGCTCGTCTTTATTTAATACCGATCGGATTGACCATTTATACCATGACCCGCACGAACCCAATGTAAAGTTCAAGCTTCATTATGGCGATCTTACAGACTCAACTAATTTAATCAGGTTAATACAGGAAGTTCAGCCCGACGAGATTTATAACCTGGCCGCGCAAAGCCACGTTAAGGTGAGTTTTGATACACCAGAATATACTGCTAATGCCGATGGTATAGGTACGTTGCGTATCTTAGAAGCGGTAAGATTATTGGAGCTTACAAAAAAAACACGAATATACCAGGCTTCAACATCAGAGCTTTATGGTTTGGTGCAGGCAGTACCCCAAAGTGAAACTACTCCTTTTTATCCGCGGTCGCCATATGCGGTTGCAAAAATGTATGGATATTGGATAATAGTAAATTACCGTGAAGCATACGGCATATATGCCTGCAACGGGATTTTATTTAACCACGAAAGCCCTATACGCGGAGAAACTTTTGTTACCCGAAAAATCACACGTGCGGCGTCAAAAATTGCATTAGGCCTGCAGGATTGCCTTTATGTAGGTAACCTGTCTGCTCAGCGCGATTGGGGCCACGCGAAGGATTATATAGAAGCCATGTGGCTTATGTTGCAGCAGGAAAAGGCAGAAGATTTTGTAATAGCCACAGGTGTTACTACCACAGTTCGCGATTTTATAAAAATGGCTTTTAATGAGCTTGGTATAGAAGTGGAATTTAGTGGAAGAGACGAGTATGAACGCGGTGTGATTATTGATATTGACCAGGAAAAAGCCAGGCAACTTGGACTTAATCTCGATGTCTTAAAAATGGGACGAACGGTTGTAAAGGTAGATGCCAAATACTTTAGGCCTACCGAGGTTGATCTGTTAATTGGCGATGCATCAAAAGCATTTGAAAAATTAGGGTGGAAGCCTAAATACGACCTGCAGGCTTTGGTTACTGATATGGTGAAATCGGATTTGCACTTGGTGAAAAAAGACGAGTATTTAAAAAAGGGCGGGTTTACGACACTTAATTATTTTGAATAATTAATAATTGGATTTTAGCAATTCTACATCTATGAAGAAAATTTTTACCAGCATTTTATTATTGGTTTTAACCGGTGGAATTTTAAAAGCTCAATCTGTATATCAACCTTATTCGTACCAGTTTTACCAGAAACTGAATGAGGATGTTTATTCCACTAAAACCCGTTTCCATAGTTCCTTGAAGCCTTTTTTTGGTGATGATTCATTATTGAAACATCATTACGATTCGTTAATGAACAACATAGGCAGCTTTAATGGTAAATTTTTCAATGAACACCAGGTTGATGTAAAAGGAAGTAATTCAACTTTTTATGCCGATTTGTTACCCGATTTTAACGTGAGCCGAGATTTTTCGGGCAAAAAGAATACCAGTTTTGGTTCATTAGGATTACAGATAGGCGGAACATTAGGCAACCAGTTTTCCTATTACGTAAGTGCTTATGAAAATAGGGCACAATTACCAGAGTACCTGGCCACCTACACTAACCAGGTTGGTATAGTGCGCGGGCAGGCTTATGGCGGGCTTTATGGCACTGAGTACCGCTGGTCGTATATTACGGCACTGGTATCCTATACGCCAGGTAAATATTTAAATATAACTGCCGGGCGCGATAAAACATTTATCGGCGATGGTTACCGGTCTGTACTCTTGTCTGATTATGCATCCCCCTATCCGTTTTTTAAAGCAACCGCCACACTGGGGAATGTTAAATATATAGCCATGTGGGCGTATATGGACGATCCGCTGTCTGCCCGTGTTGATAACAATGACAGGAAAAAATTTGCCGTGTTTCATTATTTAGACTGGAATGTAAGTAACCGTTTATCATTTGGATTTTTTGATTCGGTCATATGGGGAGCAAAGGATGATGCAGGGCATCAGCGAGGTTTTGACTTTACTTATCTTAATCCCATTATATTTTTAAGGCCGGTTGAGGCGTCAAATGGCTCGCCTGATAATGCTTTATTAGGGCTTACCGGTAAGTACAAAATAAGTGATGGTATCACGGCATATGCCCAATTTGCATTGGATGAATTTGAATCCAAAAATTTCTTCTCGGCTACTGGAAGCTCCCGCAATAAATATGCATGGCAGTTTGGTTTAAGGGGAGCCAACCTGTTTAACGTCAAAGGGTTAAATTACTTACTTGAAACTAACAACGCTAAGCCATTTACTTACTCTGAACGCAGTTCGGTGCAAAATTACACTGACAATGGCGAGCCGCTTGCACATCCTTGGGGGGCCAACTTCCGCGAGGTTGTGGGCTTGTTGAATTACTCCTACAAAAGGTTCGATTTCTCTGGTGAAGCTGATTATGGTCACTATGGCTTAGATATTAATGGCCAAAACTATGGAAAAGACCTTTTCCAGGTATATATTGATCCTGTAAGGCAAAACGGTAACTACACCGGCCAGGGTTTAACTACCAATATGGTGTTTTTGGAGGGTAAAATAGCTTATCTTATTAATCCCAAATACAACCTGCGTATTGAGCTTGGCGGCCTTTACCGTACCGAAAAAAACAACCGGTTTAATGATAAAACAGGTATGCTAACTTTTGGCATTCGCAGTTCGTTCCGCAGTATGTATAATGATCTGGCGAGTTATAAGGTACATTGATGAGCGTATATATAATAAGAAGAACAGTTTAACCCGGCAGAGGCATCCGCAGTTCGTTCCGCATCGCCGGTCTGAATAAAGTTTTACGACGCTATCGTATGCGCACTCCTCTGGGCACCTAAGTTTTTAACCTGCTTAGCTATGCCATGGGCATCAAAGCCGCACTCGGCCCAAAGTTCGGGTTGTTCGCCGTGCTCAACTATTCTGTCTGGTATCCCCAATCGTTTTACCTGTGTTTGCTGATAACCGTTATCGGCCATAAACTCCAACACAGCGCTCCCCATACCGCCTTCAAGGCAGCCATCTTCAACGGTGATCACTTTATCAAACTTCCTGAACACATCGTGCAATAAAGCCTCATCAAGTGGTTTTACAAAACGAAGGTCATAATGTGCAGGATAATAACCTTCTGTATTTAAAGCGGCAGTTGCTTTTACAACTTCGTTGCCAATAGCGCCAATCGATAGTATCGCTACATCCTCCCCGTCACAAATCTTACGTCCCTTACCAACGGGGATAGCTTTAAAAGGGCGTTGCCAATCAACCATCACACCGTTACCACGTGGGTACCTTATCACAAACGGGCCCATGTTATCCTGCTGGGCAGTATACATCAGGTTACGCAGTTCTTCCTCGTTCATCGGGGCCGATACCGTCATGTTGGGGATGCAGCGCATATAAGCCAGGTCATAAGCCCCATGGTGGGTTGGCCCATCGGCACCGGCAAAACCAGCACGGTCCAAACAAAATATTACGTTGAGTTTTTGTATGGCCACATCGTGGATCACCTGGTCATATGCCCTTTGCATAAAGCTGGAATATATGTTACAAAATGGTATTAAACCCTGGGTAGCCAGGCCTGCCGAAAACGTAACGGCGTGTTGTTCGGCTATACCTACGTCGAATGCCCGGTTAGGCATAGCTTTCATCATCAGGTTTAATGAACATCCTGATGGCATAGCAGGGGTAATACCCATAATTTTAGGATTCTGCTCGGCAAGTTCGATTATAGAAATACCAAACACATCCTGGTATTTAGGAGGCTGCGGCTTTTCTTGTTTTGTTTTTTTGATCTCGCCGGTTATTTTATCAAATAATCCTGGCGCATGCCATTTGGTTTGGTCCTTTTCGGCAAGGGCATAGCCTTTACCTTTGGTAGTAACACAATGCAATATTTTAGGACCGGGTATATTGCGCAGGTCTTTTAAAACCCTTACCAGGTGGTTTACATCATGCCCGTCAATAGGTCCAAAATATCTGAATTTTAAGGCTTCAAAAAAGTTGCTTCGTTTAAGCAACGTTCCTTTTATACTTTTTTCTAATTTTTGAGCAATCCTGAACGCATCCGGGCCTATGGCTGATAATTTGGCCAGCACATGAGCAATATCGTCTCTGAAACGGTTGTAAGGCTTGGAGGTAGTAATATCGGTAAGATATTCCTTCAAGGCACCCACGTTAGGGTCAATAGACATGTTGTTGTCATTCAGGATCACCAGCAGGTTTGAGTTTTCGATACCTGCATGGTTAAGCGCTTCAAAAGCCATCCCGGCAGTCATGGCGCCATCGCCAATTACGGCAACATGCTGCCTGTCGGTCTCACCCTTATAATGCGATGCAACGGCCATGCCTAAAGCAACAGATATGGAAGTAGAGGAGTGCCCTACACCAAAAGTATCATATTCGCTTTCAGATCGTTTTGGAAACCCACTAATGCCTTTATAAATTCTGTTGGTATGAAAATCTTCGCGTCGGCCGGTTAGTATTTTATGGCCGTATGCCTGGTGGCCTACATCCCATACTAACTGGTCATAAGGGGTGTTTAAAACGTATTGCAGGGCTACTGTGAGCTCCACAACACCAAGGCTGGCAGCAAAGTGACCGCCATTTACTGATACCACATCAATAATGTACTGGCGTAGCTCCTGACAAACTTTTTCAAGTTGGTCTTCATTAAGTTGCTTTAAATCAGAGGGGTAATTTATTTTCGATAATAAATCTCCGGCCGGTACCTGCATAGACATTCGTAAGAGTATTTAACCTACAAAGTAAGCTAATTATTTATAAATAAAGTACATCAAAATGTATTAATTGTTTGAGGTAAAGAGTCAGAAGATTAGAATCAGGAATCAAGAGAACGGTTTAGGTTGTTTGTTTTTAATAAATTATTCAAAAATCTTGACTCTTGATTCTTGTTTCTTGATTCTCAGCCCTTACTTTTGTTGCTACAAATATGACCGACGACAGCTTTGCCATAAGATTACCTCAGTTTGAAGGTCCGTTTGATTTGCTGCTGTTTTTTATTGAGCGGGATGAACTTGATATTCATGATATCCCCATTGCCAAAATTGCCGACGATTTTTTGAACTACATTCACCAGATGACCAGCCTTAACATGGAGCTGGCCAGTGAATTTATATTTGTTGCAGCAACGCTGATGCGCATTAAAGCAAAAATGCTGTTACCCCGGTATGAGGCTGAAGATGCCGGCGATGATACTGATACCAAAGAGAACCTGATAAGGAAGCTTATAGAATATAAAAAGTTTAAGGAATTGTGCGAAGAGCTGCGCCCTTATGAAGACGAAAGATTTAAACAGGAAAAACGCGGCAACATCAAACACGACCTGGAACAGGTTGAAAAAGTAGTTTTACCCGGCGAGGAGTTATCAGAAATAACGCTGTATAAATTAATGATGGTACATGAGCGCCTGATGCGCAACTACATAAACCGTAGCGAAGAGGTAAAGCACACCGTTGAGCAATACCCTTACACTATTGAAAAGCAAAAGAAAGCGGTTGCCGATTTGCTGAAGATCAATAAAATGCTCGATTTTAAAGCTTTGGCTAAAGAATCTGAGAACAAGGTCCATTTTGTGTACAACTTTCTGGCTGTGCTTGAAATGCTGCAACAGGAACTGATTGATATACAAATAGGATTAGGATATAATAATTTCTGGATCTCGTCTAGAGAGATTTGAGATATTAGACATGAAACCGAACGGTGGATTATTTCTACTTCGACAAGACACTATAATCTCAAATCTGTTTTGGTAAACGGAAGATAAGTTTATAACAAAAACTTATTGGTTATAAGTGCCTGAACAGCAAATTATATTGTGCTGATTTAGTTGCACGTAAAATCTCAAATTAGTTCCGTCTCAAATCTCATATCTCACATCTCAAATCTATCTTTTTAGCTAACTTAGCGCCGTTAAAAATACACAATGAAAAGAGACAAACTGATATTTAAGTTGTTGGATGAAGAGCAGCAACGCCAGGAGGAGGGCATTGAACTGATAGCATCTGAGAATTTTGTAAGCCGACAGGTAATGGAAGCGGCAGGTTCTGTTGCTACCAACAAATATGCCGAAGGTTTACCGGGTAAACGCTATTATGGCGGTTGCGAGGTGGTTGACGAAATTGAAACCATTGCCATTGAGCGTGCCAAACAATTGTTTAATGCCGAGTGGGCAAACGTACAGCCCCATTCAGGCGCGCAAGCAAATGCCGCCGTAATGCTGGCCTGTTTACAACCTGGCGATAAAATATTAGGATTTGATCTTTCACATGGTGGTCACCTGACACACGGTTCGCCGGTAAATTTTTCTGGTAAATTATATGAGCCACATTTTTATGGGGTGGTGAAAGAAACTGGTTTGATTGATTATGAGCAACTTAAAAAAGTAGCTTTAGAGCAAAAACCAAAATTGATCATTTGTGGCGCATCGGCTTACTCGCGCGATTGGGATTATGAATTTATTCGTGCAGTTGCCGATGAAGTTGGTGCTTTGGTGCTGGCTGATATTTCGCACCCATCTGGCCTTATTGCCCGTGGTTTGTTGAAAGATCCACTGCCGCATTGCCATATTGTTACTACAACAACTCACAAAACATTACGTGGCCCGCGTGGTGGTTTGATCTTATTAGGTAAGGATTTTGAAAATCCTTACGGTGTAAAAACTCCAAAGGGCGAGATCAGGATGATGTCGTCATTATTAGATATGGCGGTGTTCCCAGGCACACAGGGCGGCCCCCTTGAGCATATTATTGCTGCTAAAGCCATTGCTTTTGGCGAGGCTTTGAGCGATAGCTACATGAAATACGTTGTTCAGGTTAAAAAGAATGCCGAAGCTATGGCCGAGGCTTTTGTTGCGCGTGGTTACCAGATCATATCGGGTGGTACAGATAATCACCTGATGCTGATAGATCTTCGAAATAAAAATATTACCGGCAAAGCTGCCGAAAATGCTTTGGTTACTGCAGATATTACTGTTAATAAAAACATGGTTCCTTACGACGATAAGTCGCCGTTTGTAACTTCAGGCATTCGTGTGGGTACAGCTGCAATAACAACCCGTGGGATGAAGGAGAAGCAAATGGAAGTGATTGTGGAGCTGATAGATGCAGTGATTTCTGATCCGGAAAACGAACATTCTATCAAGAAAATCCGTAAAAAGGTCCACAAGCTGATGTACGACTATCCGTTGTACCGCGAGAACGGCTCGGAATAAATAATGACAAACAGGCAACATGGATTTATAAATGATGAAGAAAGGCGCTTAGAAGCGTTAAAATCATACCATGTGCTGGATACCTTGCCCGAAAGTGAATATGATGCCATTGCCCGTTTGGCATCATATATATGTAATGTGCCCGTTGCTTTAATATCCTTGATAGATGGTGACAGGCAATGGTTCAAATCGAAATTTGGCACCAGTAAGGAGGAAATACCCCGTGCTGGTGCCTTTTGCAATAAAATCATTTTAAATGACGAGGTCCTTGAGATAGATGACGTATCTGAGGATGATGATTTTAGAAATGATATATTTGTAACCGGTCAAACTGTTAGGTTTTACGCCGGCGCTCCCCTCATTGATCCCGATGGCTACCGCTTGGGCTCCCTTTGCGTTATTGATACAGTCTCCCGTAAGCTTAGCAATGAGCAACGGGATGCCTTGCGCACCCTGGCCGATGATGTCATGTCGCACCTTACGCTACGTAAGCAAAAATATGAACTGGAGCAAAGTCTGGTTCGCTACAAGGAATTTTACGATTTGTTTGACAGTTCGCCGGATGTTCATTGCATTATGGACAGGCATTTTAATATCGAACAGGTAAACCATTCTGCAAAATCCATTTTGGGGTATAGCGCCCAGGAAATAATAGGGCAGCCCATTTGGAATTATTTCCCCGAAGACGAGAAAGTTAAAACATTAAAAACACTTGAAGCAGGCTTGCTCAAACAGCAACACAAATTTGATATTGAAACTGTAGTATTAACGCCTGCAAAAGATATAAAATGGATAGCCTGGTCGGTTACTTTTAATGGAAACAAATGGTTTGCCAGTGGCCGGGATGTAAGTTATCAAAAACGCATTTCGCATGAACTGGAACAACTGGCATTGGTGGCAAGCAAGGTGAGCAATGGCGTGGTAATAAGTAATGCTGCCGACGAAGTTGCTTGGGTAAACCATGCCTTTGAGCATATTACCGGTTTTAACCTTGCCGATGTTGAGCATAAATATCTTGGTGCTACACTGAAGGGTAAAGTTGTTGACCCGGTTGCTGAAGCGAAATTACAGGCCTCGATAAAAAATAAAGAATCGTACGAGGCTGAACTTTTAATAACCACTAAAAATGGAGCGTTTTTATGGATAACTGTAGTTAATTCGGTTATACGTAACAACGAAGGTGAGGTTGATAAGTTTATAAGGGTGATCATTGATATATCAGCCCGCAAAAAAATTGAACAGGATCTTGAAGTTTTGTCCTTCGCGGCCAGGAAATCGCCAAGCGGTATTTTTATACGCGACATACGGGGCAGGATTTTATGGATGAACGAAGCGCAGGAGAATATTATCGGTTACTCTTTTGCCGAACTGGAAGGAAAAGCAATTGGTTCCGCACTTATAGGTGAAGATACCGACCTTACAGTATTTGAAAGTGCAGTGCAAGCCGTGAAGGAAAACAGACCTTACGAGGTTGAAATGAAGGTGTACAAAAAGGATGGTACACCAATATGGACCTTTTTATCAAACAGCCCGGTATTTAATGAGGCTGGAAAAGTGGAACGGCAAATTGGCGTTATGGTTGATATTACCGAACGCAAAAAAAATGAGGAGGAACTCACCCTTTTGTCATTGGTAGCCAGCAAAGTTACCAGCGGCATTGTTATAAACAACTGCGATGGTCAGGTTGAATGGGTAAATAAAGCATTTGAAGGAATTACCGGATATGATATAAATGAAGTAAAAGGCAATCACCTTGGCGATGTGCTAAAGGGGGCACTTACTGATGTTGCCATTATTCAACGGGCTCGTGAGCTTTCAAAAAATAAACAATCATTTGAGGTCGATCTTCTTATTTATCGAAAAGATGGACAGCCATTATGGGTTTCGGTCATCAATTCGGTGATATTGGATAGGTATGGCAAAGTTGATAAGTATGTTGAGGTAATTATTGATATTACGGCCAAAAAGAAAGCTGAAATAGAACTAATTGCCGCCAAAGAGGAGGCATTACAACTGAGCCGGGCAAAGGATATGTTTATATCTGTAATGAGCCATGAGATACGTACGCCATTAAATGCCGTTATTGGAATGTCGCACCTATTGTTGGAGGATGGGCCGCTGGAGTCGCAAAAAGAAAACCTGGAAATACTGAAATTTTCTGCCGGGAATTTATTAACACTGATAAATGATGTGCTGGATTTTGCAAAAATGGAGACGGGCAATGTTGAACTTGAAAAAGTAAGGGTTGACATTCACGACCTGGTACAAAGCATCAGTAGCTCACTACAATACAAAGCTGCCGAAAAAAATATCTATCTTAGCAAAACGATAGATGATGCCGTACCTCAAATTATAATAGGAGATCGTACCCGTTTAAGTCAGATATTATTAAACCTGGTAAGTAATGCGATTAAGTTTACAAATACAGGCGGTGTAAATATCGATTTGAAAGTTATACAGGAAAGCGAGAAGGATGTAAGGATAAGGTTTTCGGTAACAGATACAGGAATTGGGATTGCCGCTGATAAAGTAAATGTAATATTTGAACAGTTTAAGCAAGCCGAAACTGACACTACGCGCAAATATGGGGGTACAGGTTTAGGATTGGCCATAAGTAAACGCTTGATTGAGCTGCACGATTCAAGAATAAATGTGGATAGTGTACCCGGTCAGGGGTCGGTGTTTTGGTTCACGATAACCTTTAGCAAAGCAGATAACGAATTGAACAGCAATAATAACAACGTGGAAGAAGGACTGAAAATTAATGTTTTGGTAGTTGATGATAACCAGATAAACCGTTTATTGATCAATAAGATACTAAAAAGGTGGGGCGCGGATGCTGATTTTGCCGAGAATGGTATTGAGGCGGTAAATAAAATACTGGCCAATAAAAACTACAATGTGGTACTAATGGATATTCACATGCCCGAAATGGGTGGCCTGGAAGCAACCCAGGTGATCCGCTCAAATCCTGAAACCTATTTTCAACAATTACCTATTATAGCCTTAACAGCATCAATGCTTAGTAACCAAATGGGAGAAATAGGTAATGCCGGTATGAACGATTATATCCTAAAGCCATTTGACCCAAAAGTGCTTTACGAGAAGTTAAGCAGGTACCAGCACCAATAGGCCCCCCAACCCCCTGAAGGGGGAGTAAAAGATAGCAGTTGCCGTGAGTTTCCAACTCGTGGTATACACGACCTCAGCTTTCGGCTGAAATTAGCAAGGCGCTACACGGCATAGGCAATTGTGGCAATACTTAGCTTCAAACCCGGCACTTTTAATAACTCTATGCCACAAGCTTCCAGCGTTGAGCCGGTGGTAACAATATCATCTACCAGTAAAATATGTTTGCCGGCCAGCCTTTCGGGTTTGGCAACTGCAAATACTTCCTGCATGTTCTCAAACCTGGCAAAGCGCGATTTATGGGTTTGGGTGCTTGTTGCAATCCTGCGTATTAAATTATCTAATTCAACACCCGCATTCATTTTTTCTGCCAGCCCTTCTGCAAAACATGCACTTTGATTGTACCCGCGTTCTTTCAGTCGTTTTTTATGGAGAGGTACAGGAATTATGTAATCTACACTCTTAAAAACCGGGTTCTCTTTTAGCTGGTTGCCTGCTATGTTTCCTACCAGGTTTCCAATCTGTTTCATGCCGCTATATTTAAAATGATGCATCAGGTTTTGCACGTTGCCACCTTTATTAAAAAAGTAAAGGGCATAAGCCGCTTCAATATTTATTTTGCCATAAAACTGTTGCGCAACAATATTATCGGGTTGGGTGTGGAAGTTGGTGTAAGGCAAATTGTAGCGGCAATCAGAACAAATAATATGCTCATGGGCAACCAGGCTGGCATTGCAGGCAGGGCAAAGTTGAGGAAATAACAGTGCAACAAAATCGGCAAGGTAACCGCCTGGTAATTTCATGCCATTAATTTAAGGCAGATTTTTTAAACTTCGGCAACTTTAGCCTTTTCTTTGATGGCGAGCTGGCCACAGGCCGCGTCAATATCCTTACCCCGGCTACGGCGTAGGTGCGTATTAATGCCTTGTTTTATAAGGTAATTGGCAAATGCCTCTACTTTATCTTCGTTAGCGTTAATATAGCTGGCAAAAGCAATCGGGTTGTATTCAATAATATTCACCTTGCAGGGCAGGTGTTTGCAAAATTTTGCAAGCTCCATAGCATCCTGGATGTTATCATTAACCCCATCAAAAATGATGTACTCATATGTTACCGGGTTTTTGGTTTTGGCGTAGTAGTATTTCAGTGCTTCGGCAAGTGCCTTTAAAGAGTTTTGCTCATTTATAGGCATTATGGTATTGCGCTTTTCGTCATTAGCGGCATGTAATGAAAGGGCCAGGTTGAATTTTACTTCATCATCGCCCAGTTTTTTAATCATTTTGGCAATACCGGCAGTGGATACTGTTATTCTTTTTGGCGACATGTTAAGCCCATCTTCGGCAGTGATACGCTCTATTGAATCCATTACGTTTTTGTAATTAAGCAATGGTTCGCCCATGCCCATGTATACAATGTTGGATAAAGGGATGCCATAGTTTTCGCGCGCCTGCTGGTCAATAAGTACCACCTGATCGTAAATTTCATCGGGATTCAGATTCCTTTTACGGTCCATATATCCTGTGGCACAAAACTTACATGTGAGGCTACAGCCCACCTGAGACGACACACAAGCAGTCATTCTGCCCGGTGTTGGAATTAAAACACCCTCAATTAGGTGAGTATCGTGTAAAATAAAAGAATTTTTTATAGTTTTATCAGCACTAATCTGCGATGTGTTAATTTTAACGTTGTTGATAACAAAGTTTTCATCCAGTTTAGTACGAAGTTCTTTTGAAATATTGCTCATCTCGTTAAAAGAGAAGCACGATTTTTTCCAAAGCCATTCATAAACTTGTTTAGCCCGGAAGCTTTTTTCCTCCATTCGGATAAAATGCTCCTGTAAGGCTTTCAAACTCAGGCTTCGGATGTCAATTTTACCTTTTGTATTGTTCACATTGCAAAAGTACTTAAATTTAAAAAAATCTGTCTTTTTTTAAAGTCATTCTTTTGGTAGAATAAAACAATAATAAAAAGTTATTTGTAAATACCCTGCCCAGAGAAGTGTTCCGAATAAAAACGTGATGAGATGCTACCCCAATTTTAAATTTGAATGAAAAGTTTTAGAGCCGATTACGTTTTTCCTGTTTATGCCGATCCTGTTAAGAATGGAATTGTTACAGTTGATGATTTGGGCAAGATCATCTCAGTTACCGATCACCGCAACCCTCCAGATGGCCCTATTGAACAAATTAATGGTATTATTTGCCCCGGGTTTGTAAACACCCACTGCCATACAGAACTATCACATTTAAAAGAAAAAATAAACACCGGCAATGGGCTGGTTTCTTTTATAAAAGATATTCAGACTTTCAGAAACTCCGACCAAAAGCTGGTGGAGGACGCCATCGAAATGGCCGATCAGGAAATGTATGATAATGGTATTGTTGCCGTAGGCGATATATCCAATACCAATTTCAGCATCCCGGTTAAGGCTAAAAGTAAATTGTACTATCATACCTTTGTAGAAACCTTTGGTTTTTTACCGCAAAACGCCACTGAGGTTTTTGATAAAGCTATGACTCTGCTTAATGAGTTTAAGCCAATGCCATGCTCAATAACCCCGCACGCGCCTTATTCAGTGTCAAAAGAGTTGTTTAAGCTGATCAGGAAGCACAGCGAAGAGGGCCATAACCTCATTAGCATTCATAACCAGGAATGCGAGGACGAAAATAAGTTTTACCGGTATAAATTAGGGGGATTTCTTGAGCTTTATAAGCATTTTGGTATTGATATCGGCTACTTTAAGCCGCAGGCCCGTAACTCTATGCAATCCATTATCCCATTGTTAACCAATAAACAAAAGGTTTTGCTAGTGCATAATACCTGCACCAATTTAAAGGATATTTATTTCATCAAACGATTCGACCGTAGAGTAAACTGGTGTTTTTGCCCCAATGCCAATTTGTATATAGAAGGTAAACTACCTAAAATAGAGCTGTTTGTTGATCAGGGCTTTAACATTACCCTGGGTACCGACAGCCTGGCATCAAACAATAGTCTGTGTATGCTGAGCGA
>NZ_JBFUKX010000037.1:0-66754 GCF_056400605.1 Mucilaginibacter sp. P5_A4 | reverse complement strand
GTCAACGAGTTCTTTGTAGATAAAATTGAAATCTATTAACTCGTTGATCTTCCGAAGAAGATTGTCTTTGGGAACGATCAAGTCATATAATCCCGAAAACACGCTGAATTGGATTTGTTGTTGTTGAGCTAACATCTAAAAGCCGTTCTAATTCGACTTTAAGATAATGAAAAAGGAGTAGAAAAACCAAGCTTCTCTACTCCTTTTATCCTCTAATTTTTAAAGGACTTTTTCAGTGCCCTCTTCTCCAGGGCCCTTTTTTTGTCCGCAAAAATGAACGAATGATGAAGGAATTAACATAGACTTTAAATAGCGATAACATATTTATTACTTTTAAGGCCCTATTAATTTAACTATGCACAAACTGAGCTTATTTTTTTCTCAACATGAAGATTTGTCGCAGGTACTCTTGTATGCCGGTGTAATAACAGGCCTGTGGTTTGCCGAAATGCTGGTATCGCATGATGGAATCAAAACCAAATGGCAGCATTCATCAGTCAATACTTTATTTATTTTTACGGCTTTACCCATACAGCTATTATTAACAACGTTTGTTGTTTTAATATCAGGTTGGGTAACCGCCCGCCATTGGGGGCTTATTAATTTACTACCTTTTCATGCAAATCATTGGGTTTACTATATAGCGCTATTTATGATGCTCGATCTGTGCGAATACATTTATCATGTTACCATGCACAAGGCAGAACCGCTATGGAAATTTCACCTGGTACATCACAGCGATCTTAAGGTAGATGTATCAACAACAATAAGGGAACATCCCTGCGAAACCTGTATCCGCACCTGCTTTTTAATGCTTTGGGTATTTATTTGCGGCCCGGCTATAGGGGTTTTAATTTTAAGGCAAACCTTCCAGTCTTTCTCCAACATCATTGCACATACCGAGTTCAGGCTATCACCAGAGTTAAATAAATTTGTGGGGCTTATATTTATCACACCCAATTTGCACCATGTACACCATCACTACCAATTACCTTATACCGATTGTAATTATGGCGATGTATTAAGCATATGGGATAGGATATTTGGCACTTATGCCAATTTAGAAAGAGAAGATACCGTTTTTGGCATTGACACCCACATGGACGAAACTATGAACGGAACATTTTTAAATGTATTAAAGATCCCTTTCCAAAAGTTCGATCATCCGCAAAAACAGCGATGATCATTAAACAAGTATGCACTAAATACAACTTTTGTTTAACAACCGTCAAATTAACGTGCTCAAATTCTTATTGGCAGCATTATTGCGCGTACACATAAAAATACGATATATTTAATGTAATTTTCATAATAATATGATTTATTTGCGTTATTATTCTTAACGATTTTGATGAGCAGAAGAAAAAAATTAAAAATACTGATGCCCCTGATCATGCTGCTTTTTTTAGGGTCGTATGCCCGGCACCGTTTGCTTGATAAAAACAATATCAGTGGAACGCTTAACAGTAAGCAAATGGACGAAATATCCGGTATTGCTGCTTCATCTATAAATCCGGATACTTATTATGTACATAATGACAGTGGTGATACCAGCCGCTTTTTTTCTATAGACTCCAAAGGAAAACTAAAAACTACTATTTATTTTAACGGTGATAAAAAAAACCGTTTTGGAGTGCAGGATTGCGAGGATATTGCCGTAGGACCAGGTCCGAAGAAAGGAAAAAGCTATGTTTACCTGGGTGATATAGGTGATAATAATAATTGGAGGAAATACATTACTGTTTACCGTTTCCAGGAAAACACATCATGGACTGCTGATACCACAACCTTTGCTATACCCGTGGCCATCCATTTAAGATACCCCGACGGGCCGAAAGACGCGGAGACTTTAATGGTAGACCCGGTTGAAAAGCTAATATATATAGTCACCAAGCGTGGCGATTCCGTTGGTGTTTACACGTCGCCGTTAAAGTTCACTGCAAATGATACACTTACGCTGACTAAAAGGGCAACGTTATTTTTCGCCGGCTTTAAACCTTTTAAATGGATCACGGCGGGTGATATCTCCAAAGACGGGCAACAGATACTATTAAAAAGCTACGAAAAAGTTTATTACTGGCGCCGGCAGCCCAATGAACATGCCTGGGATGCCATGGTAAAAAAACCAGGGGAATTACCTTATATAGCCGAAAAGCAAGGCGAGGCCATAGGTTTTACGCCCGACGGCAAAGGCTATTATACTACAAGCGAGGGTGTATTTTCGCCTGTTTATTATTACGATAGCCCGTGGTAGGTTTTTCTCAAGGACTCTGAAGGGGCATGGCATTTTAAAAATTTTGTCATCCTGGAACGCAGTGAAGGATCCATTCGCAGACGGTACAGGGCGAAGGAGCATGGCGAATAATAGATACTTCACTGCGTTCAGCATGACAAAAAGTTTTTATTGCAAAAAAGTCCTCAATTCCTATTTCTCAACCCTTAGCAACAACACGCCATGTGGGGCAACTTTAGCACTTAAGGTATTGCCGGTGCTAATAATATATTTTTGCTGCCAGGCATCCCTGAATTTGGTATAGCCGCTTATTGCCGGGTCACTTTTATCAAGGCTGATGGTTTGGTATGTATCAGATGTATTAAACAAACCGATGGCTTTGCCGCCATCTTTCAGCTCTTTTACCCATACCTGGTAATCATCTTTTTTAACGTACTGGCTGGCCCCTTTACCCAAAGCGTCCTGGTCAATAGCCAGTACTTCATCATTGGTAAGCAGGCTTAGCGTAAAGCTATCCAGGTGGCCCATATCGCAACCAATCAGCAATGGTGATGCCAGCAGGCTCCAAAGGCTGATGTGGGTATACTGCTCATCAAATGTAAGGCGCGTGTTGTGCAGGCTTGGCCCCCATCCTACTTTACCTACTACCAGCATATCCGGATCATTAAAATGACCTGGCTGGGCGTGCAGCGCCGCCGGTCCCTGGTTAAAACCTATATTTGACATACTTTGCCATGTATCCTGTATATCGCCGGTTGTACGCCAGCTGTTGCCGTTAACTTCTGCACCCCATTCCCATACATTGCCCCAGCCGTATTGGCAAAGGCTATACATAATATCGCGGTTTGTTTTGCCCAATGAAGCCTGCATTACCTGGTAAGGTTTTTTCAATCCGGCTAAATCCGGCTTTGGAACAATGTCTGAATAGGAGCACCAGTCGTATTTTAAATAATCAATTCCCCAGTCTGCATAAGTTTGCGCGTCCTGGTCTTCATGTTGCCAGCTTCCTAAATAACCGCCGCAGGTGCGCGGGCCGGGCGATGAATAGATGCCCATGCGTAAACCCAGGCTATGTACATACCCGGTAAGCCCCTTCATATCCGGGAACTTGCTGTTGGTAACAATTTTGCCGTCTGCAGCCCTTTGCTCCGCTTCCCAGCCATCATCTATGTTAATATAAGCCCAGCCATGCGCACTTAATTTATCTATCATTGCTTTGGCCGAGATCCGTACTTTTTCATCGTTTACGCTTAAACCCCAGGCGTTCCAGCTGTTCCATCCAAGGGCAGGGGTTAAACCTATGTTATCGCCAATACTAATGGTAAAATTTTTGGTTTTAGCACCCGAAGTATTACTTACAGTAAAAGTTACCGGGTAATCTCCTTTTTGGGCTACAGAACCGGTAATAACCCCGGTTGCAGCATCAAGCTTTAAGCCTGCAGGCAGGCCGCCTGCCTTATAAGTTAAAGGCCTTTTACCTGTAGCCGGTATCAGGTACAGGAACGGGTGCCCGGGCCGCGCGCCAAATACATCGGCACCATTAATTTTTACTTTGGCCGATGGATAAGGGGTAAGGATATAAGGAGTAGTCTCGGTTTGTACAATTGTTTTACCCGATTTTGTATCTGTAAAGGAATACGTTATGGTATATGATTTTTTAGCTAAGCGGGCAATAGAAAACGAATAGGTAAAAGGTTTACCCTTAGTAAATGCTGCATCGTTGATTTTTTCGTACAATGCGCTATTGGTTTCCGGATCGGTTACCTTGAATGCCAGCTTACCACTATATTGATACACATTTGTAGTAAGCAGCTTAATACTTTTACTAAGGCTGTTTTTATCGCCGTACTCAAAATCGGCATCTGTATTAACCGATACATGATCCATCACATCGGCCATAGTTATACTAAAAACACTGCCTTGTCCGCTGCCGTACATACCGCCGTCGCCGCCGGTATCAAATATGCGTATAGCCAGCACATTTTCTTTATCCCATAAAATAGCCGGATTATTTGCAGCTATAGTATATGAACGGCCTCCGTAATGCCCATCTTTTATAGTACCGCTGTAGCCGCCGTATTTGGCTATCAGCTTACCATTAAGGTATACTTCATCGTTATCATCAATAGTACCCAGGTTTAACCGAAGGCTGTCTTTTAGGAATGATTTTTCTTTTAATGATGATAGAATAACCACTTTGGTGCGGTACCAGCCAAAACCATCATAATTAGGGTGTCCCTGGCGTTCCCAGTTGTCGTTAAGGTTAGCATTCTGCCAATGTTGATCATTATAAGTTGGAGATGACCATTGCACCGAATCGCCAACGGCAAGTTTCCAGCCTTTGCTCAGGGAAGTCTCCTGTGCTGATACACCTGAGCAGATGGCTACAAGGAATAACATTGTAAAGATATTTCTTATCATAATTAATTGATTAATGATACAATCAAAAGCTACCTTAAACTAAGGATGGCTTATAATTGACTCAGAACGGTTTACCGGATTGTTTATACTTTTTAAAGGTATAAAGATTTCAATAGAATAGAAATGTATGCGTAACATTTATTAAACTAAAAATCCCAACCGGGCTTCATGTTGAAGTTTTGATTGGGATAGATAATTGATTAAATAAAATGTCATTCTGAACGCAGTGAAGAATCTATTCGCAGCCTATACAGGGCGATGAAGCATGGCGGCGGGCAGATCCTTCACTGCGTTCAGGATGACAAAAAGATGTTTAGACGACCAGGCTCTACTTACTCAGCAAATCAACAAACTTTACCTGCTCGGGAAACCATACTGTCATCTCGCCTTTACCACGATTTGCCCATGAATAATATGGGATAGCTGTTAAAGTGCTGTTGCCGGTACTTACATTTTGATTGGCTTCATCTACATTAACACTTTTTACTTCGGCCTTTAAAGTCATAACGCCATTTAGCAAATCAGCATTATATGATGGCGTAAAAACAACATTCTTAGCTACAATGAAACTGCTGGGTTTGTTTGTGTTATCTTTCCACTCGGCACAATACATGATAGGGCCGCGCTGAATGGCAACCTTACCATTGTCATCAGCTAATTTCTCGTTGGCAACTACACGCTGCACATCCATAGGCAGAGTAAGCTCAACCTTATCATTCTTTTTCCATTTTTTGCTGATCACGGCGTAACCATGCTCCATTTGGTAATCAACAGCTTTGCCATTCACTTTGATCTCAATTTTTTGTGCCGACGACTTTTCGTAGCTGTACAGGTCGGATGGGATAGCTTTGTCCTGCGCCCAACCCGGGATCCGGATCTTAAGATTCATATCCATGGCCGAGGCCGGATCGATATTAAATACCAGGCCGCCATCCCATGGGTAATTATTTTGCTGGGTTATTTTAAGCGCCTTATCACTTACCTTTAAATTTGCCGAGCCGCTGATGAACAGGTTTACATAAACATCCTTGCCATTTTGCGCGTACATATAGCCTGGGATAGATGGAATAAGACGTACAATATTGGTTGGACAGCACGAGCAGGTAAACCAGCCTGAGCGGGAGCGCTCAATATCGGGATGCGTAAAACTATCACGAATCTGCATGGCATTGGTATAAAAGAATGATTTACCATCAAGCCCAACGCCTGATATCAATCCATTATACAAGGTTTTTTCCAGCAGGTCGATATATTTTGAATCACCGTGCAATAAAAACATCCGCTGGTTCCAGAATACATTGCCTATGGCCGCGCAGGTTTCGTTATAAGCAGTGGTGTTTGGCAATTCGTAATTACCGCCAAAGCGTTCGCCATCACCCACAGCGCCAATACTGCCCTGTACGTATATTTTTTTGCTCACCATGTTATCCCAGATCTTATCAATGGCAGCTATATATGCTTTATCACCTGTTAACGCTGCAACATCCGTCATGCCCGAGTACAGGTACATGGCCCGTACGGCATGGCCTTCGGCTTCTTCCTGGTTGGTAACCGGTGTATCATCCTGCCAGTAAACGCCGTTGTCGAATGGATTTTTGCTTTTTTTGTTGTATTCCTTGTGACCGCGGGCATCTATAAAAAATTTAGCCAGGTCAAGATATTCCTTTTTACCGCTGATGCGGTACAGGCGTACCAGGCCCATTTCTACAATTTCGTGCCCCGGCGCTACGGTCCTTTTACCCGGACCAAACGTGCGCACCAGCAAATCGGCATTTTTTAGCGCGATGTTCAAAAAGTTGCGTTTGCCTGTAGCCATATAATGCGCGGCGGCGGCTTCAAACATGTGGCCGCAGTTATACAGCTCATGGCTCATGTTCTGCTCATTAACCCAGCGCTCGGGTCCTGCCCAGGCCTGTGGATGTATAGGGTCGATAGTACGGGC
Organism: Mucilaginibacter sp. P5_A4; assembly: GCF_056400605.1. NCBI lineage: Bacteria > Pseudomonadati > Bacteroidota > Sphingobacteriia > Sphingobacteriales > Sphingobacteriaceae > Mucilaginibacter > Mucilaginibacter sp. P5_A4. Next base: position 60,158 of record NZ_JBFUKX010000037.1, on the reverse strand, counting down.
GGTGTACAGGTAGCCATCGGGCTCCTGGGCCTTGCCTACTATGGTAATAAGCGAATCGAGGTAATGATCTAACTGTTTATCGGGATGAACAGCCAGCGAGTATGAGGCGCCCTCAACTGTTTTATAAATATCGGTATCATCAAAAGGATAGGTGGTACAAAACTTACCCGAGTGGGCAGCCGCCATCTGGAAATTTTTAACCCTGCCGGTACTTTCGCAACGTGCAAAAGATGCCGGGATAGTTGCCGTACGATTGGTTTCAATACGCGAGGTCCAGAAATGGTCACTAAGCTTTACGCTGGTAAACGGAACCGGTTGTATGGGGTAATCCTGCTGTTTTTGCGCAAATGCCGAAAAGCTGCAGCATACAGCTATTAATAAACTGATCTTCTTGTTCATAACAGATTTTTAATAATTGGTAATAACGGTAGTTAAAGGTAATACATTTCAAATGTACATTAATTGTTCTTTTCACACTAATTAATTTTAGCAAATAATAACAGAAAATTAGCCGGTTTGGATTGAAGGTTCGTGAGATTTTTCAATTCCTTCCAAACGGCTATAGGATTTACACATTTTTTAGTTGGGGAAATTAAAAATTGGACCAAAAAATATGTCATCGAAAGGAGGAACGAGTGATAAATCTTATGTAACAGGCAATCACTAAGCGCTATCGTATAGAATTATTTCTATCTCTTCCGAACACCCAATACAAGCTGCGTATTACTCCAATAGACCCATTCTCATGATGTTAAAATAAACACAAATAAATTATTCAATTGATAATCAATAATATATAATTTATATAGTACTTTGTATTGCATAATACTATATAAAACAATTATCTTTATTTAAAACTCAATAATCAACAAATGAAAACAGCATTCGACTTAAAAAAAACGCTTATCATCATCTTTTTGATGGTAGCCGGTACCACCGCAGGATTTGCACAGTGCGACCAAACCGTAACCTTAACATCATCAAAAACAAATCAGTTTGATGACCAGGGCCACATTGACAGCAGGGATGAACACACGGTTATTACCATTTCCAAAACAGAAATAACCATTGTTCCGGGTGGTGATGATCATAAGATGTCGGGACCAATCAGCTCAAAAACCTGCGACTGGAAAACGCCTTTTAAAGAAGGTAAAACAGTTATTAAAGCAAAACTTAGTGATGATAATGGCGACCACGAAAAAAACGCCACAATAACTATTACGGGTGTAGCAGGCAAAGTTACGCTTACATTTGAAGCAGAGGAAAAGCCGGGAAGAAAGATCCAGGTGATAGCCGATAAATTTGAGTAGGCTTATACCTTTCACAACTTAGAAGTGCATTTAAATACATATTGAAAATCAACAACTTTCAAACACATCATTACGAGCGCACGCGGCAACCGCGACTGCACGGTGGTACTCTATATTGCATGCGATTGCTTCGTGCCTACCTATGGCAAGTTGTAGAACCCAAGACTTACGAAGTAGAAACTTCGTAAGTCTTTCGCCGATTTGTCATTCCCTCCTTCAGAGTTTTCGAATTTCACTACTAATGGCTTTGATATACTTATTGGATTCGCAATAGGTTTATCTCAACCTATCATAAAAATTTGATCCCCCTTCCATTTCTTCACCAATAAAATTGAAGCAAAACTTAACCTGTTGTTTATGATAAATTTTAATGCGGAACCTACTTTTACCGGCAGAAGAAACAATACTCATGAAAAGAAAATTTTTAACAACTGCATTGTTATCATGCTGCTTTTTAGCCTGTTTTGCTGCCATTGCCGATTTCTCGGGCAAGTGGGCGGGTATCCTTACAACCGAGAATGGTGATAAATATCCCCTAATTTATGATTTTAAAATTGACGGTGATAAATTAACCGGATCCGCACAAACCCCTAAAGGCGAACTCCCTATTGATGACGGTAAAGTAAACGGCGATAAATTCACTTTCACCGTAACATTAGGCGACCTGGAGATCCCTCATAGCGGTAAGTTTTATGGAGATTCTATTGGGGTTGACATAGCAGCTAATGGAGCAAAGGCCCATACAACACTGAAGAGGAAGTAGAAGGAGCCCCACCCAACCCTCCCCGGAAGGGAGGGCTTTAAGAAACCCGAAGAGCAAAAAGTCTCCCCTACCGGGGGGAGATTTAGAAGGGGCCTATTGCTTCGTTCCTGCCAATTACGTGTTTGCAAAAAAGCCTTTTGTCATGCTGAACGGAGTGAAGCATCTACCTCCGCCATGCCTCTTCGCCCTGTATAGCCTGCGAATAGATCCTTCACTCCGTTCAGGATGACAAACGTTTAAAAACCTCATGCCCCTTTAAGAATTTCGCGAAAATTTACTACTGGTGACGGTGGTATGTGTGTTTCAAGAACGTATAAAACATTATTGAGCTATCCCAATAACTGTTCTTCCAATCGAACGGTAACGCTATCCCCCTCCCCTTTCTTAATCACTTTGCGGATCCCGGCTTTTATAGGCAGCATATGCGTTCCATTACCTATGGCCATAAACGAACTACGGAATTGCTGCCCGTCAACAGTTCCTTTAACTTTTACAAGTCCACGTGTTTTGAAAAACTCAACAGATTCGGGCCATACTACATAAGTCCAGCCACCTTTACCCGGGCTTTTTTGCAATACCGCGGTAAATTGAATGTTTAACATGGTTAAATGATAGTTTAAAATTGGTTATTCTAAAAATATGGTGTTTATGACACTTAATACCTATATCACAACGTTTTTTAAACCACTTAGCGGTATATTTGTTTATCTATTATGCTTATTAAAATATATCCCGAAAACCCGAACCCGAAAGCTATAGAACAGGTTGTTGAAGTATTGCGCAAAGGCGGATTAATCATCTATCCAACTGATACTATTTATGGCCTCGGTTGCGATATTACCAACCACAAAGCTATCGAAGCTATTTGCAGGATCAGGAATATCAAACCCGAAAAGGCAAATTTTTCCTTTATCTGTTACGACCTGAGCCATATATCCGACTATATAAAGCCGATTGATAACACCACCTTCAGGGTGCTTAAAAAAGCTTTGCCCGGGCCGTTCACTTTTATATTTAACGCCAGCCACAAAGTGCCAAAGCTATTAAGCTCCAATAAAAAAACGGTTGGGATCAGGGTGCCCGATAATGATATTGCCCGCGAAATTGTACGTGTTTTGGGTAACCCGATACTTTCAACCTCCATCCGCGATGATGACGATATTATAGAATACTCTACCGACCCCGAGCTGATCTACGAAAAATACCAGGACCTGGTTGATATAGTAATCGACGGCGGCTATGGCGATAACGTAGCCTCCACAGTGGTTGACTGCACAGCCGGCGACTTTGAGGTGATACGTGAAGGCAAAGGGGATTTGGAGTTGTATTTGTAAGCTACAATAATTAAAATATACTTAAGAAGCTGTTTAAAAACAGATAGAAGAAAAGTGTATGTGTTAAGTGGATAAAAGGCCATCGCTTTATGGCTGAATAAATACTAATTGAGAATAACCACAAACGCAATTAGTATGACAAATTATCTAAGCAATTTAAGCGATAGCCAATGGCAAGTTATGTCAAAATATTTCGATTCACAACGCAGCCGGAGATATGAATTACGGGAGATTGTAAACGCGATCTTATATTTAGCAAAGAAGGGGTATCAGTGGCGGATGCTTCCGAAAGATTTCGCGCCATGACAACTGGTATATTATTACTTCAATACATGGAAAAAGCAAGAGGTTTTTGAGTTAATTCAGGAAAGCCTTGTTTCAAACTGAGCCTTGGTATCAGCTATCTTTTTCAGACTACCGTCATCTGTGGCCAACCGTTATATAAATCCGTTATTGGCTAATAAAAACATATCGCCCATTTTGGAGATGAGTAGTATCGGTTAATATCGGGTGGTAACCAATGCCAACTATGTATCAGATCGCTATAGTCAATGTATGAAATATTGATAGTAAGATCGTCTAAGAGTAGATTCATGTTTTATTGTTAATCCCCAACCATCAAGAAACCATCTTTAGAAACATTAAATTTCGACAACAACCCTTGCCGTATAAGTTTTCCGTTTTTATCCCATATGTCACCTAAACTAGTTTTGATGAGAGACAATAGTAATTCAATATGATCCCGGTGGAGCTTAAGGTCTTCAATAAATATTTATACAAAGGCCGGTAGCTTTTTTAAACGTTGATAATTCTGCTATCTCGTCAAGTTCATTTTCTTCTATCTGAAATAGTAGGTGTTGCTTACGCAATATCTGTTAAGTGATAACAATCTAAGGGCATGATCTACAGATTTAAACGACACTTCAGTTCATATTATCTAATTAAAATAGCGAAATAAAATCAACACTGCTACTGTATGGCCATTTTATTCACAACGTAAAAATATTCATAAAGATGACTGTAATAACTAAACTTTCCTACTTCACTCCCATCGCCAAATATCCCGCCAACGCATTGATCCTCCCGGCCACAACCTCTATCTGCTGCTTAGCCTCATCCCAGCTACGTTGCTCAATAGCTTCGCGGATACCAGGAAGGGTTTTAACACCGTAACCTGTGTAAAAGCCTGGCGCGTATATGGTATGCCTGTACCAGCCTCGGCGTGGCAGACCGTCAACAGTAAGCAATTGCTGCTCGGCCTGGTAAAGGAGTTTGTTTAGTTTATCGTGGTCGCCATCTTTAAGTACGGCGGTGGCCCAATAGGTGGCAAGCTTATCCGCGCTTTTCTTTAATGAATCCAGCGCGCCGGTTAATGGTTTAAAATCTATTTGTGGCACTTCGCTTTTAGCTGCAGGGGCCTTGTACACACGGGTTGGGTCGGCAGCGAGGGTGTAGTTATTGGCTTTTATTAGCTGGTTATCTATTTTAGTGGCTTCGCGGGTATCGTCTACCAGCTTGGTAAGTTCGGTAGCATATTTGCTGATGGTAGTCTGCAGGCTGCGGAAATCAAAGGGCAGCACATCGGCATCGGCCATCCGCAAAACCGAGTGACCAGCAGTTTGCGACAAGGCCACGCCATAAGCAAAATCAGGATCTTTAAAGCGTTTGTAATCATCAAACGAATCATAAATAGAATGGTATTCGCCACCGCCGTCTTCGCCGCCAAAACCAAAATCAAGCGTAGGGATACCCAAATGTTGCAGAAACGACGAAAAATCAGATCCGGAACCCAACGCTTCCAGCTTCTCGCCCTTTCGTTCCAGGATCTCCTTTTTATCACTGGTTGATTTGGCGTTAACCAGTTCCATGGCCTTTTTACGATCGAACACACTTACTTTGGTTTGCGGGTCGGTTATGCCCCGGGTTACCTCGTCAATAAAACTTTCTAAAGCCTGTGAACCGCCGGCACCTAAAAATCCACGGCCATTACTGTCCGAGTTGATGTAAACCACGGCCTTTTGCTGTAATTCTTTATCATGATCTTCTGCAAACTCGGTAGAGCCCAACAGACCGGGTTCTTCTCCATCCCATGAGCAGTAAATAATACTCCGTTTTGGTTTCCAGCCCGTTTTTAGCAGGTCGCCAAGGGCTTTTGCTTCTTCAATCATAGCTGCTTGTCCGCTTATCGGGTCATTGGCGCCATTTACCCAGGCATCGTGGTGGTTGCCGCGCATCACCCATTCATTGGGGTAGGTGGAACCCTTAATTTTGGCTATCACATCATAGGCTGGTACCATATCCCAGTTAAATTCCATTTTAAGGTGCACCAGGGCCTTTCCGCCACCAATATGGTAAGTTATAGGCAACGAACCGGCCCAGCCAGCCGGCACCACCGGGCCATCAAGCGCAGCCAGCAGTGGTTGCGCATCATGATAGCTTACAGGCAAAACAGGTATTTTCAATATCGTGGTGGCATCTTTCCTATCAAGCCGCTTGGCATCTTTGGTAGCGCCCACACCCGGTGTAAGCGGATCGCCGGGATAGATCACCATATCCATTACCGAACCGCGCTGTACACCAAACTCATTTTTGTAAGCACCCTTAGGGTACACATCCCCCGCAGAGTAACCATCATCAGCAGGATCTGAATAAATGATACAGCCTATAGCTCCATGCTCATAGGCTACCTTGGGTTTTATACCCCGCCACGAGCGGCCATATTTAGCTATTACTATTTTACCTTTCACGTCAATACCCATAGCGGCCAGCTTTTCGTAATCATCTGGTAGGCCATAGTTAACAAATACCAGCTGGCCGTTTACGTCCCCATCGGCGCTCCAGGCATTATAGGTAGGCAGCTGATTGGGCTGGCCCGATGTGGCATCCTCCGTTAGCGCAGGCTCCTTAAGCAAAGCCGTGAAACTTGTTGGCCCTGTAAGCTCCAGCACCCTTGTTTTAGGCGTGGGGAATAATACCGTGTAAGTTTCAATATGCGCATCAAGCCCGTAACTTTTATACATGGCCAATATTTTATCGGCAACAGCCTTGCTGCCCGGCGAACCTACATTATGCGGAAACGCCGAAAGGGTTTTAATGGTTTCGCCTATGCGTTGGGCGCTCAGGGCTTCGTCAAAGGTTTTTTCGGCAGCTATTTGTTTAGCCGACGATGCCGGTGTAAAGCCGATTAATGTTTTTTGCTGCGCGAAAGTTGCTGTTGATATTGCTAATAAGCCAAGGGTAAGGATTTTCTTCATGACAAATGTTATAGTGATGTGTGTAAGATAGTAAATTTTGGCATGGGTGATATTTGATGGAATGTAAAAATGATGATGGGTTATTTCTTCCCTTTTATTAACATAGACGCTCAAATCAAATTTCTAAAATCCGAAATCTCAATTCCCAATTCTCCAAAATAACCTTAATTTCGCTTTTTCAAGAAAAGAGGAAAAGATTTTGGATTATTTACAGGGCTTAAACCCCGAACAAAGGGCAGCGGTAGAACAAACCGAAGGGCCGGTGATGATCATCGCCGGTGCCGGATCGGGCAAAACAAGGGTTATTACCTACAGGGTGGCCCACCTTATTCGTAAGGGTGTGGATTCATTTAACATACTGGTTTTAACATTTACCAACAAAGCCGCCCGCGAAATGCGCGAACGTATTACCCACGTGGTTGGCGGTGAAGCTAAAAACATCTGGATGGGTACCTTCCACTCGGTTTTTGCCAAGTTACTGCGTGTGGAAGCCGAAAAAATTGGCTACCCCAGCAACTTTACCATTTACGATACCGATGATAGCAAGAGCGTACTAAGGGCAATTATAAAAGAATTGAACCTGGATGATAAGCTATACAATGTGAATTTTGTACTTAACCGCATATCGGCCTCAAAAAATAACCTGATATCGTTTAGGGAATATAATAAAAATGAGCAGATCCAGGCCGACGATATGTCGACAGGACGTGGACAGCTGGGTAAAATTTACGAGATGTATGCCACCCGCTGCTACCGTGCCGGCGCTATGGATTTTGATGATTTGCTTTACAAAACCAACGAGCTGCTTAAACTACACCCCGATGTACTGAACAAATACCAGCACAAGTTTAAATACCTGATGGTGGATGAGTACCAGGATACCAACTTTTCGCAATACCTTATTGTAAAAAAACTGGCGGCCGTTAACGAGAATTTATGTGTTGTAGGTGATGATGCTCAAAGTATCTACGCCTTCCGTGGGGCCAATATCCAAAACATTCTCAACTTTGAAAAGGATTACCCGGATTTGAAAGTATTTAAGCTGGAGCAGAACTACCGGTCGACACAAAACATTGTGAATGTGGCCAACAGCATCATCAGCAATAATAAAGAGCAGCTTAAAAAGAACGTTTTCAGCGAGAAGGAAGCGGGTGATAAAATAAAGATAATGCGCGCCTTCAGCGACAACGAAGAAGGCAAAATGGTGGCCGAAGCCATTATGCAGGACAGGAGCCTGAAGGGTAAAAAATGGCATGATTTTGCTATCCTGTACCGTACCAACGCCCAGTCGCGCTCTATGGAGGAGGCCCTGCGTAAGCTGGGTATCCCTTATAAAATTTATGGTGGTTTGTCTTTTTACCAGCGTAAAGAGATTAAAGATCTGATAGGCTACTTTCGCCTTACATTTAACCCTAATGATGAGGAAGCGCTGAAACGCATCATCAATTACCCTAAAAGGGGAATTGGCGATACCACGGTTGACAAGATCATTGTAAGCGCCGATCATCATAAGGTTACCCCATGGGAGGTAATAGTTGATCCGGTTCAATATTTTGATGGTAAACCGTCTCCGTCTCTCAGCAACTTTGCCACCATGATCCAAAGTTTCCAGGTGCTGTCAAAAACAAAGTCGGCCTATGAATCGGCATTGTATATTGCCCAGCATTCGGGCTTACTAAAAGATCTTTACGAGGATAAATCGGTAGAAGGATTAAACCGCTACGAAAACATACAGGAGTTGCTTAATGGGATTAAGGAGTTTAGCGAGCGTGAAGACATTGAAGAAAAAGGCCTGGATATATTTATGCAGGATATTGCTTTGCTTACCAACGATGATAAAGACAAAAACCAGGATGCCGATACGGTATCACTCATGACCATTCACTCCAGCAAAGGATTGGAGTTTTCGCAGGTACATGTTGTAGGTTTGGAAGAGAACCTGTTTCCATCGCAGATGTCACTCAACTCGCGCAGCGACCTGGAAGAAGAACGCCGCCTGTTTTACGTAGCTGTTACCCGTGCAGAAAGTAAGCTCACTATAAGCTATGCTACTTCACGCTTTAAATTTGGCACACTCATCAGCTGCGAGCCAAGCCGCTTCCTGGATGAGATAGATGCTAAATACCTTGAACTTGATTACAGCGCCAAAACAACTACTACCAGTAACAACCCATTTTTTGATGATGACCGTAAGGCATGGAGCGGTGGTAAACAAGCAGATGCTTTCTCAAAACCAAAACCGGCAACATCCGCGCCTGTAAAAACCACATCTATACTTGCAAAGGCGCATGTGGTATCGGCAAATTTTAAACCATCTGATACATCAAACCTGCAGGTAGGTATGGAAGTTGAGCACGAGCGCTTTGGATTTGGTAAGGTACTTAGCTTAGAGGGGCACAAACCTGATATTAAGGCTACCATATTTTTTAAAGAAATAGGCCAAAAGCAACTGCTACTTAAATTTGCTAAATTGTATATAATCAACAATATGAACTAATAGTTAATCCACATTTCGTGGAACAGATTCCCCGTTTTTACTTAAAATATGTCAAAATGAGTCGCATTTAAAGCTAATTTAACGATGGCATAACGTTTGGATGTACTGTATTAATTAATTTACAATTAAGTAGAATCCAAAATGAGCGACATTAGTAAAAAACAAACCAACAAATTTGTTGGTAAAAACATCAGAACCTTGCGTCATCAGCATGGCTGGAGCCAGGAAGATGTGGCAAACCGCTTAGGTATTTCTATCCCTGCATTTTCAAAAATTGAAACCGGTGTAACGGATATCAACCTATCGCGATTGGAGCAAATCGCAAATATTTTTGAACTCAACGTAGTGAACCTGCTTGCACTCGATGCCGGGGAAATTGACCTTACTCCGTCAAACTTGAGTGTTGCTCAAAAGAAACTGGTTGACCGCGAAAGCGAGATTGCAAATCTGCAGCGTAAAGTGATTTTACTTTATGAGGAACTGCGCAATAAAAGTGCTATAGCTGTGTAGGTTTACAAATGTGTGTTGTAAACCTTACACATACAGGTTCATAATACACTAATTACTACACTTTTAGTAAATTATATCAGTTATATTTATTAAATATTGATTAACAATATTTAATAAAAGGAAACATTTGTAAAAATTTAAAAGTAGTAAGAACTTTATAATTTAATACTGCTTTTATTTAAATTTTTGGAGTAAAAATTGTTGCATGATTTTCATCCAGAAAAACATGTACTTATGCCAAATTACCTGATATCCATTTCAAAAAACGAGGCTTTGATGGATGGTACAATTCACGATCCACACAGCAAGCTTAAAGTTAAAGCCTTTGATATGCTGAAATCAAAGTTTAAACCCTGCAAAGGCGAAGTAAGATTTTTTGTTACCGCCGGCGATGAAGCCATTGCCTTTGAAACCCAGGGCTACAAAAAACACCGACAGCTGCTTATTTTACAGATGATATCATGGTACTGCATTTACCTGGGTCTTTGCGAGGCCCAAATACACTCCTCTTTCCCTGTACCGTTTAATATGAATTAGTTTTGGGAGAAAGGACTTTCAGACGAAGGACTTTCGGACAATGGATTTTTGGAGTAAGGATTTTTGGACAAAAGATAAAAGATAAAAAAAACGGCTGGTGAATACCGGCCGTTTTCGTTTTAGGCATCCTATGCTAAAAGCATTCAAAGTATGCCGGCTTATCATCTTCATTGGACTCTGTAGTGTCCGAAACCACCATTTTGTGCTGCATCCGAAAGTCCTTTATCCTTTGTCCGAAAGTCCTTCGTCCAAAAGTCCTTTATCCTTTGTCCAAAAATCCTTATTCCAAAAAACTACGTAGTAGTAGTCCGCGATGGGTTATGCAGCATATCGCTCATATCAATGATTTTTTCGTCGATCTCCGATACACATTTGTCCATCATCGAAATACACTCCTCCTGATCTACCAGGCCTTCTTTTTCGAGGTTAATAAGGCCGCGCAGGGTGGCTATAGGGCCCCTTATCTGGTGCGACAGGTAGGATGAATGTTCGGATAGCTTCCTGTTCTTGATCTGAAGATCTTTGGTACGCTCGTCAATGATCTCTTCCAGGTGGTGATTAATACGGTCGAGGTTGTCCTTTTGCCGGGATACTTCTCCGTTAAGTAAAGTAAGCTGTACATTGGTTTTAGCCTTGCGCTTAACGTTGCCTACCAATAGTCCTATTACAACCAATAAAAGACCGGCAACTATAGTTACGGCCCAAAACTTGGTACGGTCATATGCCTGCCGTTCTGCCACGCGCTCGTTTTCCTTTATCTGCTCTTCCTGTTTGCGGGTAGCTTCTATCAGTTTCATTTGCACCGAGGTATTGGTTTTGAAAGTTGCGCTATCTACCCGGTAAATCTCGCGTAAATAAAACAGGGCCTCGTTATAATTTTTGCGGTTATAAGCCAATTCATAATTGGTGTGCTTGTAATCATATTCAAGCTTGGGATCATTAATCAACTGCGTGTATGCAACCCCCTCTTTAACTACCTTTTCTGCCTCATCAAACCTTTTCTGGTTCATGTATAATGAAGCCAGCGTTAAATCAATACTTGCTATCGGCTCATTTAAATCAAGGTGTTTGGCGGCGCTGTTGGCCTCAAGCAGCATTGCCAAAGCTTTATCATACTCCCCTAACTTAAAGTAAACCACCCCTGTATTCTGCACGCATTGAACCAGGTTTACAGAATCCTTTAGCGTAATGAACATAGCTTTGCTTTGACCATAATATTTTAAAGCCTGCGTATAACTGTTTCTGCGGGTATAAACGTTACCTATGTTTAAATTGAGCGATGCTACTAAACCTACATTATTAATCTTATTGGCAATGGCCAGCGATTTAAAAAAATAATCAAGCGAGCGGTTGGTATCATGGTCGCGGTAAATATTACCCATGTTATTGTACACTTTTGCCTCGCCGCCTAAATTATTGGCCCTGGTAAAAAAAACCACCGCATTTAAATAACTGCTGAATGCCTTTTCGGGCTGATCCATATAAAACATAGCCAAACCCGAAACCCGGTAAGCCTCGGCAATACCGTTGTTATAGTTCATTTTACGAGCCAGATCCATTGCCCGGGTAGCATCGGTAAGCGTTTGCTGAGGTTGGGTTAAGCGGTTGTCATAAGCTTGTTTATTAATGCGTATAACTTCGCTTGTATCTGCTGTAATCGCCTCATCTAAATCCTTCGCGTATATAGTAAATACTGTGAAAAAGAATAAAAGAAAAGTAAGGGCTTTTTTCATTAAAACACTTTTACGTGATATTGAATGGGAAAGTTATAAATTATACTGAAATATACATAAAAACAACATTAAAAAGATTGTTGAAAATTATTTCATATTTAGTAATTAAAAAACTAAAAAACATATATATATTTGTCTTATTAATTAATTGATATTCAGTTAATTAATTACATATCATTGTGCATTTTATAATATTTTGGGGCATAAAAACATGTTTCAGGCTACGATTTAAGTAGTGAAAATATTAAACTGTATTATATGTTACCAATACACTACCTGATAATGAAAATAATTAAAAAGTATAACAATGTTTTTTAATTAACAATTGGATATAGTGTTTAAAATTAACAATTTATTTTATAATAACGCAAAAAAACATAATAAAACTGTAAGGTATTTCCGGCAGTTTTTGAACAAAAAAGAAAGTAAATTATAATCTAAAAAAGCTTTTACATACCGGTAAAAATACCGGAAAGTATTATTTGGCACATATGGTTAATTATTACTTAATAAAATAGAATACTAATATAAAATATTAATATATATGAAAAAATTCATTCTCTTAGCGTTGCTTGTATCGGGCACGGGAGTTTTATCATCAACGGTCTTGGTATCGCCCCAAAAAGCAGATCAGCCAATGGCCACCAACATTATAATAAACAACAATGGGTTTAAAAAAGATCTGGGCGTTGCCGACTAATATCTTTATTAAGGCGTAGCAAGCATTCAAAATCAAGACAATCCGGTATTCAAAATATTATTTAACGATCATGAAAAAGTTAATCACAATCACCTTAGCAGTTTTATTCACAGGCGCCATCTCATCATGCAAAAAAGAAAGCGTGGTTCCTGAAACCGCCACACTGCACTCTTTTGCCACCAATGTCAAAAAAGACCTGGGTACAGCTGATTGATCTTAAACATGATTTATATAAAACATTTAAAAAATTAAAAACGACATGAAAAAATTTATCATCGTAACCATTGTAAGCTTAAGTGTAGCTACTGGTATTTTATCATCACAAACCACAACAAAACAAACTGTAAAACCAGAAGTGGCAACGCTTACTTCATCAACATCTGGATTTAGAAAAGATTTAGGCCAGGCCGACTAATTACCAAACATCAACCATTTATTAACAAAATATTTATACCACCACCCTACAATATACAACAATCATGAAAAAGTCATCAATCATAGCAATATTAGCATTAAGCACTTTCCTTACATCATTTACTTCTGATACAAAAACTGATCAAAATACGGCTTTCACCGGTGGTCCGAAAAAAGATCTAGGAACTGCAGATTTCGCTTTCACAGGCGGTCCGAAAAAAGACTTAGGTACTGCTGATTTCGCTTTCACAGGTGGTCCGAAAAAAGATTTAGGTACTGCTGATTTCGCTTTCACTGGTGGTCCGAAAAAAGACTTAGGTACTGCTGACTTCGCTTTCACCGGCGGTCCGAAAAAAGATTTAGGTACTGCTGACTTCGCTTTCACTGGCGGTCCGAAAAAAGACTTGGGCACTGCTGACTTTGCCTTCACTGGCGGTCCGAAAAAAGACTTAGGCACTGCTGATTTCGCCTTCACTGGTGGTCCGAAAAAAGATTTAGGTACTGCTGACTTCGCTTTCACTGGTGGTCCGAAAAAAGACTTGGGTACTGCTGATTTCGCTTTCACCGGCGGTCCGAAAAAAGATTTAGGTACTGCTGACTTTGCTTTCACTGGCGGTCCGAAAAAAGACTTAGGTACTGCTGACTTTGCTTTCACTGGCGGTCCGAAAAAAGATTTAGGTACTGCTGATTTCGCTTTCACAGGTGGTCCGAAAAAAGATTTAGGTACTGCAGACTTTGCTTTCACTGGCGGTCCGAAAAAAGACTTAGGTACTGCTGACTTCGCTTTCACTGGTGGTCCGAAAAAAGATTTAGGTACTGCTGACTTCGCTTTCACTGGTGGCCCGAAAAAAGATTTAGGTACTGCTGACTTCGCTTTCACTGGCGGTCCGAAAAAAGACTTAGGTACTGCTGACTTTGCTTTCACTGGTGGCCCGAAAAAAGATTTAGGTACTGCTGACTTTGCTTTCACCGGTGGTCCGAAAAAAGACTTAGGTACTGCTGACTTTGCTTTCACTGGTGGCCCGAAAAAAGATTTAGGTACTGCTGACTTTGCTTTCACTGGTGGCCCGAAAAAAGATTTAGGCACTGCTGACTTTGCTTTCACTGGTGGCCCGAAAAAAGATTTAGGCACTGCTGATTTCGCTTTCACCGGCGGGCCGAAAAAAGACTTGGGTACTGCCGATTTCGCAGCATAATCAAATTATCTGCTGCCAACAATTTCAACAAAGTACTAACGCAATAACATCATGAAAAAGATCATCATCGCAATAGTCATCATATTAACTTCGGGCATAACTGCTTATTCATTAAGCACTAAAGAAAATACCAATACAAACTCAAAGGTAAAAACCGAAGCCGAGTCATTTACGGCCAAAGCGGGCCACGGCCCCAAAGCTGACCTTGGCACAGCCGATTAATTTTTAGCATATAGTAACCTGCGGGTTGATGTGTTCTTCAACCTTTTACGGACACGGGTGCGCTATCCAAGCGTTAACACCTTTCTCTCTTAACAGCCGGCAAATAAATCAAGCTCCCCCCTTGGTTTATACGTTGTTACCTTTCATGATAGAAAAATAAAACAAGCCCGCCTTTAGGGCGTTGTTTACCTATTTGAAAATTTTGCCGGTTGGCATCGTGATATCTTTAATAGCTGCGCTCATACTTAAAAAAATCGAAACCAATTAACGTAAACGCATAGATCTAAACATAATTGATTAAATATGAAAAAAGTAACGGGCCTGGGAGGCGTATTTTTTAAATGCGATGACCCAAAAGGTATGAACGAATGGTACGCCAAAAACCTTGGATTGCCTGCCAGTGAATACGGAACTACATTTGAGTGGAAGCAAGCCGATGATCCGTCGAAAACAGGATCCACATCCTGGTGCACGTTTCCGCAGGATACCAAATATTTCAATCCCTCGACTAAGCCATTTATGATTAACTACCGGGTGGAAAATATCGCTGCGCTGGTAGATGAACTAAAAAAGGACAACGTGACCATTATTGATGAGATTGCAGAATACGACTATGGCAAATTCGTCCATGTGCTCGATCCGGAAGGGAACGTTATTGAGCTTTGGGAACCAAAAGATGATTTGGATCAGGATAACGTGGCAGGATAGACCATCGTTCACCTGTCGAATATAATGATGAATTTGAACCTGGAGTGTTAAATCAATAAACATCAATATATTTGCCGCAAACTTGATAATATGCAGCACATAAAGCAATATGTTGATGAGCACAGGCAACGATTACTCGACGAATTATTTGCCCTATTGCGTTTCCCATCGGTTAGCGCCGATCCTAAATACAAAAACGATGTATTAAATACTGCCGACTATGTTGCGCAAAAACTACGCGATGCCGGTGCCGATAATGTGGAGATATGCCAAACAGCAGGCTACCCTATAGTTTATGGCGAAAAAATAATTGACGCCGGCAAACCTACCGTGTTGGTTTACGGTCACTACGATGTGCAGCCTGCAGATCCGCTGGAACTATGGAAAACTCCCCCCTTTGAACCTACCATTCGCGATGGCAAAATTTATGCCCGTGGCGCTTGTGATGATAAGGGCCAGTTTTACATGCATGTAAAGGCATTTGAACTGATGATGCAAACCGATACCCTGCCTTGCAATATCAAATTCATGATTGAAGGAGAGGAAGAAGTTGGCTCATCTAACCTTGAAATTTTTGTAAAAGCAAATAAAGAAAAGCTAAAGGCCGATGTGGTGCTGATATCTGATACATCGATGATCAGTATGGAGCATCCATCCTTAGAAACCGGCTTACGTGGTTTATCATACCTTGAGGTTGAAGTAACCGGCCCCAACAGGGATCTGCACTCGGGCGTTTATGGCGGCGCTGTGGCCAACCCCATCACCATTTTATCAAAAATGATAGCCTCTCTTCATGATGAAAACAACCACATCACCATCCCTGGTTTTTATGATAGCGTAATTGAGCTTACATCTGCCGAACGTACCGCCCTTAACAATGCGCCATACGATGAAGCAGCATACAAAACCGACCTTGATGTGGCCGAACTTTGGGGCGAAAAAGGATATACCACCTTTGAACGCACCGGTACGCGTCCTACTCTTGAGGTTAACGGTATATGGGGTGGCTACATTGGCGAAGGCGCCAAAACAGTATTGCCATCAAAGGCCCATGCCAAAATCTCGATGCGCCTGGTGCCTAATCAAACATCAGATGCCATAACCGAACTATTTACCAAACATTTCCTAAGCATAGCGCCAGCCAACGTGAAGGTAAAAGTAACCCCGCACCACAGCGGCGAACCGGCGGTAACACCAACCGACAGCGTTGCTTACCGCGCGGCCCAAAAAGCCATTACCGAATCGTTTGGTAAAGAGCCAATCCCCACCCGCGGCGGGGGCAGTATCCCTATTGTTGCCCTGTTTGAGGCTGAGCTTGGCCTTAAAACTGTATTGATGGGTTTTGGCCTGGATAGCGATGCCCTGCACTCGCCCAATGAAAAGTATGACATTTTCAACTACTATAAAGGAATTGAAACAATACCGTTGTTTCATAAGTATTTTGCGGAGCTGAGCAAGTAGTTGGCTTTGGATAAAATTTTTTTATAGGCTGTTTAAATTTAATCCAATAATATTTTTATAGGTCCGAGAAACACATATCCAACCGTCATTGCGAGGTACGAAGCAATCCCCGAATTACAGAGTAACAGTGCAAATCCGATCTGTATTTTGGGGATTGCCTCTTCGTAAAACTACTAAAGTTATTTCACGCAAAGACGCCAGGACGCAAAAAAAATAAGCAAGTTGCTTTGCGTCTGTATGTCTTTGCGTGTAAGCCACCTGCTTTCAGCAGTTTAATCGCGCCACAAATAAGGAAAAAGCAATAATGCAGTTGCTATCACGATGGCGTTTATGGCAAATAAAACACCCATGTTACCATAGCTAAAACTCCTGTCGACCCCATCCATAGCGCTTTTGCTTAACCGGATAAGGATAAGTATTACAGGTATAATAACCGGGAAGCTTAGTATGGCCATCAAGGTTCCGTTATTGCCCGCCTTTGAAGCAATGGCCGATATCATGGTAAACACCGTAGAAAAGCTGATACTCCCTATAAAAACAGCAAGGAAGTAAAATAAAGGATCGCCAAGGGGCTTCACAAAAAATATTTTATATACCAGCAATGCGAGGAAGCTGATCAGCGACATCAGCAGGATGTTGTAAATAGTTTTTGACAAGATGATAGCCTGCGGACTGGCGATGGAGTAATAATACAGCAGTCGGTTCTTGCTTTCCTGCATAAAGCTTTTGGCAATGGCGTTAACCGATGCAAATAACATAATGATCCAGAAAAGCACGTTCCATACCAGCGGATAGCTGCTGCTGCCGCTGAAACCCGGCGACAGGTTAAAGGAGATGTAACAAACAAATACGGTTGATACAACGTAGAGCAAAATCCCGTTAAAAGCATATTTTGAACGCCATTCCAGCAAAATTTCCTTTTTGAGCAGATGAATGGTTTCGTTAACAAGCTTCATGCGGCAAAGGTAATAATTTGATGTTAGTGATGGATACGCATTTGGTTGAATGTATAACTTACCTTAAGTTTGAATACAATTAGAAACCAATGCCAATAGCTTATTACCGTACACCGGTTGGTATAACCCGAATTACCCAGGATGATGATTTTATTTCGGCAATCTCTATAAGGGATGAAGAATATGAAATTACCCCAGCTCCAACCCCGCTTTTACAAATGGCTATAAACCAGCTGGAAGAATATTTTGCAGGTAAAAGAAAAACATTCGATTTCCCGATAAGGCAACCGGGCACTGCTTTTCAACAGGAGGTATGGGAAAATTTATTGCAGATTGGTTACGGCGTAACCATGAGCTACGCACAGCTATCAAACCAAATGAAAAACCCGTTGGCCATAAGGGCTATTGCTGCCGCCAACGGAAAAAATAACTTATGGATAGTAGTTCCCTGCCACCGGGTTATAGGTTCTGATGGCAGTTTAACAGGCTATGCAGGAGGCCTTTGGCGCAAGCAATGGCTGCTTGAGCATGAGGCCCGCATTATGGGTGTTGGACAAACACGACTAAACTTTTAACCTATCGGAATGCTTATAAAGTAAGCGGCTCATTTTTTCGTGCAATTGGTCGGGCAGGAAAGGTTTTGAAAGCACATCATTCATCCCTGCGGTTAAGGCTTCCTGTTGCTCGGCCCCAAATGATGCTGCCGAAAGTGATATAATAGGTATGCTTCTTTTAGGTTCCACAAAATCAACGCGAATGTTTTTAGCTGCATCATAGCCATTCATTTCGGGCATGTGGGTATCCATCAAAATAATATCATAATGTTTGGTGGCCAATTTATCAAGCACTTTGCGGCCGTTATCTACCATATCTACATCAACCTTCCAATCCTTTAACATTTTGGATAGCATAAACTGGTTCACCATATTATCTTCGGCAACCAGTACACTAATATTCAGGAACGGACTGAGCGTCTTACCCGGTTTTGACGCGCTTTTATCAGCGGGTTTTGCAGCAACAGTATGCCAGTTTATAAAACTGAACGTGCTTCCTTTACCTACCTGGCTACTCACAGTAAGTTCGCCATCCTTAAGCTCTACCAGTTTTTTCACAATAGCCAGGCCAAGCCCGGTACCACCATATTTGCTTACAGTATCGGCTTCGGCCTGCTCAAATAACTCAAATACTTTGGTCAATTTATCTGATGGAATCCCTATACCGGTATCTTCAACGCTATATTTTATCTTCACCCTATCGTTATCCCTTTGCAATACCGATACTTTTAACTTCACATATCCTCTTTCGGTAAATTTAATGGCATTGCTCAAAAGGTTCATCAGAATCTGATTAAGCCTTAACGAATCCACGATCAAATTGGCGGGCACATCGGGGTCAATCTCTAATAAAAATTCAATATTGCCTTCATTAGCCCTAAACTGCAACAGGTCAAATACCGCCTTAACAATGTCATAAACATTATTTGCAGAACGGACAATGCTGAACTTGCCGGCCTCTATCTTTGAAATATCCAATACATCGTTTATAACCCCTAAAAGCGATTTTGACGATATTTCCAACAGGTCGAGCATGCCTTTCTGCTGTTCATCAATATTGGTTTTAAGCAACATGCCGGTTATGCCAATAATACCATTAACAGGTGTACGCAATTCATGGCTCATATTGGCTAAAAAGGTTTCTTTAACCTTTTTGGTATATTCTGCCTGTTCTTTTGATTTTATCAGCTGCTCCTGGTAACTCTTTTGAGGCGATATATCACTGATGTTGATAAAGATAGTTTTGTTGTGGTAGGATGCACGGCACTCCACCCAGATCACCCGTTTATCAAATCTTTCAAACCGGCATTCAAAAGCAGAAAAATTAAGGTTATCCTTAATGATCTCACCCAGCTTTTTACGCAAGTCGGGCTGGTGCTCCTCAATAGCCAGGTTTATAATACTTTTACCCAGCAATTCTGCCGGCTTAAAACCCATAATGGACTCAACCGCCGGATTAATATTTTCTATCCGAAGGCTTTGCACATCAACAGAGCAGATAATATCGGCCGAGTTTTTCACAACCACCGAGAAATTCTGCAGTTCAACGTTCATCTGCTTAATTTCGGCTTGTGTACGGGCAAGCTGTACAAATGAATCAACCTTGGCCGAGGTAATATAAGGATCGAGCGGCTTGTACAGGTAATCAACCGCACCAGTACCCAGGCCTTTAACCGCGTATTTGGTTTCCTTTGATATAGCGGTAACAAAAATCACCATGATATCTTTAGTACGCGGGTTTGATTTGAGCATTTCTACAAGTTCAAAGCCATCCATTTCGGGCATCTGAACGTCAACCAATGCTATGGCAATGTTGGTTTCCCAGGCTATTTTAAGGGCTTCATTTGGGGATGTTGTAGAAAAAATGCGAATGTCATCACGTTTTAATAAGGCCTCAAGCGCTATTATGTTTTCTTCTCTGTCATCAACAATAAGAATATTTACAGGGGGCATGTAATATTAATTAATGTATGGTGAATTACTATGTGTTCAATAATTTAAAAATCTCTTCTGTTCGTAATATATATTCGGCAGCTCCAATATTAATTGCTGCCTGTGGCATTTCGTCCATTTCCGCGTCTTCGGGATGCTGTGCTATAGTTGTTGCTCCGCTATTCCTTAACTTTAATAAACCCTCGGCTCCATCCTGGTTTGCACCAGATAACAAAATGGCAATACAATGCTCTTTGTAAACCTCTGCAAAGCTTTCAAAAGTTACATCAATTGATGGTTTTGAGTACCAAACAGCCTCAGAAACATCAAGACTGAATATACCTTCTTTTTCGATAAGGGTGTGGTAATTTGCGGGCGCAATATAGATAGTATTCTTGTTAAGAACGTCCTTATCTGCAATTTCACGCATTAAAATACGACTATTTTCGGCAAACAGCTTTTCAATTTCACTGAAATAATTTTTTTTCCTGTGAATTATTATAATTACGGCTTTATTAAGGTTGGACGGAAATAATTTAACTATTTGGAACAGTAATTTAAATGAACCGGCAGAGCCCCCTAATAGTAGTATTTCGGCAGACTTCCAGCAATCAAGTAAATTTTTAACAGGCCCCAACTTTTTGATAGATGTTTTCTTTTTGATTAATTACTTTAAACTTCTTTTTAAAAGCATCAGAACGTATAGTTTCTTTACTGCCCAGGCATAAATAACCCAGCGGGCATAAACTTTTATAAAAAAGCTCCAGTATGCGCTCCTGCAGTTCGGTTTCAAAGTAGATGAATACGTTACGGCAGCTAATAAGCTGAAACTCGTTAAATACGCCATCCGACACCAAATTGTGTACGGAAAACAGCGTATTTTGTTTTAACTCATTGTGTATCGACGCAGCATCATACAGGATAGTAAAATGATCTGATATTGAACCCTTTAAACCGGCAAGCTGGTAATTTTCGGCATAGCTTTTTATATTGCGCAGGCTATAAATACCCTTGCGGGCCTCCTTTAATACCTCAGTGTTAATATCCGTGCCATAAATGAACGTTTTTGTGCTTAAACCGGCCTCGCGCATTAATATGGCCAGCGAATACACTTCCTCGCCGGTTGAACAGCCTGCAACCCATATTTTTGAATGCTGATAGGTTGACAGATAAGGCACAACCTGGTTGTTTACAGCTTTGTAAAAAGCAGGGTCGCGAAACATCTCGGTAACGTTAACCGTTATCTCCTCCAAAAACTCCTGGAAAAAGGGCTGATCATTCACCAATATGTGTTTCAAATCATAAAAGCTTATTTTTTTAAGCTGCATGATCCTGGTGACCCTTCGTTTTAAGGAGGCTTTGGTATACCCCGAAAAATCAAAACCGTGAACCCTTTTTACCAGATCAATCAGTTCGGTTATTTGAGGATGTGATATAATAACAGCAGTATCGGTCATAAATTAACTTTCAAGCCATAATTGCATTAATGAAATCAACCTGTCCATATCAACCGGTTTTGTAATGTAATCATTAGCCCCGGCTGCTATGCACTTTTCGCGATCATCTTTCATTGCTTTTGCAGTTAAAGCTATTACGGGTAATTTAGCCCACTTGTTTTGCTTACGAATATATTTTGTAGCCTCGTATCCATCCATTTTTGGCATCATGATATCCATGAGTACAATATCAATACCAGGCACTTCTTCAAGTTTGGCAATAGCTTCTTCGCCATCATTGGCTATTTCCACAACCAAATCATAGCCTTGCAGGGCGCTGCTTAAGGCAAAAATATTGCGCATATCGTCATCAACTATCAGCACTTTTTTACCCTTGATAGCTTCTTTTCCCTTGGTTGGTAATTTTGGTTTTGACGGGGGTATTGCTGCCTGGCTAACGGTTTCGCTGATCTTATTCAAAAACAGGTTAACTTCATCAATAAGCCTGTCGGCAGATTTATTGGTTTTAACCACCATCGCATTGGCATACTGCATCAGCCGGTTAACCGATGCCTTATCAAGCTCCATAGCTGTATTAACTATTACAGGCAATGATGCAAAGCGGTCAACCTCCTTAATCCTATCCAGCAGGTCGAGACCAGAAATATCGGGCAGGTTAAGATCCAGAATCACGCATTGGTATTCATTCTCGTGCAGCATCCTGAATGCCGACTCGCCATCAAAGGCCTGGTCAACAGTGATACCCTGTCCTTGCATCATTTCCTTCAGGGCCTGGCTTTGGGCTTTATGGTCTTCTACAAGCAATATCTGTGTAAACCTGGTACCATTGTGCAGCATAATATCTGTAAACAGTTTATCCAGTGTTTCGGTACTGATGGGCTTCTTGAGAAAGCTAATAGCGCCCTCATTACGCACGCGGTGAGCTGCAGCCTCACCAGCCGACATCAGGTGCACAGGGATATGCATAGTGGCCTCATCGGCTTTTAACTCTTTTAATATCTGCCAGCCATCTTTACCCGGCAACATAATATCCAATATTACAGCATTAGGCTTAGCCTCTTTTACTGTTTCAACTGCGCGGCTGCCTTCATGAACCATAATTGATTTGTATCCATGATCGCGGGCATAATCCTGCAAAATACTGGCAAAGTTTTTATCATCCTCCACAATTACCACCAGTGGATCATGGTTATGCTCTTTTACTACAGCCTCAGATGGTTTTAAAAAGTTGCTTTCGGTTTTAAAAGTTTGGGTAGTTGATAGCAGGTCATCATCAGCTACCGGTACTATTTTGGCTTCAAAAGGTATGGTGAGTACAAATTCGCTGCCCAGACCAGGCTCACTATTGAGCGTTATGCTGCCGCCAAGTAAAAAAGTTAGCTCACGGCTTATTGAAAGTCCTAAACCTGTACCACCGTATTTACGGCTGGTTGAACCATCGGCCTGTTGAAAGGCCTCAAATATGAGGCGCTGTTTTTCTACAGGGATACCAATGCCCGAATCTTTTATGGCAAAGCTCACTGTTTTATCTTTTGCACCTGGGCTTACCGTGATGGATATTGATCCGTTTTCGGGTGTGAACTTAAACGCGTTCGAGAGCAGGTTTTTAATAACCTGTTCAACCCTTACCTTATCGGTAAACAGGGTTGCAGGTAAATTTTTGGCTATATTGGTTGTAAAGTTGATTTTTTTGTGGCTGGCAACCTCTGTAAACAGCATATCCATATCGCCCAGAATTTCGGTGATCCGGATATCCTCATTTTGCATTTCAAGCTTACCCGATTCAATTTTCGACAGGTCGAGTATATCATTGATCAATGTAAGCAAGTCATTACCGGCATTAAATATCACACTGGCGTATTTAACCTGGTCTTCCGAAAGGTTATGTGGTTTATTATCCCTCAGGATGCGGGCCAGTACCAGGATGCTATTTAGCGGGGTACGCAGTTCGTGGCTCATATTGGCTAAAAACTCCGATTTATACTTACCCGTTGTTTCCAGTTCCTCAACTTTGAGGTTGATGGCCGTGCGGGCTTCTTCAATTGCCTGGTTCTTTTCTTCCAGCAGGCTGGCTTTTTCTTCAAGCTCTGCATTTATGGTACGCAGCTCCTCCTGTTGTACGCGCAACTCTTCTTCTGATGCCTGCAACATTTCTGTTTTGTTCACCAGCTCTTCGTTGGTAACACGCATCTCTTCCTGTTGTGCTTCCAATTCTTCGGCCTGCTGCTGGGTTTCCTCAAAAAGATCGTGCATAATGGTACGCGCCTGTGCAGTATTAACAGCTATACCAATATCATTTGCTATGGCAAGAATATAATCACGATCACGACCGCCTAACTCGCCACTAAAGGCTATCTCCATAACACCCTTTAGCTTCTTATCAAAAAAGAAGGGAATAATAAATGTTTCGGTTA
This sequence comes from Mucilaginibacter sp. P5_A4, assembly GCF_056400605.1. NCBI lineage: Bacteria > Pseudomonadati > Bacteroidota > Sphingobacteriia > Sphingobacteriales > Sphingobacteriaceae > Mucilaginibacter > Mucilaginibacter sp. P5_A4. The sequence goes on along the minus strand of NZ_JBFUKX010000037.1, from coordinate 36,206 downwards.
AAAGTTCTTTCACTACCGATGATGAGAGCTCAAGCCTGTCGTTTAGTTTTCCTTTTACAACAGCGGCCTTTTCATCCTCGGCAACCTGGCCCAGCCATCCTTCTGAGAGCTTAACAGATTTTTTTAACAGCTCGGGATTATGAAAAGCGTACGAGGCGTACAGGTCAAGTCGTTGCTCTCTTTCATCATATAAATAAAATGTACCCGCAGCAGCTTTACTATGACTGCAAACTTCGGCCAGTATGTTTTTAGCTAACTCTTTTTCACTTTGCTGGCCCTGCATTTTTTCGTTAAGGGTACCCGTGCCGGTGAGCAGCCAGTTTTTAGCTTCGTTTTCGGCAAGTACTTTGGCCAGCTCAATATTGGTTACATTAATTTCATTCTCAATTTTTTTCTGCTGATCAAAAGTAGATAGTATGTAAAAGAATAAAAACACGATAATGACCAGGAATATCACCGAACCACAAACAATGATGATAACGGTGAGGTCTGAAGCTTTTTCTGTTTTGTTTTTACGAACATTAAGCAACTTGTTTTCATTATCAATAACACCGGCAACAAGCTTGCGTATCGTATCCATATTTTGCTTGCCTTTAACAAATATGTTATTTGCAACCATATATTCAAGCCCTTTGCTATCTCGGATTTCAATATTTTCTTTTAAAATGTTACGCTGGGCGGCGACCAAAGAAACTAATGAATCGAGCCGTTTTTGTTGGCCGTGGTTATCTTCGGTGAGCGATTTTAGTTCCTGCAGATCGCCATCAATAAGCGGCAATGCTTCGTTATATGGATCAAGGAATGTTTTTTTTCCGGTTGCTCCATAACCACGGGTACCCGTTTCAGCATCTATCATATGCTGCAGTAAACCGTTTGATGATTTAATAACATTTTGGGTATGGTCAACCATCGTGTTATCCTCCTCTAACTGGCGGATGCTTAAATAGGCCAATACCCCTACCACCAAAACCAATATAATGGATATAACAAAACCGGCAAATACCTGCCCGCGAAAAGAGAATTTTAACATTTAAAACTTATTTAACTGATACAAATATGTTTAAAAAAAAGTGTCCCTGTATGAGGTTCAGCTAATAAACATTCCATTTGAAGAATAAATTGTTTTAATCAAATTACTTCCGGTGGTTTTACATACCCCTTAGGCTTGCTGCTTAAAGCCCCGGCTAATGCCAGTACAGCACCGGCAAATAATACCCACCACCCCCATTTAAATTTAATATGCCTGGTTAAAAACGCATCAAACTTTTTAAATGGAATAAAACTGAAAGCAGTATGTACTTTAAAAATAGCAGCCAATAGTAAAACAATCACCAAAGCCAATGATAGCCAGGCTGTGATTCGCATAAGTTTGGGCTGGTTCAAAAACGATACAACCACACCAATAACGGCCACAAATAAAAGTATCATACCATATGGCTGGCTAAGCTGGTAAACATCCCAGTTAAATAAACCAAGCGGACGCAACAAAGGGCAGTAAGTACCCGCAAAAAGCAGTACAAAGCCTGCAAATGATAAAATTGAGCTAAGGCGCATATAATTTAGTGAATGTGGGGAGCGGTGAACAGTGAGTGGTGAGCAGCGAATAGTAAATATTTAATTTGACCATCCAAACTTACTATTCACCACTCATTACTGACCGCTCACCATATTTATGTGGTGAGTGGTGAATAGCGAATAGTAAATATTTAATTTGACTATCCAAACTTGCTATTCACTACTCACCACTGACCACTCACCATATTTATTGTTTAATTTCCATTTTATCGGCAAAGTGGGCACAATAATCGCGCAGGTCTTCTACAATGTTTTTTTCGCCTGTTGCGCGTAAAAAGCTATCACCCATGGTTTGCAGCGTTTCGTAAAAAAAACGTTTCATCTCATCAACCGGCATATCTTTTGTCCAGAGATCAATGCGCAGGGTATTTTTATAATGCTGATCCCACAGTGCCAGCATGAATGATTTTACTGGTAATGCTTCTTTTGAGGCAGAATCGGTTGATTCCCACATGATGGTTTCAGGAACATTATTATCGTCAAGGGTAACAGTCAGCTTTATTTCAGCAGTTTTCATTTGTATGGATTATTAAAGTCGCAAAAGTATGCTATTTTAATGCGATGGGATTATAATGAATTTGTAATTTTCTGCGGGAACGCAATTTATTAAACACCTGATTCTTACTTAACCATCAAAAATATAACAACCACCAAAGCCATAAAGCATAGCTCAATGACCCATAATTTTTTAAGCTCGGCAAAAAAGTTACGAAAAATAAGATCGAGAAAAAAAACAACCACCGCAAACAGCAAAAATATCCAGCTGATGGTGCCACTCCAGGTTTCCAGCGGCCGGCCGGCAATGCCCGCCCCATAGATCCATATATAAACGGCTACCGCCAAAAAAAATGTGGTAGCAAAATTTAACGGGGTAATACGCAATTTCATTTCTGGAATATATTGGGTTTTTAAGGTTTATTAACGCTTTTTACGTGATGACGATGACCTGCTTTTGCCGCCTGCAGCTTTATAGGCTTTTCCAAATTTCGCCTTGTTTTTAGCCTCATCGAATTTTTTATGCTGATTAAGGGTTTTCTTTTCGTGAAAGGCGCCCTTAAAATCAGGATCGTCCTTACGCTTTTGCATATCAATTTCTTTGGCAATCTCCTGGCGTTCGTCGTACCCGGTTTCTTCAACAAACACATCACCAGGAATAGCCGACACGGGGATGGTTTGCTTGATAAGCTTCTCAATCTTTTTGAGATAATACTCCTCTGCCGGGCCGCAAAATGTAATGGCCTCGCCCGATTGCAGGGCACGACCTGTACGGCCTATCCGGTGCACATAATCTTCAATAACCACCGGTACATCAAAATTTATCACATGGCTCACGTCGCTCACATCAATGCCGCGCGATGCCACATCTGTAGCCACTAATATTTTCACCTCATCGTTCTTAAACGAATTGATGGAATTAATGCGTGTATTTTGACCTTTGTTGGCATGCAAAACTTTAACCCCGCCTTCGCCAAATTTACGCAGCAGGAATTTATAAACATCATCTGCCACTACGCGGGTTTTGCAAAATATCATCAGCTTGGTAATATCCCCTTCGGCCTCCAGTAGTTTTCTGAGCAGGTTTATTTTGGTTTTCACGTTGGGCACGTGGTACAGATGCTGGTTAACCGTTTGCGCCGGTGTAGCCTGCGGGGTAACTTCAATAATGGTGGGATACTCCAAAAAGTTATTAGATAACTCGTGGATTTTATCGCTCATAGTAGCCGAAAACAGCAGGTTTTGCCTTTTTACAGGTACAACTTCCAGTATGCGGTTTATCTGGGGCATAAAGCCCATGTCCATCATTTTATCCGCCTCGTCCAATACCAGCACCTGCAGGGTTTTGGTTACTATATGCCCTGCCAGGTAAATATCCATAAAACGGCCCGGAGTAGCCACAATAATATCAACACCTTTATTGATCTGCTCTATCTGTGTTTTAGGGCCAAGGCCGCCATAAAGTACTACAACGCGTAAATCGGTATTGGCGGCAAAGGTTTTTACGTTCTCCTCAATTTGCATCGCCAGCTCACGCGTTGGCGAAATAATAAGCGCGCGGGCATTATCGCCCTGGGCATATTTAAGCTTCATGATGATGGGTAATACATAGGCCGCGGTTTTACCGGTACCGGTTTGCGCTATACCCATTACATCCTGCCCGTTCATTATAGGCGGAATAGCTTTTTGCTGAATAGGCGTAGCTTCGGTATAACCGGCATCGGCTATCGCATTTAAAATTTGCCGGTTAAAATTAAAATCTTCAAAAGTTACAGCCATGCCGCAAAGATAGGCTTTTTGTTGATTAGGGGCATTGTTAGTTAAGCACCCCTAACCTTAACCACAACTTTTCCGTTTAAAAGACGGGAAAAGAGGGGTGGGAAACCAGGTACAAGATACCAGATTTAGCATATCATTCTTGTTTACTGGCCCTTACAACTTGTTCTAGCATCTAAAAACCTATAACACTAACTAATGAAAAAACATCTATTTATGCTCCTGTTTTTAATTACGGCCGCCGGCGCGGCAAACGCTCAAATTGGTAAAGGCCACTATTATATTGGTGGCAACTTTAACTACAATTACGATGGGTATGGCTACACCAACACCTACACTTACACAACCGGAACCACGGTTTACACCAACCATGGTATCTCTAACCTGCAAATAAATCCCGATTTTGGATTTTTCCTGTCGAACAAATGGTCCGTTGGAATCCAGCCAGGTTACTCACGCGTTGGCGGAACCGAAACATCGGTTTATACAGCTTTGAATAACAGCGGCACCAACAGCTACACCTATGATCATAAATATCATTCAGATGCCCTGTCATTAGGGATTCACTTTCGTTATTATTGCATGCTAACCGATAAAATAGGCGTGTTTCCGCAGTTTGGGGTTACTTCGGCTCATGATGTAAATAACTTCAAATCGGGTTCGCTTACCGTCGGCGGTAATCCTAATATTGTATTTTTTGCTACGCCTAAGCTTGCTGTAAACCTTGGTTTTGGTAACCTGCAATATGTTCATGATTACCAAACAAAAAGCAACTCATTTAATCTTGGCTTAAACACCAATATCAACTTTGGGGTAAATTATTACTGGGGTAAGAAATAGGCGAAGGACTTTCGGACAAAGGACTTTCAGACAAAGGAGCAAGGACTTATGGAAAAAGGACTTGCAGACAAAGGATAAAGGACTAATGGAGGAAGGACTTTTTTTAGGAAAGCCGCACTGTAAAATTACAGGGCGGCTTTCTTAGTTCAGGGGCGGCTTATCCGTTATACTTTTCTGCAAACTCCTTGGCAAATGTTTCCAGGTTTATTTTGCCGGGGGTGGCGGGTTTATGCAAATCGTAGTCTTCCCATAACTTTCCGCTACGCAGGGCTGCTCCCATCTCTACAAAGTTTTTGGCCATTTCTTCGGGTAAGCCGGCCTGTAGCATTCCATTCAAAGCCTGCTCATCACTAAACTCTATCCATGGCAGTCCCGGTTTACCAATGGCATTACCTAAAACTGTGGCAACTTCGCCGGTGCTGCGTTCGTCACTTACAATATAACGCACACTTTTGCCCGTAAAGTCCGTCTGAATTTCTTCGGCAATAGCGGCAGCTATGTCATTTGGGTGAACCATGATCAGCCTCATACCTGCCGGATAATTTGAGCCGATGATACCCTGGTGTTTAATCAGTTCGATATCATTATAAAAATTCACATAAAAGAAAGGTGCGCGAATAAATTTCACAGCAACGTTTTCCAGTTTATTCAATATACCTTCCACATCGTGGATGCCCTTTATGGGTCCGGTGCCGGCATCAAGATGCGCACCAATGCTGCTTAAGCCAACAACCCGTTTTACGCCAGCCTTCCTGATAGCCCCGGCATAACTTTTACCGGCATCGTTCATATACTGCCTCAGGTTTTCGGCCCCATAATTTGGCGGAACCATGGCATATACCACATCTGCCCCGCTAAATGTTTTTGCCAGGAAATCCGCATCAGTTACCGAGCCAATGGCTGCCGTGGCGCCTAATGCTTCTATGGCTGCTATCTTGTCTGCCTTACTGCTGATGACAGTTACCTGGTGACCAGCCCCTACCAGTTGTTTTGCAAGCGGCTTGCCTATATTTCCTAATGAACCAGTGATGATGATTTTCATAATTTTATATTTTGAATTTGTTGAGGACAAAGCTACATTTGTACTTACTTTTATACAAGTACTTACCCTAAAGTATGTATCAACATGACCCAGATTAAAGCAGCATCAACCATACAGGAAAACAAGCAGGCAGCCTTTAAAGATTGCCCGGTAACCTATGTTATGGAGCGTATAGGCGGATATTGGAAACCAATTATATTGTTTCACCTGTTAACAGGCAGTAAGCGGTATAGCGAATTAAAAAAAGCCATCCCAGCTATTACCGAAAAGGTCCTTATTCAGCACCTGAAACAACTGGAGGCAGATAACCTGGTGATCAGGGAAGCAAGACCTGTAGTACCTCCTTATGTTACCTATAGCCTTAGCGAATCGGGCATGGGCTTAAGGCCGGTAATGTATGCCATGGCTAACTGGGCTGTTGAAGATAGTGAAGCCAACGGCATACCAATTTATAAAGGCCTGGGCGACTTTCCGGGCGTGGCCCAATTTGTGGAGGTGTAGATCTTTTCTTTAATTTGTTGAAGACGCAGGTGATATCGCCCTAAATCCTAAATTTGCCCATCAATAAATCCGAAATCGAACATCCAAAACCCAAATAAAGAATGGCTACTATCCTCATAAAATCTGCTGCAATAGTTAATGAAAATAAGCAATACGTTGCAGATGTACTGGTGAAGGATGGCTTTATCGACCGGATAGACGCACAGATAGATACCCAGGCGGATAAAGAAATCAACGCCGAAGGATTATACCTGTTGCCAGGCTGTATAGACGACCAGGTGCATTTTCGCGAGCCGGGACTAACTTACAAAGCCGATATTCATTCAGAGTCGCGCGCGGCGGTTGCCGGTGGCATCACCTCATTTATGGAGATGCCCAATACAGTCCCCAATACTTTAACCAGGCAATTGCTTGAAGATAAGTACGAGATAGCATCGCGTAACTCGCTGGCCAACTACTCGTTCTTCATGGGTGCATCCAACGATAACCTGGATGAAGTACTGCGCACCGATACAGCCAATGTTTGCGGCATCAAGGTGTTCATGGGTTCATCAACCGGGAACATGCTGGTAGATAACCCGCAAACCCTGGATAACCTTTTTGCAAATTCACCCATGCTCATCGCGGTGCATTGCGAGGATGAGGCTACCATTAAAAGCAACCTGAACCATTACAAACAGTTATTAGGCGAAAACATACCTATACAGCTGCACCCAAAGATAAGAAGTGCCGAGGCTTGCTACCTGTCATCATCATTAGCGGTTGAGCTGGCTAAAAAGCACAATACCCGCCTGCATATTTTACATATCTCCACCGCGCTCGAAACACATCTTTTTGATAATACCACACCACTAAAAGATAAGCGCATAACCGCCGAGGCCTGCGTGCACCACCTGTGGTTTACCGATGCGGATTACGAGACTAAAGGCAACCTGATTAAATGGAACCCTGCCGTTAAAACCATGGCCGACAGGGACGCCATTTTGCAGGCTGTGCTGGATGGCAAAATTGATGTTATAGCAACCGACCATGCACCGCATACCATGGAGGAAAAAGCATTACCCTACCTGCAGGCCCCATCCGGCGGCCCGTTGGTACAGCATGCCCTGCCCGCCATGCTGGAGCTTTATCACCATGGCAAAATAAGCCTGGAGCAAATAGCCGAAAAAATGGCGCATAACGTTGCCACCTGTTTCCAGGTAGATAAGCGCGGTTTCATCCGTGAAGGCTACTGGGCCGACCTGGTGCTTGTTGATCTGAATAACCCATGGAACGTGAACAAGAACAATATCTTATACAAATGCGGCTGGAGCCCATTTGAAAATACTACCTTTCGCTCAAAAATAGCTTATACCCTGGTATCAGGCAATGTAGCCTATGCTAACGGTAGCTTAGTTGAAGGTAACGCCGGTAAACGGCTGAATTTTAACAGGTAAACCAGGTTGAAATTTAGAGAATTTGAGCATTACAGAATTTTCTTTACATAAAATAATCGTCATAGCTGTAAAGGTTTGTCATCCTGAACGCAGTGAAGGATCTATTCGCAGACTGTACAGGGCGAAAAGGCATAGCGAATAATAGATGCTTCACTACGTTCAGCATGACAAAAAGATTTAATTGCAAACACGTCATAGGTAGGCAATGACGCATGGAAAAGGCTATTTCACTCCCACATAAATCTCCACCTCGGCATCCTCAGGATTTTGCGCTTTGGCTCCCCAAACATCAAAATCAGCAATGTATGTGCGGTTGAGACTACTGCCCCATACCTGCTGCCAGGTTTCGGCTACACAATCCGGCAGACGGCCTTTGGCCAGGTATTTTACATAGTTGGCATGGGGCACGGTAAGGCTGATTAGCCCTTCGGGGATGTTATCCGGTGAACTTACCTTGCAGCCTAACACCGCGGTATAAAAGCCGGTATAGTCAGTTTCATAATCTGTATAAACGCAGTAGATCTCGTCGGTGAGGCGGTCTTCAATTTGCAGCAGTACATTATCCTCCATAAACCTCCCCCAAAGCTCCCCAATATCCTTTGCCGACTGGCCGTTTTCATTCGTCGTCCGCACCGGAATCCCTTCTAAAAAGAAACCATTTATATCTACATTACCTATTATTTCTGTCATTACTATTTGTTATACTGATATATAATTAACTTTTAATCAATTTTTTATACATATTAATTAAAGTAAATGTGCAGGTGTGCAGATTTCAGATGTGCAAATGAAACTTCAATGTGCATTCAAAAATCTGCACATCTGAAATTTGAAATCTGCACATCTGAAATCTGCACATCTATAATCTGCACATCTACTCTATCATCTTTTTTAAACCATCAAAAACGCCCTGCCAGTTTTGTTCCGAATGTTCTTTGGCGGCCTCGTCTTTTACATTATCCTGCGTAATGGCAAGCGTTGTTACGCCATCTTTTTCGGTCAGCTTGTAGGTTATGTTGGCGTAGTTTTCGGGCTTATCTTCGGTGCCGCCCATGCTGCTCCAATAGCTGTACTTTAAAAACTTACCCGGATCTATTTCAAGGATGGTGCCTTTATCCTGGTATTTATTCCCTTCCCACTCGCCGCTAAATGTAATAGACTCCCCTACCTTCCAGCTCGACTCTAAATTGGTACCAAAAAAATATTCTTTTACCATTGCCGGGTCGGTAAGGCCCTGCCATACTTTAGCAGCGGGCGCTTTAAATTTAATTTCGGTGTTCACTGTTAACTTTGTCATAATGTAAAATTTTTTATTGGTTATTATTATTTACAGGTATTGGTTCATCATTAATCATGTGCTGTTTTATCAGCTCAAAATCGTGCCCTTTTATTTCAAAATAACCAAACCTGAACGGATATCCCCATGATTTTTTATTGGGCATAAAACTTAGCTCATTTACCAGCGGAACAATAGGTGTTTCCTCACATTGATAGTAGGTAACATTGCGGCGGTACGGGATAAAATCCTCGCTCATTTTATGCTGATAAATCTCATCCCCGGCAACTTTTCCTATAGCCGTAAAAGCCTGTAACGGTTCGGTTCCATCCATTGTTTGCCTGGGCGAGTAGATGATCACCCAATCGCCGGTAGCCATGCTTGTAAGCGGCCCTTGTTTGCCATGATTAGCCTGTATAAAACCACCGGCTACGCCGCGGCTAATATGATCTTTTGAAACTACGGTTATCCAATATTTCATAGTGTTGCAGATTAATTACAAGCAAAAACATAGCCACAACAGGGCATTGTTTTTTGATTGCAGTACAAAGAAATAACCGGGGAGTGACAGCAGTATGTCAGTAGAGATCTGTTTCCTGCAAATTTCTTTGACTAATGGCCATGATGATTGCACAAACCCTATCTTTTAAGGAATCCGGTTTGATGATTTCGGCTCTATCACCAAACATCATGAACCAGCGGGCAAAACCTTCAATTGACGTGGTTAAAAACGTCATCTCGATTTTGTTGCCGATGGTTTTCTCGGATACAAAGCCGCTGTAATACTTTTGATGATCCAGGTAGTTATAAATCTCCTTATCCACCTTAATCACCACCATTTCCAGTTGCTTTTCTTTAGCGGTTTGAGCTATATAAGCCTTTAAGGTTGGATGTTTGCTTTTGTTATAGGTTGTATCGGTAACTACCAGTTTACGAATCCTGTCTATCCTAAAATCACGGTAATCATTACGGAGCCGGCAAAAGGCTATCAGGTGCCAGTAGCTATCAAGGTAAACTACGCCAACCGGCTCAATATCGCGCTGGGTAAATTCCTGGCTGTGCCAGGCAAAGTAATCAATGCATAAAACCTTTTTATTAATAATGCTATCCAGTATGGTTTGGATATGATCATTATTATTTCCTGTGCGTTTCTGGCTACTCTTCATTACCTCAATGCTGCCATCAAGGTTCTCCAACGCGTCTTTTTCGGTTGTTTTTAGTATCGCCCTCACCTTGTACATGGCCGATTGGTATTGCGCGTTTGTTGTGGCATCGGTGAGTTTTTCAACAAATTTTTCGGCAGTTAAAAACGCGGTGGCCTCCTCGCGGGTAAACATTACAGGCGGCAGGCGGTAGCCATCCATAATAGAATAGCCAACACCGGCCTCACCAATGAGCGGGATTCCGGCCTCTTCAAGCGTTCTGATATCCCGGTAAACCGTACGCAGGCTGATGTTGAAGCGTTCGGCAATATCACCGGCTTTTACTACCCTGCGCGATTGTAACTGGATTAAAATAGCCGAAATACGGTCGATGCGGTTCATAGTATCAAATTAAGCAAAAAACACGCTACATTTGTATAATTATTTCATTTACCATTATGGCAGCCGAACAAAACGATAAGATTATAACATTTGAGAATTATTATGATGTTATGCTGGCGCATATTATACGCACCAAACTGGAGGATAATGGCATTCCCTGCTTTATTGCCGATGAAAATACCATTACCGCAAACCCTATTTACAACCAGGCGATTGGCGGTATTAAACTAAAAATATTTGAACGCGACCTTGAACGTTGCCGCGCTATACTGGCTGCCGAGGGCGATTTGCACGACCAGGATCGTATTGAGATAGACGAAGAAACCAACAATGCGGTTATTTGCCCGTTCTGTGCCTCAACCAACGTTGGCCCCACCGATCCGGGTAAGTTTGCATCGCTTATTTCGGCGATATTGCCCTTTGTTAACGATAAAGCCTGGCATTGTTTTAACTGCCAGCAGGATTTTGAGTAAGAGCCCCAGGCCTGCACTCCCTGAGGATTGATAAGGCTATCGGTCTTTAGGCTTCTATTGTATCAAAACACCTACAATCGCTTTATTTTTTACCCGATTTAACTATATTAGCGGTATGTATAACCGCCGCGAATTCATCAAAATATCAGCTGCAGGCGCCTCACTGGCAGCAATTTCAAACTCAGCCATAGCAGAAACTATTTCATTAAAACCCAATCCTGCTTTACCTATAGTTATATCTACCTGGGATTTCGGGATTTATGCCAATAAAGAGGCCTGGAAAACTTTAGAAAAAGGTGGCCGCGCGCTTGATGCCATAGAGGCCGGTGCCCGCATACCCGAGCAGACCGACATCAGCAGCCATACCGTTGGCCGTACCGGTTTGCCCGATCGCGACGGGCATGTAACGCTGGATTCGTGTATCATGGATGAATTTGGCAACTGCGGTTCTGTAGCTGCGATGGAAGACATAGCCCACCCCATATCGGTAGCCCGTTTGGTGATGGAAAAAACCCCGCACGTAATGCTGGTTGGCGAAGGCGCTACCCAGTTTGCAGTTGAGCATGGTATGAAAAAAGAAAAATTGTTAACGCCGGAATCTGAAAAGATCTGGAAAGAATGGCTTAAAACAGCCAAATACAGCCCGGTAATGAATATTGAGAACGGCCATAAAGCCGGCGATAAATACAACCACGATACCATTGGCATGCTGGCCATTGATGCCAAAGGCAATATATCCGGCGGTTGTACTACCAGTGGCATGGCCTTTAAGCTGCATGGCCGTGTTGGCGACAGCCCCATTATTGGTGCTGGTTTATACGTTGATAACGAAGTTGGCGGCGCTACATCAACAGGTGTTGGCGAAGAAGTGATCCGTAACGTAGGCAGTTTCCTGGTGGTTGAACTGATGCGCCAGGGCTTATCGCCCGAGGATGCCTGCAAAGAGGCTGTTCACCGCATTATTAAAAAGAAACCTGATACCGCGAAGCAGATCCAGGTAGGCTTTTTAGCCATCAATAAAAAAGGCGAGTATGGTGCTTATGCTATACAAAGCGGCTTCTCGTTTGCCGTTTGTAACGCTAAACAACAGGATTTATTAATACCGGGCAAGAGTTATTACCCCGCTACAAAATAGTATTACATGTCCAAAACCAAAAATCAGGAGTCTAAACCCCTCAATCGCGTTTCGCTTGAAGTTTGTGCCAATTCTGCTACATCGGCAGTGGCGGCCCAGGAGGGTGGCGCAGTGCGGGTTGAACTTTGCGAAAATTTAAAGGAAGGCGGTACTACCCCATCGCACGGACAAATCCTGGTGGCCCGTAAGCTGCTCCATATAAAACTTTATGTATTGATACGACCAAGAGCCGGTGATTTTTTATATACCGACCTTGAATATGATATAATGATGGCCGAAATACGGTACTGTATTGAAGCAGGCTGCGACGGTGTTGTAATTGGCATACTTAAGCCCGATGGTACCGTTGATAAAGAACGCTGCCTCGAAATGGTACGCCTGGCCAAACAATCGGGTCTGGGCGTTACCTTCCACCGGGCTTTTGACATGTGTAACGACCTGTACCAGGCCCTTGAAGACATTATTGAGATAGGTTGCGACCGGATACTTACCTCGGGCGGAAAAAGCTCGGCTATAGAGGGCGTTAACGTTTTAAACCACCTGGTAGAAAAGGCGGCAGGGCGCATCAGCATTATGCCCGGCGCCGGCGTAAGCGAAAGCAACGTTGCCGACCTGGTTCATTTTACCAAGGTTACCGAAGTGCATTCATCGGCCCGAGTGTCCGTTCACAGTAAAATGCAATACCAAAACGATCATATCCTGATGAGCAACGCCTCTGCCGATGAGTTTACCACCGATGTTACTGATGTGGGCAGGGTGAAGAAATTGATTGAACTGGCTAATAGTTAGGAAACAACAACGACAACAACCATGTCATTGCGAGCGCAGCGCGGCAATCGCGAACGGTGCAGGTTCGCTCTGTATAGCATGCGATTGCTTCGTGCCTCGCAATGACATAGATTAGGTTAAAAAAAAGCACTGACTATCAGCGATTTGCAAACACGTCATTATAAAACACGAAGCAATGACGGTGTGGAGTGTATCTTGATTTTATCTCTGGATTCCTAAAAAAACGTTACCGGTAAAACCAGCTCTATCCTGTTCCTGCCGGTTCCGCCAAAAAAATCTTCATCCAGCAGACGGCTATACCTTATGCCGAAAGATATGCTGTTCTGGTTAAAAAACTTGGTATCAAAAAACAGCGTTCCTCCTGCCGAGCGGAAGTTTTGCTTAAAGCTGCTGCCATCGGTATAAAAATTATCGGATGAGGCGTGGGTATAATCAAAAAACAAAGCACCGCGCATGCGCAGCAGGTACACAACATTGCCAAAACCGGCATCGGGATAGGCTATCGGAAAATGGTAGGCAAGCCCTGCCTTATTCATATCATCTAAATTTTGAGCGGTATAGCCTTTACTAAACGGAAAATCATTGGAGTAACTGATCACATTATCCTTGCCCTTTTGCTGGTGCGCAAGGCTAATCACAAAACTGTGGTTGGTTACCAGGCCCGGGAAGTAAAATGTACCCGATGCCAAAAACTGCGTAGCGCTGGCTCCCGCAATTGCCGTTTTATAGTTTACACTAATGTTTTGCGCAAACATGGGGTATATATTTTTTTTAGCCCGCTGGGTTTGGTTACCAAATGAAACGTAATTGTTTAAATAAGTATAGCTTCTGTCGGCAAATTGAGCCGCGTAGGGCTGCTGAAAACTGGTACGGTTAAAATACAGGTCGCTGCCTAAAGTGAGGCCGGTAAAGTGTTTACCTGCCGAAAAAGTGAGCGGCACCTGCAAACCGCCATGCAACTGGGTTTCGTTCCAGTACACGTAGTTGCCTTTGGTAAACCCGCGCCTGTCTAAAGTATAATCAACCCCGGCAGACAGGTAAGGGAACAGCGCCCCATACACGGCTGCAAAGCCTAATTGCTTATAACCCTCATTGCTGTTATAATCAAAAGAAATCTCGGATTGGAGGGTATTTAAAACGTTCTGGCCGGTAATGGCAAAGGAATAGTTGGGATCGCTGATGTTGGGGATCAGGCTGTGAAAATTGAACAGTCCATGCGCTTTGGAATAACCGGTAACCGGCAGCGGTTTATCAACCACCGTAGCCAACATATTGGCCGATGAATCTTTGGTTAAAGCCGTAATACCAAATCCGGGCAGGCTTGTGTTTGCGTATAAATCCCCTGCGTCAATCCATTTCAGGTCTTTTTTATTTGCTTCGGTTATTTGATACCCCGCAGCTGTAAAACCCACCCAGGCCATTTTATGGGCAGATACAGCAGGCTGATAGTTGCCTATTGCCAAACTGCTGGCAGCTGGCAGTAATTCGAAAAGCCTGTTGCTGTTTATCATCAGGGCAAATAACCTGTCCTGGGTATTAACTACGTTTGTAAAATATACCGTATCCCCTTTAACCGCTAAAAAACCTATCGGCTTAAAAGTGAAGGGCAATAAATACCGGGCATCCCCTGTTTCCTTATTAATAAGGGCCAGACTCATTTTGCCTTCGGGGTTCCTCACTGCAGAAATCAGCTTATCATCTGTATAAAACTTCGGATAGGTATAAAATAGCTTTTGCGGGTTTGGTACCGTTTTAAGCAAGTTACCGTCAGTGTTTAATATATGCAGTTGGCTTGCACCCGATGGACTAACCTGTACTGCTACTATACTTTTACCGTCGGCACTAAAAGCAGGCGCAAAGTATTTGGCTTTTTGGGTAATGCGGCGCTCCTGGCCGGTATTAGCATCAAGCAGCATCAGCTCACTATAATCGCGATAACCCCAGCGCAGGTCTGAACGGTAGGAGGCATATACTATTTTACCATCGTGGTAATCAAAGTAATTATCGATCGAGTAAGAACGCGTACTGATCTTACGTTCACTATTACCCGTTTTTACTACAAATGCGGGGATCTCATCATAGCTACTTTTCATGTAGATGAGCGTACTGTCGTTCACAAAGGCCGGGTATTCCCTGTTGGCATCAAAATGTTTAGGGATTTTTACACCAGGTTCGGCATTTATGTTCTGGGCATCGTCCTGTAACCGGGCTTTAAAACTATCAAATGCCAGGCTGGTAAATGCTTTAAAGCTTGTACCGGTATACTTTTTTACCGCCCTTTGAAAAGGATAGAACCCGGTGTAAAAACCTGCCGCGTCATGTGTAACATTCTTCCAGATGTTATCACCATACTTTTCGCGCCCGTAGGCTACCAGCATATAACCCAGCGGATAATGATCGGGCAAATAATCGCGGTACGAGCCATTGCGCAGCTTCATATAGCTATAATTTTTACCCGCAGCCCATAAAGCCCTGTAACCATTAAAAAAGTAAGGTAAACGCCCCCGGCCCTGCGGACTTACGTGGGTTTCGTTAAATACGGCATCGCCCTCAAAAAACCAGTTGGGAACCGATAGATCATTACCCAAAGCCTGCCCGCCCTCGCCAAACAGGATATGCAGAAAACGCGACAGACCCACATTAAAATTATTATACTGCTGCACATGCCTGTACTCGTGAATGGCCAGCTGAGCCGTCCAGGGCAGGCTGCCAATATCAAAACTGTTTTGTTCGGGGGTTAAAAAAAACTCGCTCCTGAAAGGCGCCAGCCCAACATAGGCGTTGGCAATGGTGGTTTGATTTTGCAAAACAATACTGATCTGCTTTTGCTTATAGCCAATGGTTGGCTTTACCAGCCCATTCATCTGCTGTACAATATTGGCCACTTTTATACCCGCCGAATCCATCCCCGCAGGGAAAATAACCTTAGCTGCGGGTGTATTTACCTGTTTCCATTTAATTGATGGCGGGTTGCCGCCAAACTCCTGGGCACCGGCAAAGCTTGCTGTTAAAAGCAATAAAGGCAACAGTAGCTTTTGTAAATTTTTACAGGCAGCGGGGTATTTGTTCATCGGGGGATGAAAGTAGGTACAATTTGCAATTTAAACAACAGTGGCGTGCCCCGGAGAGCAATGCCAAGGTTTTCGCGCAAAGACGCAGAGACGCAAAGGGATTTGCTTATTTCTTCTGACGGCCTTATTTCAGCAAGTCCGAATATATGCCGCAATTCTCATCATCAAAACAAACAAAAGTTACCTGTTTAATGCTTTGGTTCTCTGCCAAAAAATCCCGAACGGTTTTTATGGCGATAGCGGCAGCCTCCTCTTTGGGAAAGTGATAGATGCCTGTGCTGATATTGGGAAAAGCAATAGTTTCCACATGGTTTTCGGCCGCCAGTTTCAGGCTGTTTAAATAGGCCGAAGCCAGCAAAGCATCTTCGCCCTTACCGCCATTGTTATAAACCGGCCCAACCGTATGGATCACATATTTGGCTGGCAGGTTGCCACCGGTAGTAATTACGGCCTCGCCGGTTTTGCAGCCACCCTGCCGGTTACGGATTTGGATACACTCCTCCAATATAGTTTTACCGCCCGCGCGATGTATGGCGCCATCCACACCTCCGCCGCCTAATAGTGAGGTATTGGCAGCATTCACTATGGCATCAGCCTTAATTTTGGTGATATCGCCCTGTACCAGTTTTATTCTTTCTTCGGTCATGACGATAAGATCTTATTCTGCAGCTTCTTCGCCTTTTGAGCCAAGCTCAACAATATCCCCTTTCTGAAACAGGATGGCTTTTAAAGTGGTACGCCATACCGGTTTTTTGCGCAGTAAAAATTCAAGGTCCATACCAAAATGTTTAAACTCTTCCTGCTGTGCATTTTGCATAATGGCTTTGGCGTCTTTGTCGGTTTCAACAGCAATACGCTGCTCGTACCAATTAATGGCTTCGGCTTCTTCGGTAAGGGATACAATCATCCGGGCAAAGGTGCGGGTTTCGGCAGATAATTCGTTTACGGGTTCGTGGTATTGATCAAATGACATAATGCTTTTTTTATTAATAAAAACATGATGTACTGGTTTTGTTTGGGTGGATGGATATTTTCGTCCCCTCAGGGTCTCTCCAATGCTATTAAGTTAAGGAAAATATTAAAATTTTAGTTTCGCGCAAAGACGCCAAGACGCTAAGAAAAAATAAGCAAATCACTTTGCGCATCTGCGTCTTTGCGCGAAAAACCTCTTAACTTAATAGCATTGGAGAGACCCTGAGGAGACAAAAAGTTTGCCCTGTTATTTCCTTTCATAAAAAGAAATTGTAGCCAATGTTCCCGGATAGTCCCTTACTTCAGTATCGGTATAATATCCCGAGCGATCTGCGGCAAAGCCTATCCCTTCGCCTTGCGGTTCGTTATTAAAATAAGGAGCATATTGCGTTTTGTAAGTAAACCGGCCGATATTGAGGTGCCGGGAGATAATTTCCAATACCAGATAGCTTCTTTGTTTCGGAGCAAAATTTCGGTTCCGTCGGCAGCAATATCACCACCTGTAGCTTTATTAAACAACAATTTAACTATCGGAGTTAACGTAGTTATTGCGGTGGTATTTTGGGGATACCTTGCAGTATAAATTTTTGAAACATTATTTTCTTTACTTGCTATGTAAAGATCTTTTGTTTGCGGATCAACCATCAATGTTTCAGCATTACGGGGGCCGTCGGGATATTTTAATTCTATCTTATCAACATCATTTATATCTATGGAAACCGGCAAACTCTTTCCTGTTAAATCGGGTTCAGGAAAACGGTAGATGAGTATGGTTTTGTATTTAGCATCATTATCGCCAATATCGGCCACGTAAACGTAGCTTTTCCCGGCAACTGGGCCAGGGCCAACGGCAATGTCTTCCCAATCCCGGTTACTTTCCTGTGTTAAAGTCAGTGTCCCTTTATCTGCTCCGGCCCCATCAGTAAGATACACCTGGTTAGGGTTGCCGCTGTCATTATGGATATACAACAATCCCGGATTTGCCCTGCTTGCCGCTATCCCGGATATCTCTACCAAATCTGTCCTGAAAAGATGATTAGTTACCGGCACCGGGTTAAATAGCTTAGTGGTATCCAGCGACGCCGGATCATAGGCAGGAGATAAAAAAGTAACCAGTGTTACAGGTGGCTTTATGGCTGCGGTATCCCGGGTAGCCACCATTGTATTAGCCGCTTTTTTACATGCAGCCGCAACAAGTATTAAAAAACAAAACAACCCGCATTTAATGTATTTTGTTATACTGTTTACATTAAATGGGGTTGTCATATTAAGCTTTATTTAAAATATGCGATTAGTGATGATTACCGGTGCCATCTGCCTGGTAGCAACCAATATCTTTTCCTGGCGGCGTTATTTCGCTTGAACCGAAGTTAGGATTAACAGGAACATTTGTTATGGCAGTAAAACCTGTATAACCTTTGCCAATTGCCGGGGAACCCGACTGCAGATGAAAATCGAAACCGTCAACAGATGCCTGGTTTACAAAATTTAAATTTGGAAGCGGATAGTTTACAAACGATGGATTGTTTTTCCCTACTAATGATGATCCATCATATTTGAAACCAAATATGTATGATGCACCTAAAAAGGCTTTCATATTTGGAATATCAGTTGCTTGCGGATGTGTAACTACAGCCTGGGCTATGTTGGTAGGTACAAACTGACCGGCAATGGCTGCGTTATCTGCATAATAAAAGTTGTAACCGTAGGCCGTTTTGGTTATAGGGCCATCAGCGTGCGTTAATGTATCGGCTAGGTATACTTTAGCTGTAACATTATTACCACCCGCTATGCGTACGCCAAAATCGCAATCAACAATTAAGTTATTGTAAGCCAAAGCCCTTGAGTTGTTTTCTACTTCAACAGATCCGCTACGGGCACCATAAACACCATGGTTTCTGAAACCGCCATTTACATAGGTATTGTTGTACATGGCTATCTGGCACTGAATTGATGATTTTGCACCATCATTTGCAGATTTTGTTCCATTGGTAGCTCCGCCGATGATCAGGTTATAGGCCATGTTACCCTGGGTACCGCCTTTGGCATTAAAGCCGTCGCCGCCAAGGCCGCCACATTTTTCTAACGTGTTTCTCATCATGTTGATGTGGCCACCGTAAAAACGTACAGCATCATCAGGTGTACCATATATCCATGAATCTTCTAAAATGAAGTTTCCGTTCGGGTTTTGCCAGTAAATGGCATATTGGTCGCCTGTAGATGGGCCGGTGAACGGAGGAGATTTTAAACCTGCACCTGCAAAATCAAGGTGGGTCCATTTAATTACCAATAAGTTACAGGTTACATCGGCGTATATACCACCCCAGCCACCCGCATAGGCAGAATCTGTTGCTGCCGTTGAATTACCTGTAGTTTTGGATCTGCGCGGATCAGTTATAGTAACCGGAGCATCTTTTGTACCTAAACTAACCAACGTGCCTTTTACAATAAACGTAGCCGAATTGGTAACATTTACTTTAACACCCTTTTGAATTAAAAGTGTATCAGTAGCATTAATGGTAACATCGCCGGATATGGTATATGTTTTGCCTGCAAGCATAGTTCCTTTGATTGAACCTGACAAAGGAGCTGTATTGCTTACGGCCTGCCCTACCTGTAAAAGAGGAACCGATATCACGGCGTTATCTTTACTTTTGCTGCAAGCTGCGAGTGCCAATACGGATAGGCAAACCAGTGCATTTCTTAAATTTTTCATAATTAATCGGTTATTGTTATTTGTTTTAAAATTTGAATCTGAAACCAAGTGTATACCTGGCATAGTATTTTGCATTTTCGATGGTAGCATAATCCGGGCTATTCTGCATCGGCAACTTATAATTGCCGCTATATCCCCTGTTAGTTTGTTTCACTATTAATTGATATGGGGTATTCAATAAATTATTCGCCTTTATATAAATGATATAATGTTTGCCAAACTCCTTTTGTCCGGAAAAATCGAGGTTGACAGTGGCCTTTTCCCAATTGTCTAAATCCTTGTATTTAGAAAGGGTATTTATTCTTTCACCCGTATAAACCAAGGCTAACTGTGCATCTATGCTATGTCTTGTATCCTTATATAGCAATGAAAAATTACCAACATTGGCAGACTGCCCCTGCAATGGTCGTGGAAGGTTGACAAACGTTTTGTGAAAACTATTGTCTGCCGGATCGGTATAATCAAATTCTTTAACCGAGCTAATGCGCGAATGTGTATAGGTATAATTACCGGCCACTCCAAACACACCAAAAAACTTTCTGAAAACCATCTCGAGGCCGTAATTATGGGCTGTACCATAATTCTCCGGAATTAACAGCAAATCGGCCGCATAACTATTTTGCGTTAATCCATATTCAATAGGATCAACAATTCTTTTATAAAACGCGCCCACCATGAACTGATCAAGTCCGTTTGGGAATACCTCGTAACGAAAGTCGTAATTATCAACAACCGTATGCTGCAGATTAGGATTACCCGATGTAGTGAAGTTATCAGATTCAGTTTTGCTTGGATAAGTTACCAGATCGGCATAAGCAGGACGAAAAATTGATTTAAAATAGGAAAGGCGAAGCGCCTGCGTGTTGGAAAGTGAATATTTGGCGTTTAGGCTTGGTAAATAATCAACGTAGTTTATAGTGCCCGATTTGCCGGCAAAAGTTGCAGGTAACGAGGAATCGAAATGTTGGCGCGTGGTTTCTACTCTTAAACCTAATACAACGTCGATACGATCATTAATAAAATATTTTTCCTGTATATAGCCTGCACGTACATTTTCTGTAAATGTATAAACCCCGGCATTACTTAACGAGTTTCCGAATGCGTCGGTATAAGGCGCAAATGTAAATTGAGATGCAGGGATTGAAACGTATTTTTGGTAACTTGAATCACGATCATTCAGCGCACTTAATTTATATATATTATCATAGTTATCCCTGCTTTTATGCCTGAACATTGCTCCAAACCCTAAAATAGATTTATGCCCCGCTATAGGTTTATCGTAATGAAAGTTTAAATAGCCTGCAAGGTCCTTATCTGTATTATGTGACCATTCCCTTGTTTGCGGACGCGTTTCCACCGGTCCATAAGCAAGCGAGGTAGCTGTACCGGATGAATTAGGGCTAATTTCTTGAGTTGTGTTAAACGATGCTATATCCGGCAGCTCCTGCTTTGCCTGCGAAAGCACTAATGACCAGTCGGTAGTTAAAAAATTGGCTAATTTATTG
Source organism: Mucilaginibacter sp. P5_A4 (assembly GCF_056400605.1). Lineage (NCBI taxonomy): Bacteria > Pseudomonadati > Bacteroidota > Sphingobacteriia > Sphingobacteriales > Sphingobacteriaceae > Mucilaginibacter > Mucilaginibacter sp. P5_A4. Next base: position 15,060 of record NZ_JBFUKX010000037.1, on the reverse strand, counting down.
TTCCCGTGTAGTATTGTGCTGTAAATACTTTGCAGAGTTTGCCTTGTTTCCGTTTCATAACTTTGCTGAAAACCACCGGTATAGCCGTTATACGAGTAATTGCCTAACAGTAAATCATTAGTAAGTCTTACCCTGTTTTCGTTTAATTGCAGGTAGGTACCAAATAGGCTGATTGAATTATCGTGATCAAACTTATAATCGATAGTTGAGATAAGTCCCAGCCTGTTTGTAAGCAAGGAGTATTTTCTATCGAGGTACTCCGGAAAAACCTGGATCATTTCGGCATTAGCGCCGGCAGCCGGGGCCAATGTGGCGTTTTCAACCAAACGGAATGTGTTATTACCAGCATAAGTGTTTTGGTAAGTGCCTGAAAAAATAACGCCCAGTTTTTTATTCAAAAACCTGTTTCCTATTGTTAAGCTTACATTGGTATTTACAGGAGTATTCTTATTAGTGGTAATCAGGTTTTGATACGGAAAGTCAGAAATGTTGGCTGCGGTACCCGTTCCCCTTAATTCGGCAGGCGATTTTTCATTTACTGAAGATGTGTTAAACCCTTTAAATGACCGGTCACTAAATAATTGACTATAGCCCGCTCCAACATTACCCTCCACCCTCAGTTCGTCGGGTGCTGTTTTCATAACCAGGTTAATCGATCCGCCGGTTGCGTCGCCTTCCATATCCGGCGTTAATGATTTTGCAATTTCAATGCGTTCAACCAGGTCGGCCGGGAAAATATCCAGCGGTACATAGCGGTTCTTATTATCCGGGCTGGGAATTTTCACACCGTTTACTAAAGTGGTGTTGTATTTTTTATCCATTCCCCGGATAATGGCATATTGGCCATCGCCGCTATTACCCCGTTCGACAGAAACACCCGGAACACGTGCCAGCACATTGGCTACGGTAATATCGGGCGAAATGGCAATTGAATTGGCCGAAACTATGTTAACCAGGTTATCGGCCCTTTGCTCGGCCCTTTTTGCGTACCTGTCAGATTCTCTGCTGCCATTTGCCGAAATTGTTACCGTTTTTAGGCTGGATGTATTTGAAACGAGGTAAAAGTTTAGCTTTAAATCTACATTATCGCCAACTTGTACAGTTGTATCAATGGGTAAATACCCTATATAAGAAACTCTTACCCTATAACTTCCGGCTTTGATGTTATTTAGGGCGTATTTTCCATTAAGCATGGAAACCGATTTAATAGTGCCTGGTTTTAAGGCTACTGTAGCTCCTACAAGTTGTTCATTAACTACTTTATCAAAAACATACCCGGTTATAGTTGAAGCATAAGAAGATGGAATGAAGAAAAAAAGAATTAAAGCGGTGTAAATTTGTTTCATTAACGCATTATTTTGCGCAAATAAACCCTATCAAATCTGTAGCAATTCTGAATTTTTACACGTTTAGAATTTGTTAACTAAATGGTGTTTTTAACTTAACAAACACATTAACACTTCATCAAAAGCACATTTTTTACTAACAATAAATAAACACCGCAAAGCAGTAACTTAACATCAGCTAAATATATTTTTTGGCTTACTGACCGATAAGTTCGCCCCGAAGTACAAAACAATTGATGGTGAATGCCCACAAATGGAAGTGAGTTGTTTTATAATTGTTTTGCCGATTTTTCAAAGCCGTCAATTTTTCGTAAATTTGCATAGCAAACAGCCCGGTTATCTTTATAGAATAACCGGGCTGTTTTGGCAAAAAAGCTCCTTGAAATATTGAAAATCTCTACTTTTTAATTAACAAACTTAAAATAAGCTTATTGATATTTTTTCAATCTAAATAAATCTCATTTTTTCAAATACTTTTCTGCTATTTAATACAGATTTTTCTTAATATTTCTCGATTTTTTAATGATTTTTAAGTATAAACCAGGTTTTATAGCATTTAATTATCCAGGTGTTTTTTGATGCTGATAAACACCAGTTTTGAGGTGGGCGTATTGCTTTTCTCGGCCACGCTATCAATCGGGATCAGCACATTGGCTTCGGGGTAGTAAGTCGCGGTGTTGCCTTCAGGGATGTTGTAGGGAACCACCACAAACAGGCGGGCCACACGCTCAACCCCGCCAAAATTATTGTAAAGGTCTACATGCTCCCCTTCCTTGAAACCGGCTTTGGCAATGTCCTTCTCATTCATGAATATCACCCGGCGCTCGTTGTGGATTCCGCGGTAGCGGTCGTTCAGCCCGTAAATGGTAGTATTAAACTGGTCATGGCTGCGGATAGTGGCCATCCGGTATTCCCCTGCGGCCATTTGGTGTTGGGGCAGACCGGCAATATTAAAGCCTATTTTATCACCATACTGCACACTTTTAAACTTACCCACACGCGGGCCATTGGGCAGGTAAAAACCCGCGGGGATGCGCACCTTTTGGTTATAGTCCTCAAAACCAGGGATTACTTTGGCAATTATATCGCGCACAGCATCATAGCTATTTGCATAGGTATCCCAGTCGACAACCGAGCGGCTGCCCAACGTAGCTTTAGCCAGGCGGCAAGCTATCTGGTTCTCGTTCAGCAGATCTTTAGAAACAGGTTTAAGCATACCTTTTGACATCTGGACCACACCCATCGAGTTTTCACAGCTGATGAACTGGGCTTCGCCCCCAACCATATCCCTATCACTACGGGACAGGGTTGGCAATATGAGCGCTTCATCGCCATGTACCAAATGGCTGCGGTTAAGCTTGGTTGATACGTGGACCGACATTTCCAGTTTGCGCATAGCCTCGGCCGTGTAAGTAGTATCCGGCGTAGCCGAAAGAAAGTTACCGCCCATGGCGAAAAAGACTTTAAGCTTACCCCTATGCATGGCCTGTATGGTTTCAACCACATCATAACCATGCCTGCGCGGGGGCTCAAAGCCAAAAACCTCTTTAAGCTTATCCAGTTGCCGGGGCTGCGGTTTATCAAATATCATCATTGTGCGGTTGCCCTGTACATTGCTATGCCCGCGTACCGGGCATAAACCCGCACCGGGCTTACCTATGGCGCCTTTCAGAATAGCAAGATTGACTATCTCCTTTACGGTATCTACCCCGTTTTTATGTTGCGTAACGCCCATAGCCCAGCAAATAATAATGCGGCTTTTGTTCTTCAGCATGTCGGCAGCCTGCTGAAGCTGATCCAGGGGGACACCAGCCTCATTGGCTAAATGGTTTATATCAAATTGATTAAGGTGATCCAGGAATACTTCATAACCTTGGGTGCTGTTCTTTATAAATTCATGATCAAACACCTTACCGGGGCTTTCCAGCTCGGCTTTGTACAGCAGTTTTTCTATAGCTTTCAGCAGGGCCATATCGCCATTGATCTTTACCTGCAGGTACAAATCGGCCAGTTGGGTGGTTATTCCCAGGAAACCTTTTACTGTTTGCGGGTTTTTAAACCCCATCAGCCCGGCCTCGTGCAAGGGGTTTACCGCAATTATTTTAGATCCGTTCTTTTTGGCCTTTTCCAGCGCAGTAAGCATCCTTGGGTGGTTGGTGCCCGGGTTTTGGCCTATGATGATGATCACATCGGTATCATAAAAATCATTAAGGGTAACTGTGCCCTTGCCTATACCTATCGCCTCGGCCAAACCAACACCGGTAGATTCATGGCACATGTTTGAGCAATCGGGCAGGTTATTGGTGCCAAACTCCCTTACAAATAACTGGTAGGTAAAAGAGGCCTCGTTGCTGGTGCGACCAGAGGTATAAAACGCGGCTTCATTTGGTGAGGCAAGGCTATTGAGCTTAGCGGCTATCTTCTTAAAAGCGTCGTCCCAGCTAACAGGTTGATAATGAGTGGCTCCTTTTGACAGGTACATGGGTTGTGCTATCCGCCCTTTTTTACCTATCTCGTAGTCATTCAATTTAGCCAGATCGGCAACAGCGTTTTGCGCGAAGAATTCAGCTGTGAGTTTTTTGGTTGTAGCTTCCTCTGCAAGGGCTTTTGCCCCGTTCTCGCAATATTCGGCAATGGGCGACCGGTCGTCGTCCGGATCGGGCCAGGCACAGCCAGAGCAGTCAAAGCCATCCTTCTTGTTCATTTTAAACAGGCCTTCCATACCGCGCACAAAGCCCGATTCCTGCAAAATATCAACCATAGCAACAGTTACCGCGGGAATGCCGGCTGCCCATACTTTTGGCTTGCTGATTTTCAGGTCGAGCAACTCTTCAGGGTTTTCTGCCGACGGCTGTTCTTTAGCATCCTTATTCATCACTTTTTATCGGCTAAAGGATTGGGGTAGTTGTCGCTCTGATCTTCGGCCACATTATCAAGGCAGGTAAAATCTTTCTCTACCAGTAAGTGTAGGCTGCCGTGTTTACCCTCAAAACCAACCTTATCCGTTTCCGCAAGCGCTCTGATCACATCATTGGGTACAAACAGGATAATGGTATTCTCCCTGAATATCGACGATAGGTGATCATCCTCAACCACTTTAATGGCATAATATAACTGCTGGCTGCCAAAGTCGACTTCTTCCTGCAAGTGGCCTTCCTCTGCCAGTTGCACTACATCGCTTTTGGTAAGCCTGTATCTTAATGAATTGCCTTTAATACGTATTTTCATAATTTGGTATCAATACGCGGTGTGCCGCGGTGTAAATATTAAAACGCTCGTCGCGCAGGAAACCTATCAGGGTAATATTAAATTCTTCGGCTAATTGTACGGCCAGGCTTGACGGAGCGCCTACTGCCGCAATGATATTAATCCCGGCCATAACCGCCTTTTGTACCAGCTCAAAACTTGCCCTGCCGCTTAAAAGCAGTATAGTTTGCTGCAGGGGGAGCCAGCCATAACCAAGGGCCGCCCCTATTAATTTATCCAGCGCGTTGTGCCTGCCTACGTCCTCGCGCAATAATAATAATTCGCCTTGCGTGGTGAATAAAGCCGACGCATGCAAACCGCCGGTATCAGCAAATATCCGTTGATTCCTTTGTAAAATAAGGGGCAGCCGGTATAAAATATCCGCAGCAACGGCATCCTGATCTGCTACCAGGCCGCTAAAATTGCTTACCGTACGAATGGCATCAATAGAGCCCTTGCCGCATACCCCGCAGCTTGATGTGGTATAAAAATTACGCCTGCTATTTTGCAGGAGCGGTACAACACCGGGATTTAAGGTAACCTGGATTACATTTTCCTTGTTTTCTGCACAGGCAATAAAGCAATGAGCGGTGGACGTAATATCATCCGCATTTTTTATAATACCTTCTGTAAATAAAAAACCGTTCGCAAGTTCGGCATCGTGCCCCGGCGTACGCATGGTAACCGAAATATTCTGTACCTGCTGTTGCCCTTCCTTTCCATACTCCAGCCTTATCTCCAGGGGTTCTTCAATAGCAAGCGCATCGGTTGCCCGGATGTTGGTTGCAGCTGTAACTTTAACAACAGGTATTTGATGTGTGGATTTAACGGCCATATGTAAATATACAATTTAGCATACAAGTTGTTTAGTTCGCCGGCTTGCTAAAGGGTGAGTTTTTGAATATCAATTATTTATAATTCTATGGTATATTATATCTCTTTTTGCCCTAATTTTGAGAGATGAAGATCAATGTGCTGGCATTTGGTGTAACAAAGGAGATATTCGGAAGTTCGCTGGTAAGTTTGGAATTAACAAATGACGCTACCATTTACAATTTAAAGTATGTACTTGAGCAGCAATATCCACGCTTAAAGCAATTGGCATCGTATATGGTTGCCGTAAATAACGAGTATGCTTTACCCGGCGATACTATCCACGAACGCGACGAAATAGCTATTATTCCGCCGGTAAGCGGGGGATAGTTTTTTTGGACAAAGGATTTTTGGACAAAAGAGCAAGGACTTATTTTCTGTTCGTTTAAACATATACAAGATTTCTTTATCCTTGTTCGTTCAATCCTTGCTCCTTGTTCTTTCAATCCTTATTCCTTCAATCTTTTATCATAAAAAAATGAGTATCAGAAGAGCCACTTTGGCCGATCAGCCTGCTATATCAAACTTACTGGATCAATTGGGTTATCCGGGTACGGAAGCTTTTTTAGCGGAGAACCTGGAACAGATGCTTAGTCAGCCACAATCGGAAGCTTTGGTTTATGAATTGGATGGGCAGGTTGCAGGCTTTATTGCTTTTGATTTTTTAACACAATTGGTAGTTAAAGGCAGTTTTGCAAGGATAAGTTGTTTTGCCGTAGACGAGAATGCCCGCAGCAAAGGAGTTGGAAAATTATTGGAGGAACATTTTACAAATTTGGCCACGGAAAAAAAATGCGACCGGATAGAGGTGCATTGCCACTCGCGCCGGGTTGACGCGCATCGTTTTTATGGGCGCCAGGGTTACCATGAGTCGCCGAAGTATTTGATGAAATCGTTAATTGATTAAGCAATCCATGAACAATATACAAGTATTACTTTCTGCGGAAAGCCTGAATGCACAATCCTGTATTGACTGGGTGATGTCGCCGGAATCTGGCGGAATAGATGTATTTATTGGTACCGTACGCAATGCCACCAAAGGCAAAGCTGTTTTAAAACTCGATTTTGAAGCTTATGAGCCTATGGCAATAAGCGAAATGGAAAAGATAGCCAACCAGGCCTTTGAAAAATGGCCGGTACAGAAAGTATTGATCCACCACCGTACAGGGGCCTTACAAGTTGGCGAAATACCGGTGATCATAGCTGTATCTGCCGCGCACCGGGATGCTGCATTTGATGCCTGCCGCTATATTATAGATACCCTGAAACAAACCGTACCCATCTGGAAAAAGGAGGCTTTTGAAGATGGCGAGGTCTGGGTGGCAGCACATCCTTGATTTATTTCGGATTTGCGATTTACGATTTCGGATTTTATAAGAAAACGGATAGTATTTTACCCGCAGGAAACATATCATCTGCCTATTCTGTATATGAACTCAATCCACCTTCCAGCGATAATACATCAGCCTCGGGAATCCTTTTCAGGATCAGCTTTACCGCTTCGGCGCTTCTTTTGCCGGTTGAGCAATACAACACTTTAGTATTGGTACTGGTAAAGTATGGCATATCTTCTTCCAGCTCATCTAATGGAATATGGGTGCCGCCGATATCATAGGCATCACGTTCCTGAATTGTACGTACATCAATCAGTTCAATAGTATCATCTTCCTGCATGCGTTTTTTAAGTTCTTCTGCAGATATGGTTAAAAAAGTAACCGTAGCAGCCAAATGCCTGATATGCGTTTTGGTAACCAACCCAATTTTAATAATGCGGCTCTGCATGCTTTGGGCATCAAAGATCAATACTTTACCGGCAAGCAGTTCGCCGGTTTTGGTAATGTATTTAATTACTTCGTTGGCCTGCATACTGCCTATAATACCCGCCAATGTAGGGATCACACCACCTTCTGTACAATTAGGAATCTGGGTGGCATCCACCTCGGGGAAAAGATCGCGGTAATTGGGTGACCATTGCCCATCCTTATTAAGTACATTCCATACAGCTACCTGGCCTTCAAACTGGTAAATAGCTCCATAAACCAGGGGCTTCCCACTTAAAACACAGGCATCATTTAATAAATAACGGGTCTCGAAGTTGTCGGTGCCATCAACTACAATATCGTACCGGCTTACAATCTCTAAAACATTTGCCGAAGTGATCTTATCCCTATGAGGCACCAGCTTTATACCCGGATTTTGTTTTTGCAAACGATGGCAGGCAAGCATGGTTTTTTCCTTTCCAATATCGCCGGGCGTATACAAAACCTGGCGATGCAGATTACTTACAGAAACCACATCAAAATCGGCGATGCCTATAGTACCAACTCCTGTTGATGTTAGGTACTGTGCAGCCGGGCAACCCAGCCCTCCTGCTCCTACTATCAGTACTTTTGCCTGCTGCAATAGCTGCTGTATGGCTTCGCTGAAACCAGGCAGGGCAATTTGGCAGCTATATCTCAGATCATCGGTATCCATTAGCTTGTGGCTGTTTTTTGATGTATAACCCGTTTTATTCTCTCCAGTTCATCGGGCGTGTTCACATTGGTTAATGCCTCCGGCTCTGGCGGGTTTAATAGTGTGATATCGGTATTGATGAGCACCTTGCGCGGACAAGAATACCCCTGCGCCAAATAAGATAATAACACAGGATAACTTTTTGGCTCCCAAATAGCAATAAGCGGTTCAGGAAATTCTGTAACAGGACTATGGTAGGCTGTTGCGATGGAAGAACTGTTACGCCAGGCCACTAAATTACGCAGGGTGCCCTCATCCATCAAAGGCAGATCGCAGGCGATAACCAGCCAGGCGCTATCCGGTTGTTCCCTGAATGCAGATAATATCGCCCCAAAGGGACCAAGCCCCGTAAAGGTGTCTTCCAGCGATGGGTATTGCTTATCTATTTCGCCTTGCTGACCGGGCCTGCAGGAAATAAAAACCTCGTTGCAGAAAGGCTTTAGCATATCAGCCATGTAGTAGCGCTGGGCCTTGCCATGCCAGTTTACGTTCCCTTTATCAAACCCCATGCGCAGGCTTTGCCCACCTGCCAAAACCAATCCGTTTAATACAGGCCTTACCTGCAGTAAATTGGTTTCAAAAAAAGCTATAATCCTTTCCCTGTCCGCTATTTTATAAACGGGGATCTGTTGCCAGTTGGGAATAGCCTCCTTTATAAAATCAAAAGGCTCGTCGCTGTATTCGGCTAATAAAAACAGCTGTACGTTGGTTAACTGTTCAACCCGTTTTTGTAGTGACGCCTTTTTATTAATATCGATAATAACAACCTGCGCGTTTGCCTGCTGGTGGTTACCGTTCACCAGTACCAGGTCGGCATTGGCAAATTGCTGTTTAAGCTGGTAAGGCATCAGCGGGTTTTGAAAGTTAAATTGCTGGTAGTTTACCTGGTCGGTATAATCCACAATAGCGCCACTTGCCAACCGGCCTGGCACCTGTGTAATATCATGATTGTGTGCAGTATCGGCATAAGCACATTTATAGCTTGCGGATAAAGCAGCTATTACATCATCGGCCAGTAATTTTATTACTGTACACGGCCCGCCAACAATTGCCCACTCGTTTCTTCCAAAATTCCCGGTGGAAGGCCTTGCCAGTTTGGCGTGTTTTTTATGCTTGCCTTCGGGATTATGCTCTTTTAAAATCACGTTTACCTCCTGTTTTTGCTATCAGTTTGGTTTCTTTTATCACAATATCATGGCTCATGGCCTTGCACATATCATAAACGGTAAGCGCCGCTACAGAGGCCCCAACAAGTGCTTCCATCTCGATACCCGTTTTGGCAGTAATGCTCGCGGTACATTCAATCACAATTTCCTGTTGCTCATTCACTTCAACAGTAACCTGGCAATTATCCATACCCAAAGGGTGACAAAGCGGAATCAGCTCGCCGGTTTTTTTGGCCGCCATGATGCCAGCAATTATCGCTGTTTGAAAAACAGGTCCTTTTTTGCTCATCAGGTCACCATCTGCCAGGTATTGTAACACCTCATCGGGCAAAACAACAATGCTGCGTGCCGTTGCGGTACGATGAGTTACCTGCTTTGCAGATACATCAACCATTGATGGGTTGCCTTGTTTATCTATATGGGTTAACATTATAATTTTATCTGAACTCGAATTAAACGAATTTTTAGAATTAAAGAATTGCTTTGCAGACGGTAATTTATAATTGCGGAAATAATTCAGCAAATCCTATAAATTCCTGAAATTCCGGTTCAGACAAACTTCCATATCCTAAACACCTCTCCCTGCTTAAAATCATCCCTTTCCATAGGTAATTCTAAAAAAGCTTCGGTATCTGCTAAGTTAGCAAAATCGCCTGAACCATTTCCTTCTACAGGCGATGCCATTAATTGTCCCTGCAAATTACTGTTCAGTTTCACCTGCAAATAATATTGCAAAGGGGGCTGAAACTTAAAATCCTTATCTAAAACAGCATAAACGGGCGATTGTTCTGCCAAACCTAAGGTTGCATTTAACCAGGTTAAAAAATACCGGTGCAGGCACATGAATGTGGCTACCGGGTTACCGGGAAAGGCAAAAACCAGCGCTTTATCCTGGTACCTGCCAAACCAAAATGGCTTACCGGGGCGCTGTGCCACTTTATGGAAAATTTTCTCGGCCCGCAAATCTTCCAATGCCTGGGGGATATAATCAAATTTGCCCATAGAAATACCGCCGCTTAGCAGCAGTACATCATAACTTAACAGGCATTGCTGAATTTGTGTCTTCGTAATTTCAGGATCATCCGGGATATGTACGATATCCGGCTGCAGGCCATGCTGCTGCAAAACCGCTTTAACCGTGTAGCTGTTTGATTTACGGATCTGGTATGGCGAAGGCGTTTCATGCACATCTACCAGTTCATCGCCCGATGATATAATGACTACTTTGGGCATTTTTTTTACCAGCAAATGAGTTTTACCAACCGATGCAGCCAGGCTAATGATAGCCGGTGTAACCAACTGGCCCGATGGTGCCAATATCTCGTGCTGTTTTTTATCGGCGCCTTGTACATGAACATTTTGCCCTTGCTTAATCCCCTCCACTTTAATACCGGCTAAACCTGCCCTCATCTCCAGATCCTCGTAACGGATAACCGTATTGACCGACAACGGCAAAACCGCCCCGGTCATAATCTCGATACACTCGTTGTGGTCGCTAATTTCAACAGGTCCATCGCCCGCGGCCTGGGTTGCCTTTATATGAAATGTGCTGATGCCATTTTCAACAGCCTGGTAATTAATGGCAATGCCATCCATAGTTACCCGGTTAAAGGGCGGCAGGTCGCGGTCGGCCTTTATCGGTTCGGCCAAAACTTTACCCAGTGCCAGTTCAAAGGGTACAGTTTCATCACCATAATCTTTTATTTGGGCAAGTATTAGTTTTTCAGCTTGTTCAACAGTTGTCATAGTTTTAGCTAAAAGCTAAAGGCAGAAAGCCTAAAGCGTTTTCCTTGATCTTAGCAGTGTATAAATATAAGAGCCCTCATTGCATCGGCTTTCTGCTTTTAGCTTTTAGCCTTAAGCTTACTACCCCCCGATAGAGGCCATTGATTCATGAAGCCCGGGGTGTATCACGCGCGACTTCTCGGCTTCCCAGCCATCTGCAGCGCGGTTGCCAAAAGCATCCAGCAAAACCGATCGCAATTCATCATCGCTGGCACCGTTGCGTATCAAATCCTTAATATTAAGCCCGCCATCATCATATAAACAGGTTTTTAATTCGCCCTGCGGGGTTATCCTGATCCGGTTACAGGTACCACAAAACGTGCGCGAATAGGCTGCTATGATACCAATTGTACCTTTATGCGCCGGTATTTGATAATTATATGATGTGGAGTAAGCCGGATCGGTTAGTTTTTGGATCTGCGGATATTTATTTTTAATCTCATCCAGTATGCGCACATAATCCCACTGCAAACCGGTATAAATGTGTCCATCGCCATTAAAAGGCATTTCTTCTATAAACCTTACACTTACGGGCAAATCTTTGGTCATTTCAACCAACGGAATAATATCCTGCGTGTTTTTGCCGTCCATTACTACCGCGTTTATTTTCACCTCGATATCATGCTGYAGCAAAGCCTCTAAAGCGGCCATAACATTGGCAAATTCGTCCCGGCGGGTAATGGTGAAAAAACGATTGGCGTCCAGTGTATCTAAACTAAGATTTACCGATCGCACGCCTATTTTTTTAAGTTCGGGCACAAAAGGCGCGGTTAAAACCCCATTTGTTGTAATACTCAGGTCCTGTAATCCATCCAATTGCGAAATAGAGGTAAGCAGGGTCATAATATCCTTGCGTACAAATGGCTCGCCGCCGGTAATACGGATTTTTTGGATGCCCATTTTTACCAGCAGGGAACAGGTGTGCAGCATTTCCTCGTAGCTCATCAGTTCCTTACGGGATAGCCAGTTGAGGCCATGCTCGGGCATACAATAAAAACAGCGCAGATTGCACCTGTCGGTCACCGCAAGGCGAAGGTAATTGATGTTTCGGCCGTGATTATCTATTAACAAGTTATAAAATTTACAGTGTACACAATTTAATCAACAAATCTGTGGTTTTTAAGTTTAATGAACGTTAATGTAAAAATAAAAATTACAAATTTGAACATTGTGGTTTAAATGTACTTTTTTATAGCTTAGACATGATAACATTAATTTATAAAGCAGGGAATCCTGCTTGCGCCACGATATTCGCAAAATTTACCATATCACCCCGTGAAAGAATTAAAAGACATAGTAAACGCCTTTGATAAGGCTGATAAAAGCGGATTACAAACGGCCTTAGCCACCGTTGTGCATGTAGAAGGCTCATCATACCGCCGTGCCGGCGCTCGCATGCTGATTACCGAAGACGGGCAGCTTACGGGCGCTATAAGTGGTGGCTGCCTTGAAGGTGACGCCCTGCGTAAAGCCCGACTGGTAATGGCCCAAAACAAGCCCATGCTGGTTACTTATGATACCACCGATGATGACGATGCCAAACTGGGCGTTGGTTTGGGTTGCAATGGAATTATCCATATACTGATTGAACCCATTTTTGCCGGTAAACTGAATAATCCCATCCAACTTTTTAAGCAGTTTTTAAGCAAACGCGAACCGGTTGTACTTGTTACCCTTTTTACCATGAACAACAAGCAGGCTGCCCAACCCGGTACATGCTTATTGCTTGATAAAAACGAAGTGATAACAGGAGATTTTCCCGACGAAGATATCAAAGACGCGTTATTAGCCGATGCCAAAAATGTTTTAGTAAATGGCAATTCGGTAACCAAAACTTATTTATACGGCGACAAATTCACCTGCTTTATTGAGTTGTTGCAGCCTGCGGTTTCGCTGATAATAGTTGGCGCAGGTAATGATGCCATACCATTGATGCAAATAGCAGCGACACTCGGCTGGCAGATCTATATTGTTGATGGCCGGTTGAACTACGCCATTGCCGAAAGGTTCCCGCTTGCCAAAAAAATCATTGTTTCAAAACCGGAAAACGTGTTGTCGCAAATAATTATTGACGAACGTACATTAATTGTCCTCATGACACACAACTATAATTACGATCAATGCGTATTAAAGCAACTGCTGCCGCTCAGTCTCTCTTACATCGGGGTACTGGGACCAAAAAAACGTTTGCAAAGAATGTTGGATGAATTTGCCCAGGAGGGCATAAAAATCACTCCAAAGCACTTAGAAAGCGTATTTGGACCGGCGGGTTTGGATATAGGATCAGAAAATGCCGATGAAATTGCGCTCTCCATCATTGCCGAAATGCAGGCAGTGCTAAAAAAAAGAGCAGGTACTTCATTACGTTATAAAACCAGTATCCATAGCCGCGAACCGGAGCAGATTATACAGCAGCCTATGCACTAACAGTAATTAACAAACGCATGACCGGGATAATCATACTTGCCGCGGGCTCATCAAGCCGCTTTGGATCGCCAAAACAAAACCTTGTTTACCAGGGGAAAACATTATTACAAAGAGCTATACAAACGGCACTAACTTCTGCCAGTTGCGAAACTGTGCTGGTAGTACTGGGAGCCAATGAAGACGAGATTAGACCAAACATATCCGACCAACAGGTGAACATTGCTTATAATCCGCAATGGGAAGAAGGTATGGCTTCATCTATCAGGTTAGGGGTAGCAGAGCTGCAAAAGCTTGAACCGTTAACAACATCGGCCATATTGATGCTATGCGATCAACCTTTTGTTGACTCCTGGCTTATTTACCAGTTAACAGAACGAAAAGCAGAAAACGATAGCGGTATTGTTGCATGTGAATACAAAAACACCTTTGGCGTACCCGCTTTATTTGATAAAAAGCACTTCGGCGAGCTGAAGAGTTTAACGGGGAACGAAGGCGCTAAAAAGCTGATTGGCCTATATCCCGACGATGTGGCAACAGTCCCCTTTGCCCTGGGAGCTATTGATATTGATACCATTGAAGATTACGAACGGTTGAATAACCGGGCTTGAAGGAGAAGTTCTGAGTCAGTAGTCTTAAGTCGGAAGTCCTGAGTCAAAATTAACCTACGATTTTAGACTTCTGACTTAAGGCTTGGGACTTAAGACTTCGAACTTAAAAACTTACGCCGTTGCAACAAGCTTATTCACGCTCCTGTAAACATATTCGTTATAAATATGCCTGCGGGCAAACCTCCCTGGCGAATCGGCATTGATCAGCTTTATATAAACCGCCTTTGGTACATCAAAATACTCGTAAGCGTTACCATCTAAAAATGTAATTTTTAGTACCTGCGATTTGTATTCAAAATCGGCAATGTTTGATGACGAAGTTGTAAGTGTATATTCGTTTAAACTCTGACCGCGGGTTTCGGGGGCAATGCTTACCAAAAAATGGTAGGCTTCAATAATGGTTTTGCTTTTCTCTTCGGCCTCAACCCTGCTCTCATCCTGGAATTTATCCGGATGCCAGGTTTTCATCATATTGCGGTAGTTGGTTTTTAATTCCTGTAGTTCGGCAGCCTCGTTTACGCCCAAAAGCTTCCTGTAGTCGACAATTTTTTTCATGCTATTAATTTTATTTATTGTCGTTGAAGCAGAAAGCATTGAAATTAAGCGCTTTGTTTTCAAGAAAATAATGGCGCAAAGTTACACTTTTTAAGCCATTATTTATAGGCCGGGTTACGAAATGATTTAAGAGATGTTTTGTTGTTAACATTTACTTAAAATGCAAAGCCGCAAATGCCGGATTTGCCCCCAGCGTAGGCGCATATTTACGTCTCCAACTGTACAGGGTAACAGCATAAACTCAGAAGACTTGCATGCGTGAGACTTTTGACTAATAGGGCAATGCCTGCGGCCCGGGCTCATATCTTTATATTTATATAAATCAGAATAAAAGGAGGCACTTTGCGCCCGGGCATGACACGTAGTAATTATGATGTTGACGGTATAGGGTTATCCTCCTTTTTTATTTCTTAAAGTCAGAACAGTACCTATTGACAGGTTTCGCACCTGATCAGCTATTAACATGAGCAAAGACTTAAAAGAGGTTCCTGATGATAACTATAATTTGTAAAAGCATGAAGAATTTAAAGTATTAGTATT
>NZ_JBFUKX010000036.1:0-67164 GCF_056400605.1 Mucilaginibacter sp. P5_A4 | reverse complement strand
CCTTTCACCTTTCACCTTTCACCTTTCACCTTTCACCTTTCACCTTTCACCTTTCACCTTTCACCTTTCACCTTTCACCTTTCACCTTTCACCTTTCACCTTTCACCTTTCACCTTTCACCTTTCACCTTTCACCTTTCACCTTTCACCTTTCACCTACTTCCACTATCTTTGTTCCTGTGAGCGAGAAAATCATACTTAAATTACAACTGCCAACCGATCCGCTTTGGGTTAAAAATGTTGTGGAAAGCAATATTGAAGAACTGCTGACCGACCATGCTTTTTGCGAGCAAAAGGCGGCCAGCAACGCCATAACCCTTATTGTACAAAACCCCAATCTATCAGATCTGGTGCAGGAAATGGCTATGTTAGTGCAGGAAGAGATGGACCACTTTAAACGGGTGCATGATATTATTATAGAACGTGGCTTTTTATTAGGCAGAGAGCGTAAGGATAACTACGTGAACGAGCTCCGCAAATTCATTATCATCGGTGGCGGCCGGGAAGCACAGCTGATTGATCGCTTATTGTTTTCGGCCATGATAGAGGCGCGCAGTTGCGAACGTTTTAAAGTATTATCAGAAAACATTAATGATAACCAGTTATCAACGTTTTACCACGAACTGATGATCAGCGAAGCCACACATTACTCCATGTTTATCCGCCTGGCCAAAAAATATGCGGTCGAAATAGATGTCGACAAACGTTGGAAAGAATTCCTGGAATATGAAGCCGCCGTGATACAAAACTACGGCAAAAGGGAAACCATACACGGATAGTTCATCTATACAAACAGGCTAATTACCGATACTTTTATTTATTGCTTACCTTTAAATCTTTACTTTGGATATGTCGCGATTTAAAGCATTCTCGGTGGTAATACATATTGCCGGATGGCTGTTGTTCATGGCCTTTCCGCTGGTATTTTTAAACCGCCAGAACCAGGACAGTACATCCACTCTACTTTTGCAGCAACCCAGTTACTGGTTATTTTGCTTCACATACATCTTCCTTTTTTACATCAACGCCAACTTGTTTATCCCAAGGCTTTTTTTAAAGAAAAAGTATTTGGCATACAGCATTATAACCGTACTGTTATTAGGCTGCGTTTACTATTTAAAACCATTTGACCGGATGCTCCGCAGCAGCGAAAATATTGCCATGGCAGATGAGCCGGCGCCACGCGCACCAGCAAACCAACGCGGCCCTGGCCAGCCTCCGCCACAATTCAAACCGGGTCATCACAACAAGCCTCCGTTAGATATTGCCAGCCTGTTTATTTTCCTGATGATATTTGCTATAAGCACCGCCATTAAAACCATACAGCAATGGCAGCTCACCGAGCAACAAGTTACCCGTGCCGAGGCCGATAAAATAACAGCCGAGCTTTCATCTTTAAAAGCACAGATTAACCCGCACTTTTTGTTTAACACCCTTAATAATATATATACACTTGTGGTTACCCAGGACGATAACGCGGCCGAAAGCGTCATGAAGTTATCCAACATTATGCGTTATGTAACCGAGGATGCGATGGCAGATTTTGTGCCCCTGCAAAACGAAATAAATTGCATTAGCGATTACATTGAACTGCAACGATTACGAATGAGTAAAAACACAGAAGTAAATTTTTCTTTAAATGGCCATACCTCCGGTAAAAAAATACCGCCGCTTGTATTAATGACATTTGTAGAAAACGTATTTAAATATGGTATCAGCAGCCACGAAAAATCGGTTATCAGCATTAAAGTAGATGCAAATGATAAAGATATTGCTTTCTTTTGCAAGAACCGCTTATTTGATAACCGGAGTGAAAACCAAAGTACCGGAGTAGGCATCAAAAACACAAAACAACGTTTGGCCCATTTATACCCAGGCAGGCATTTATTAAACATAAGCAACCAGGATGGTTATTATACCGTTCGGCTTAGCTTACAAACTTAAAACCAATGGTGCTAAAATGCATTGCAATTGATGATGAACCTCTGGCATTAAAACTAATCAGCGGATATGTATCGCGTTTCCCGTCGTTGCAACTCATCAACACATTTGACGATGCCATATCAGGTGCCGAGTTTTTAAAAACCAAACCCGTAGATCTGCTCTTTATCGATATCAACATGCCGGATATTACCGGAATCGACCTCGTTCGCTCGCTTGAAATAAGACCGATAGTGATTTTCACAACCGCCTACAAAAACTTCGCTTATGAAGGCTTTGAGCTGGAAGCCCTTGATTACATCCTGAAGCCCATTGATTTTAAACGTTTTGAAAAAGCTGTTGAAAAAGCTATCGACTACTATCAATATAGAAACAAACCCATAACCGAACAAGCCGACGAAAGCCTGTACGTATACTCCGAATACCGGATGGTAAAGATTGAGCTAAATGCTATTGAGTATATTGAAAGCATGGAGGATTATATCAAGATCCATTTAACCAATGCCAAAACGGTGCTTACCCTTATCCCGCTAAAAAAGGTACTGGAAAAATTACCTGCCGACAAATTCCAGCGCATCCACCGCAGTTATATTGTACCTGTTAACAAGATCCGCTCCATCCAGAACCGTAAGATTAAGCTCACCGACATTGAACTGCCGGTAAGCGAAAGTTACCTGGATATTGTTCGTAACTGGATGAAATCCCGGTAAAAAAAGCTGTATGCCCCGCCCACCTCACTTATTTACTGTTGCCTTTTTTATTCCCATCATACTTAACTGTTGATTATGCGTAAATCAACCAGGGCGGCTTATTCATCTATACATAATACTGATTCACCGATACATTGTTGATTAAGCAGGCACGCGGATTTACCTTTATATCGTTATTCCAATGGCGTTGCAGGGCAAAATTGGTTTAACATAATACCCCTTTTTTCATATTAGTTTCGATAAAGCGCCGGTGTTTTAATACACGGCGCTTTTTTTAACACCAAATCACCTTTTTGTAATTTATTTAACCTTTAGGAGTTAAGGGCGTAAATTATTTTACTTTTGCACACGGAAGTTTATGGGCAAAAAAGGCATTTTATTAGTAAATTTAGGTACACCCAACAGCGCATCCACAGCCGATGTACGTACCTACCTGAATGAGTTTTTGATGGATCCGCGGGTTATTGATATAAACCCCGTAATGCGCACCCTGCTGGTTAGGGGTTTAATAGTTCCTTTCAGGGCTCCCAAGTCGGCCAAATTATACCGGGCCATCTGGAGCGATACTACCGGCTCGCCATTAATGCACTACAGCCTTTTACAACAGGATGCTTTAAAAAAGCGCCTGGGTGATGATTACATTGTTGAGCTGGCCATGCGCTACCAAAATCCAAGTATCGAATCGGCCCTTAACCGGTTGAAAGATGCTCTGGTTGATGAGATCCAGGTAATAGCCCTTTTCCCTCAATATGCATCGGCCAGTACCGGCTCGGTATATGATAAGGTGATGGAACTGCTGATGCAATGGCCTACCAAGCCAACCATATCGTTTGTTAATTCATTTCATGATAACGAACTGATGATTGCTACTTTTGCCGAAAACAGCCGCAAATATGATCCGGAGAAATTTGATCATATATTATTCAGCTTCCATGGATTGCCGCAAAGGCAATTGATTAAAGCGGATCATACGCACCAACACTGCTTAAAGGTTAACGATTGCTGCCAAACCCTTACCGATGCCAATAAGTTTTGCTACTCGGCACAATCGCACCATACAGCGCAGCTGATTGCCCAAAAGTTAAACATCCCCAAAGAAAAATACACCATCTGTTTCCAATCACGATTGGGTAACGATCCATGGGTACAACCCTATACCAGCGAAATTGTAGCCAAATTAGCCAAAGAAGGCAAAAAAAGCCTGCTGGTGTTTTGCCCCGCCTTTGTTGCCGACTGCCTGGAAACGGTTTACGAAGTAACCACCGAATACGGAGATGAATTTAAAGCCCTCGGCGGCGAAAGAGTACAGCTTGTTGAAAGCCTGAACGATTCGCCGATGTGGATAGACGCACTGGAAAAAATGGTTAGGGATAACCATATATCGGGGTAGGTATAAAATTCTATTTCGACCACTCATACGCGTGGTATAGTTTTCGGAAATTCTGAAGGTGAAAGGATGTCTTAAAAGGTTTGTCGTCATTCACCGTATTCAGAATCTCGCTATCAGATCTGGCGCGGCACCTGTCATCTTTATTTTATAGCGATAACCTCCGTCAAAAGAATCTTCCTCCTTTAAAAACTCATGACCTGTTTTACTTATCCAGTACGTTTCGGTAAAGTGCCTGCCTTTGTAATCGCTTTCGGTAAATAATTTCCAGCAATCGGCTTTGTTACCATCTAATGTGATGATCTCTTCGCTGCCTATCACTTTATACAACACGTATTGAGGCATAGCAACTCCAGCATCATAAAAGTTAATAGCAAAAGTTTTGCCGGCATCAAGGGGCAGCATCTCAAAAGTTTCGATATCCAGGTTCCAGTTAAAGTTGGGCACGATAAAATCAAGCTTAAACTCTTTTTGCCCGTTACCGGCAACGGTATCGGCACCTGTAATTTTATCTGCGTCCCAGTTATAAGCTTTTATTTTTTTGCCGATAGTTTCTGCATGATAAACAGGTGCAAAACTGGCCATTTTATTAAGCGAGTAAACCGAGCGGTATGCTGCGCTATCGGTACCGTACCAGTGCTGGGTAATGGCAAAATAATTTTCTTTATTCCGTTTCTCAATTTCAATATTACGCAGCCAAAGCGAAAAACGCAACCTACGGTTGTCTTTTAAATTCTGATAATATACCAGATATTGCTTAAGTCCGGGTTTTAAGGCCGATGTAATGAGGCGCAGATCCTGTAAACGGATGGTATCTGTTTGCGCGGATACCTTTGGCGTATACGACAACAGCAATAATATAGCTAAACTAATGGCTATAACTTTTTCAATGATTTGTTCGGTTTTCATAGTGTCTAAATTTTGATAATTTTTGCGATCTGGGTGGTTTGCCATTGCCATTTCGTGGTTCCCGTTAATAACTAATTAATTACTGTGGATTTAAAAAGCCGTTTTGGTATAGCCAATTCGTAGCCCAGTCAAACCATTTATCATGACTTTTGGGATTATCCAACGCAAAGCCGTGGCCTCCGGCCTGGAAAATGTGCATTTCTGCTTTCACTTTTGCATCAAGCAGGGCATTATAAAATAACAGGCTGTTTTGTACCGGCACAAAACGATCATCTGCTGCATGTATCAGAAATGTTGGCGGAGTATTGGTGGTGACATGTTTTTCGTTGCTAAAAAAATCAAGCAGCTTTGCCGATGGTGTTTTGCCTATTAGTTTTTCACTGGTTACGCTATGTGGCGTTAAACCAAAAGTAATTACCGGGTATATGAGCATCATAAAATCCGGACGAAGATTGATATGCTCTTTATTTTCAATTACAGGCACCTCAAAATGCGTTCCGGCAGTTGAAGCAAGGTGTCCGCCAGCCGAAAAACCGATAATGCCTATTTTATCAGGACTGATTCCCCATTCTGATGCATGCTTACGTATCATAAGTATTGCCATTTGCGCATCCTGTAACGGACCTATAGTTTTATCAACCATGATATAATCACTGGGTAATCGGTATTTTAATACAAATGCAGCGACGCCTATTTTGTTAAAGGCTTTGGCAATATCAGATCCTTCATCCTCAGATACCTCCACATAATAGCCCCCGCCGGGGCAAATAACTACTGCCGTTCCGTTTGCTATGCCTTTTGCCGGAAGATAGGGCGTTACAGCCGGTTCTGTTACTTGCGAGATCCAGTTTAAACTATCAATTTTTTCAATGTAACCAGCGGGTGTCTTTTTTGAATTGGGAGCCCCCTTTGGATAAAGTAAAATTTGTTTTTGCTGGGCATAAACCAGGCACTGAACAAACGCTATTATTACTGTTACAAATACCTTTTTCATATAAGTTTTCATGATTCGTACTGTAAATGTGTATTTTCAACAATCACTCATCAAATCATTTCAACCAATAGGTGTTTCTTTTTAGCAGAGTTGTAAATAACTTCAATTACTGCCTCATTATTTGAAAAACAAGAGATTATTGAATAAATGAACCCAACCATTGAAAACAAGATGGCGAAATCAAAAAGCTTCGTAAATTTAAAAATGCAGATCACCAACGGGCAGGCAACCATTACCAGGCTTCAATGGCTAATTTGGATAGCCGTATTCTTTATCGTTTTTTTTTCTATTCTACCCGAAGTGAGCGTTTACCAATCGTTTGGTTTTACTTTGGTCAGTATAACTTTTTATGCGGTTGTAATTTATGGTAATATAAAATTTCTGTTTCCGCGATATTATGAAAAAGGGAAGAAGCTTGAGTATGTACTATACGCAATTATACTTTTAGTGGGCGGAGGGACAGCCCGTGGATACCTGATCATATATTTGCATAATATACTTTCTACCGCCCCATCTG
This sequence comes from Mucilaginibacter sp. P5_A4, assembly GCF_056400605.1. Taxonomy (NCBI): domain Bacteria; kingdom Pseudomonadati; phylum Bacteroidota; class Sphingobacteriia; order Sphingobacteriales; family Sphingobacteriaceae; genus Mucilaginibacter; species Mucilaginibacter sp. P5_A4. Next base: position 60,707 of record NZ_JBFUKX010000036.1, on the reverse strand, counting down.
ATCATGAAGTAATGACCTGGGGGATGTTCTTTAATTTTACGGTGGCCGGCTGTTTAACTTTTCTGCTGAGTTTTATCTTCCGTATCGCTTTAGCTTACTTCAAGCTAAAACAACAAACCGAAGAGATCATGGTCCAAAAAAGCCAGGCCGAACTCAATTTGTTAAAATCGCAGGTACAGCCGCATTTCCTTTTTAATACGCTTAACAATATTTATTACGAGGCTTATAAAGAAGCACCACGCACAGCCGCGTTAATCGAACGGTTATCAGACATTATGCGCTATTTTGTAGATGAAAGCCCCAGAGATGATGTGACCATAACCACCGAAGTACAATTCATCGAAAATTATATTGAGTTGGAAAAGATCCGCATCAGGCATGGGGTGGAGATCAGTTTCGAAAAGAAGTACAGTTCCGATCTGCGTATTCCACCTATGCTGCTCATGACCTTTGTAGAAAACATTTTTAAACATGGCATCGATAAATCAAGCATCGAAAACCGGGTAATTATTTCCTTGAAGCAACAGGATAGTTACCTGCTTTTTAAAACCAGTAATGCGGTTTACGAAGCCCCCGTAAATAACCAGCCAAACGGATTTGGTATAGCCAACCTTAAGAAAAGGCTCACCATGCTATACCGCGAAAATTTTGAACTTACAACAGCTAAAGATGACCAAACTTTCACCGCGTTCTTAAAAATACCACTGGCATGAATTTAAGCTGTATTATAATTGATGATGAACCCAACGCGGTAAACCTGTTGGAAATGCTGATACAGCAAAGCACCCTATGGCAGCTAAAGGCAAAATGCTATAACGCGCTGGAAGCACTGGCCTATTTAAAGGAAATCAAGGTCGATTTTATATTTTTAGATATCAATATGCCCAATCTTACCGGCATGGAACTTGCCGGCCTGTTACCGCCGCATACCAAAATTGTATTCACCACGGCCTACTCAGAGTATGCCGCCGAAAGCTATACTTTTCAAACAATTGACTACCTGTTAAAGCCCATAACCTTAAAACGTTTCTTAGCGGCGATGCAAAAGATCGAATCTTATTTCGATAAGCCAGAGCCAATAATACAAACCCAGTCTATTGCCAGTCAGGAGTACTTTTTTGTAAAATCGGGCAAAGTGTTCCGTAAAATACTGCTGGATGAGATCTTGTATTTCGAAGGCGAAAAGGAATATGTGCGTCTTGCAACCGCCCGGGAACAATTGCTCATCTATCGCCGCCTGAAGGATATTGAGGAGCAGCTTTTACCGCCATTTGTTCGGGTGCACAACTCGTATATAGTAAACACCAAACAGCTTATCAAAATACAAGATAACCATGTTTACATCGGCGATAAACATATCCCTGTGAGTGAAAAGTTTAAAGATAGGTTTATGGCAGTAATTAATAAAAGGGTGTTTTGAGGCTTGCTTCAAAAATAGAATAGTTTGCCCGTCATTAGAAAGAAACTCGCAACAATGGCATAGCCTGCGGCAGATGTGCTTTTAACGTTCTTTATCAACGTTGTTGGTTCGCGCGTTGGCATACGAGGTTACGCGCGGCTATTGCGCGGTGAAAAAGCCGCATGTGATTGTTCATTAAGGTTGAAATATCGTCAATATCCCTTACCTATCACGTAAACCCTATCCCTGCGATACCGTTACCTCACCCCTCAGGTCCATCTCCATGTAATGCTTTACAATTGCAGGGTCATCAAATTCGCCCAGCAGGTACATCATTTTGGTTACGGCCGATTCAAAGGTCATATCGTATCCGTTGGCTACACCTATATCTTTCAATTGCTTGCTGGTTTCATATCGGCCAAGCTCAACGGTACCCACTTTACATTGGGAGATATCTACAATCACTTTTCCTTCTTTAATGGCTTTTTCCAACAGGTTGATAAACCAGCTATCGGTAGTAGTATTGCCGGCACCGAAGGTTTCCATTACAACGCCTCTTACATCTGCGTTTAAAATAGCCTCAACCACTTTGGGGCCAATGCCAGGATACAGTTTTAGTACAGCCACCTCGCTTACCAGGTTATTATGAATAATTAATCCCTCGCCATCGTTAGGCTGCCTGATATCATTTACATTAAATTTAAGGTGAACGCCCGACTCGGCCAGTATGGGATAGTTGGGCGAGCGGAAAGCCTCGAATTTAGATGAGTTATATTTAAAAGCCCTGTTACCGCGGAACAATTTGTAATCAAAATAGATACAAACTTCGGGCACACGGGAACGATCATTCTTTTTAGCCTTGGCAATCTCTATGGCCGTCATTAAATTTTCCTTGGCATCGGTACGTATAGCGCTTATAGGCAGCTGCGAGCCGGTGAATATAATGGGCTTATCAAGGTTCTCCAGCATAAAGCTCAAAGCTGATGCGGTGTAGGCCATAGTGTCCGATCCGTGTAAAATCACAAACCCATCATTATCATGATAGTTTGCCTCAATCAGGCCTGCAAGTTCGCTCCAGATTGCCGGGTTCATGTTTGATGAATCGATGATCTCTTCAAAAGAATGCACCTTAATACGGCAATTGAGTTTTTCTAACTCGGGCACATTATCCATTATTTGCTCAAAGTTGATAGGCTTGAGCACCTTTGTTACGGGATCACTCATCATACCGATTGTCCCCCCGGTATAAATGATCAGTATCTGACTCATGAATTAAGGTTTATGCTGTGTAAATCCATTACAATTATTATATACCAAACACCTGCCTGGAATTTTCAGTGGTGACAAAGGCCACCTGCTCCACACTTGTATGGTGCAGATCCGCCACCTTTTGGGCAATGTAAATCAAGTACGAACTTTCATTAGGTTTACCCCGGAACGGAACTGGCGTAAGGTACGGAGAATCTGTTTCTAAAACTATATGCTTTAAATCAATTTCAGATACTACTTTATCCAAACCCGCATTTTTATAGGTAACCACCCCGCCTATTCCCAAATAAAAGCCCAGGTCAATCACCTGCCTGGCCTGCTCCGGGTTGCCCGAAAAACAATGGAAAATTCCACGCAGGTTTTCGTCATGCTCCTGCTGCAACACCTGGTATACCTCATTAAAGGCATCCCGGCAGTGGATAACAATAGGCAGCTTCAATTCTTTTGCCCATTTGATCTGCTGCCTGAAGGCCTTAACCTGCCCGGCTAAAAATGTTTTATCCCAATATAAATCGATACCTATTTCGCCTATGGCATATATTTTATTTAGCCGGTGGGCGGCCATTATAGCAGCCAGTTCCTGTTCCCAATCTGCTTTTACCGAGCATGGGTGCAAGCCAAGCATCGGGTAACATACATCTGGATAGGCCTTTACCAGGTCATCCACCAATGGCACCGATGCTGCATCTACATTGGGTAAAAACAACCTGCTGATGTTATTATCAATACACCGTTGTACCAATGCCGCACGTTTACCGGCAATGGTTTCGTAGTATAAATGGGTATGTGTATCTGTTAATACCATGCTGCAAAAGTAAAAAAGCCTCCCCGATATATCGGAGAGGCTTCAGGATTAATTTTTCTTTTTACTTACCGCTGTTTTTTTGGCTGCAGCTTTGTTTACCGGGTGCTTTACGCCGGGCTTTGCAAATACAGGAAGATGTTTGGTTGGTTTTATCTTTACAATCTCCAGATCAAATACAAGGGTACTATATGGCGGAATCACCTGGCCGCCCCCCTTTTCCCCGTAACCCAAACTTGATGGGATTATGCATTTAGCTTTTGAACCTTCGTTCAATAAAGCCAAACCTTCTTCCCAGCCTGGGATAACGCTACCCTGGCCTAAAACTACGCTAATGGGCTCATACGGGCGCCCCGGCTGATCAAGTCCAGCCGCTTTTGCTACTTGCTGGATACTGGTATCAAATACTTTACCATTTGTTAAACTACCAACATAATTTACCAATACGGTATCGCCGGCTAAGGGCTTGCGTAAAGCAGATGGCTTTGTAACAATATATTTTAACCCCGATGCTGTAGTAACCGGGCTTAGTTTATTAGCTGCGATATAACCGTTGGCATCTACAGCTTCCTGTTGTTTCAGTTTTTCAATAGCGGCAGTCCGCTCGGCCATAGCCGCCTCTAATGATTGCACCTTAGTTATCTTTATAATAAAGGTTAAATAGCTGCTTTTAGGAAAAAACGGAGGGCGCGCCTCTTCGTGGCCTTTAAAAATAGAATCGGCAGGCACTTTCACCATCGCGCTATCATTAAGGGTAAGCAATGGAAATATATCCATTAAATCGGCTACATTTTGAGCAGGGTGTACCTGTGCCTGTACAGTATGCCCGGCCACGTACGAACTGAATAAAACAGAGTCCTTATCAGTTTTTTGGATGTAATGAAAGGTAATCACATCGTTCTGCTTCACTTTTTCGCCTGTATTGTGGGTGAAGATCTGGTATTGTGCGCCTTTAGCAGTGGTTTGCAAACCACCTTGCGCATGTGCCCCTAATGTAGCTACGCCCAGCAGGGGAGTTAGGAAATAAAAAATGTTTTTCATAAAATAAAAATAAAAAAGCCTTTCCGACTGCTGTCAGAAAGGCCGTAAAAATTTTCTTAATTACCTTGTTGGCGGAGTCATTTGTGGCTCAGCTGGTTTTGGTGCATTTGGATTTGGGTGCACAATATCAACCATCTCCATTTCAAAAATAATTGGCGTGTATGGACCAATTGGGCCCACACCCTGATCTTTGTACGCGATGGCCGAAGGGATAACCAATGTGATTTTAGACCCTTTGTTCATCAGCTGCAAACCTTCATCCCAACCTGGTATTACTTTACCCATGCCAACCGGGATACGGATAGGCGTATATGGGCGACCTGGCTCAATAGGTTGTTTTTCTTTAATGGCTATTTCTTTAACACTGGTTTCAAATATTTTACCAGTTGGAAGTCTGCCGGTGTAGTTTACAACGGCGGTATCGCCAACAGCTGGTGTTGCGCCGGTGCCCGGTGTAGTAATAACATAATTTAAGCCCGAAGCTGTAGTAGTAACCTTTAAGTTATGATCGGCAATGTATTTTTTGATCTTACCTGGCTCCTGGTTTTTCATTACATCAGTAAGGGTTTTTAAATAATCATTAATTCTGCCACGGAAAACCTGCTCGGTAAGCGCGCCTTTGGCAATTACCTTATTAATGTTAACCTGGAAAATTAAAAATTTACCTTTGATGTTTGGCGGACGTTGCTGACCGCCTTTAAATATTGAATCGGTAGCTACTTTAAATGTAGCGCTATCGCCTTCGCCAAGCATTTCAATACCTGTGTATACGTCGCCTTTTGACTGGGGTTTTGGCATTGGCATAATAACCGGGCGGCCGGCCTCATAGCTGTTAACCAATATGGAATCGCCATCGGTTTTTACAATCATATTAAGACTCACAAAGTCGCCTTCTTTAATATGCACACCACCTTTTGAGGTATGTATATTATAAAGCAAGCCTGCCTCTCCTTTTTTAAAGCCGCCGTTACAACTTGCAAATCCAATTGCAGCAATGGCTAAGAACATTAGTTTTCTTTTCATTTTATTGTTTTAATAGTTTTTTATATTCGGGTAATAGGGTTTTAAATTGTTGTACAACCTGTTCAAGGTTATCTGTTGAGTAACCACCAGCAGCATTACGGTGACCACCACCGTTAAAGTATTTTTTACAAATCTCATTTGCCGGGAATTCTCCTTTTGAACGTAACGAAAGTTTTACCTTATCGCTGCGCTCAACAATAAATGCTGCCAGCTTTATGCTGGCAATTGATAAGGCATAGTTCACTATGCCTTCGGTATCACCTGTATCAACATCGTATTTCTGCAGATCCTCTTTATTAACGGATATTATAGCAGTATTGTATTCGGGCAAAATCTCCAGGCAGTTTGCAAGGCAATGCCCCAGGAACCTTAAACGGTTTTCTGACGCACTATTGTATACCAGCTCGTGAATCCGCCAGTTAACAGCCCCCGCATCAATCAGCTCGGCCACTATCCGGTGCACGGTTGATGAGGTATTTGGCAAGCGGAATGATGCAGAATCGGTCATGATACCTGTATAAAGGCAGGTAGCCACATCCTTATTGATCAATTCTTTATGATGAAGCTCATTAACAATAAAATCATAAATAAGCTGGGCGGTTGCGCAGGCGTTTATATTCCAATGCCTGTAATCGTCAAAATCCTCTGGATCAAGGTGATGATCGATCATTATTTTATAGGCCTTGCTTTCGCCTACCAAAACCCCCATCTCGTTAATGCGGCCCAATGCGTTAAAATCAAGGCAAAATATCAGTTGTGCGTTGGCAATAAGGGCGGCCGCGTTTTCCGTTTGTTCGGTATATACAATAACCTCATCATCGCCGGGCAACCAGCTTAAAAAGTCGGGGTAATCAGTAGGTGTAATAACCGAGGTATGATGGCCCTGCTGTATTAAATAATTATATAAACCCAAAGACGATCCCATAGCATCTCCATCAGGTTTATGATGAGTAGTGATCACTATTTTTTTGGGGCTTGCTAAAAGGTCTGTAAGCGCGGCTAAATCTAACATCAATTTTAAAAAAGAGTTGCAAAGCTAAATAAATAAATTAAATACAAACCATCTAATTTAATTCAAAAAGCTTTATCATACAGATGTAAAACGCTACTTTTGCGCCAATTTTAAACAAATAAGCAAACATCGTAAGCTCTCGCCTAAACACAAGAATAGGCTTATGAAAATTCATTACCCATAAAGAACAATAAAAAGAATGGCAACTAACAAAACTTTTACCATGATTAAGCCCGATGCTGTTGCAAACGGGCATATTGGAGCAATTGTAGATAAAATAACAAAAAGCGGGTTTAAGATCATCGCGCTTAAATACACTTACCTGACGCCCGAAAAAGCAGGTCAGTTTTACGAAGTACACAAAGAACGACCTTTTTACAATGCCCTGGTTAGCTTTATGTCATCTGGCCCTATAGTAGCTGCAATACTGGAAAAAGATAATGCTATTGAAGATTTCCGCAAACTAATTGGTGCAACCGACCCCGCCAAAGCAGAAGAAGGTACAATACGCAACCTGTTTGCAGAATCAATTGAGGCAAACGCGGTTCACGGATCAGACTCTGATGACAACGCTGCTATTGAAGGCAGTTTCTTTTTCTCGGCTTTCGAGAAATTTTAATAATAAAGCAATTTTAATAATTAATAATATTAGGGGTGTAACATCAATATTACACCCCTAATATTATTTGCCATTTTTTTGCTATTTAAATTTAAAAGTTTTGTAGCTTTACAAAACGGGGCTTATTAGTTCCTTATTAAATAATATTGTAACCTTTTTCCTTAAAGCAAAAAATTATGAAACTGCTATTAAAACCAATCATTTACGCACTAATAGTGGTATGTTTAATAACGGTTTCCATATTAATTTACAGAGCCCATCCTGAAGTGCAGTTAGCGTTTATAATCCCCGGCCTGTTTATCTTGATTTACTCGGTAATAACCGACGATATGGGCATAAAGCAGCATGTACGCTCCCGTAACCTTCGTTTTTCAAGAGGAAGATAATCTCTTCTTTCCTAAAATCATTTCGTTCCTGATTATTCCGGATTTATTTTCCCGGCAACGTACCAGTATTAAGTCAATAGCACTAAGTCATAAGCCAGATTTGTTCTTTTTTGACCTCGAACTTAAGACTTTCGACTAAAGGGGAATGTCAATTCAAGGTTGACACAACACTATCAGTTTTTTTATATTTGATTCTATAAAAATATAATCTCCTCTACCAACACCCCTTTTGCCTCTTCGTTTATTTTTTCAATTATCTGTGTGCGCATAAGCATCAATTCGTGCTTTATAACAGATGATTCTATACGCAAAAACAACTTCTTATCCCTTATAAACAATTCCTTTGTACGGTTAGCTACCGATTTGCCCACCAGGTCGGGCCACGCGGCAACAACAGCCGTTTCATCATAGCGGCGCTTAATTTTATATACATTAAGCATCTGCTCAATGGCCTCTTTTAATGATTTGTCGTTTGTTTTACGCATCGATAGCTCCTTTAATTACATTAAATAATTTTACCTGCACTGCTATTTTTGCAAATATCTGCTCAACACGGGTTACGCTGGTATCGGTAATAAACACCTGCCCAAAATCATTGTTACTTACCATTTTCATCAGCTTGGTAACACGCTCATCATCCAGTTTATCAAAAATATCATCAAGCAACAGCAGCGGTTTAAATCCTTTTTGCTGATACAGGAAAGTATACTGCGCCAGCTTAAGCGCAATTAAAAATGATTTTTGCTGCCCCTGCGATCCAAATTTTTTCATGGCCATGCCGTGAATGCCAAACTGCAGATCATCTTTGTGAATGCCCACAGTAGTACGTTCAAGCGCCCTGTCGCGTTCAACAGTTTTTTTTAACAGGGTGGCAAAATCATCCTGGATCAATTGCGATTCATAAACCAGTTCAACCAGTTCGGCATCATCACTTATAAAGCTATAATGCTTATTAAAAATAGCAGTAAAGCCCTCCATAAAAGCCTTGCGCCGCTCATATATCCTGGTGCCCGATAATACCAGCTGCTCATCAAGTACTTCCAGCAAACTGGGGTCGTAACGGCCTGTATCAGCTATTAGCTTTAACAAGGCGTTACGGTTGGCCAATACCTTATTATAAGTTATCAACTCATCAAGATAATGGTTATCCGTTTGCGATATCACATTATCAATAAACTTGCGGCGCTCCTCGCTCCCCTCGGTAATAATACTGGTATCATAAGGCGATATCATTACCAGCGGCAATAAACCAATATGATCTGCCAGGCGCTGGTAATCTTTTTTATTGCGTTTAAACTRCTTCTTTTGGTTCCGTTTTACAGAACAAGCTACCGCCTCGGTTTGTTGGTTTTTGTTGAAAACCCCCGTGATGATAAAAAAATCAGTCCCCTGTTTTATTTGCTGGCTATCAATGGGGTTAAAATAACTTTTACATAGGCTCAGGTAATGTATAGCATCAAGCAGGTTGGTTTTGCCCGCGCCATTATTACCCGTAAAAGCATTCACACCCTCGCTGAAAACAAGTTCGGCCTCCTCGTAATTTTTAAAATTTATAACTGACAGCTGCTGCAAATACATGGGGTTGTAAAGGTAAGGTTTTTGGGTTGGATAGGATTGATTTGGAGATAGAATATTAGGTTGTTTAGGTTTACTTTGACTGTTTTTATTTTTTACCAATAACAATTCAACCCAATCAACCATTCACCAATTAGCGAAAACGCTATGTGCAATCACAAAACAATTAAACGTATTTACATACCATAAATTTATACCAGCCTATACAAAAAACAGCTCCATGGTTAAGTTATTTATATCCATAGTTAAGTTATTTTCAATTGCAATAAACCTTTTTCACACCCTTGTACAAAATTGATTTTGCGTATTGTATGGTATAAAATATTCAAATATATTTACTGCAAATAAGCAGTGGCGCTACCTCGTATTAATAACCTGCCGACCCTTATCATGAAAAAATTTCCAGGCAAATTGCTTTTATTAGCGATTATTTTATTTGCCGGCTGCAACAAGGAAATGCCGGAAATAAACACCACATCTGCCACTGGCGCCGGCGGCAAAAAGCTAAAAATATCATTGGCGAATACGGATATACCCATTGCCAGCATTTCGGTATCATCAACCGGCTCTTCGTGGGCAGCATCAAATGCCATTGACGATAACACTTCAACAAGCTGGAGTTCAAATCCGCATACAAGCGCCAATGCTGCGGAGTTTATTCAATTTCAGTTTAGCGATGCAAACGATGTAAATTATGTAAGGTTAACCCCAAGATATGACAGCAATAACGCAGGCTTAAGCTTCCCGTTAAATTTTACAATTTATTATAACACGGGTACATCGTGGGTATCAGTTAAATCATTCACTAAATTTGCCAATCCTCAAAAACCCGGCACCAACAATCTCCCGGTAGTAATACCTCTTCCGGTTACAGTGCATACCCACGGCATAAAAATAGAAGCTACCAGGCTAAGTACCGATGGCTCAAACTATTATTTCCAGCTTGCCGAAGTTGCGGCGGGCTATGATGAGGGCTTCAATCATTTTAAATGGACCAACAATGATAACTCCAGCCGGCAAAACCGGATTAATAACGCAGGTTCGGGCACATTTAACCCAGGCCGCATTTTCAATTGGACACAGGACGACCGCGACCCCATCATCCAGGCTACAAATCAGGGTATTTATCCTAATATATATGCTCCAAACGTAGTTTATAACGGCGCCTGGTATATTTATTATGGCGGCTGGGACAATACATCGATAAAAAACGACCGGATATTTACAACCGTAACCAATAACAATTTTTTAACTTTTGGCGCACACACCTTAGCCATTGGCAATGGCAACAGGAGCCATGTAAATAACGCTACCATACTTAAAAATCCCGATGGCAGCTGGCTGATGTACTATACCTCTTTACCTCAAAATTCAACTATAAATAAGCCCAGCTATGCCACCTCTCCTGATGGTGTTAACTGGGCCCCAAATACCGGTTCGGGTAAATATTTGTTAAAAATGAGCAACTACCCTAACTGGGCTACTGCCGATGTAAACGGATCAAATGTTGGCTACCTGGAAAACGGTATCTATCATTTGTATTTTAATGATTTTGCACGCGGCGTACACAAAGCGGTTCATCATGCGGTAAGTACCGACCAGGTAAACTTTAGCTACGTTGGCGACGCGCTGAACGAAGCGCTTGTTGCACAGGATGTAAAAGCCCTTACATACAACAATACAACCTACTATTTAATGGGCCTGCACCATAACAGGCACGAAATAAGATACAGCTTAAGTAACAGCCTTACCAGTTTCTCAGCCAGTAACTTTTTGTTTGGCAATTACAACGCCGGCGATATGTTTATTGTTTCTATGAGTTTTGTAACCAATGCCAACAGGTTATACGGCATTATTTACGGCGCAGGCCCCAACAAGGATCTAAGTCAAAATTCGCTGCATGCCAGGTGGCTTACCAAAAAAATAATTTTTATTAGCGACAGAACAAACGAGCGTTGGGGCGATATCGAAAAAGCACACGGGCCCGATCAGGTTGTACTGTACATGAATACCGATATGGAAACCGGTCATTTTTATGTTTACGATACCGATGGCACCACCCTGCTGTATACCAGTCCGCAGGTTACCATGCGCTCGGGTGATATCTGGACCTATAATCCATAGTTTAACCGCCGGTATTTGTTTATTGTTTTTAATAATCAACTATTCATCAATAATGGCGTACCCGCTGATAGAAGCGGGTCGGGCTTTTTGTTCATACGCCTACAGGCCTTACGCGCTTTGGCCGGTATCCACTCCAATCCCTTACGCAAGTTTGGGGTTTAAAAATCAGCAAGGTATTACTTCAGCCTACTACCAGTATTTCAATGCACCGCTCTCCTATAGGTAAGCTCCTCTTTGTTTGCCAAACAGGCACGGGTAAAATCAATTTTGGGTACTTTTAATAATTGAAAATAAGTATTTTTAAATCAATTATTTAACCCGCCAGACAATGACAGTAACCGAAATAATGGCCGACCTGCAAGCGCATGGCAGCGAAAGCATTAAAAACATTTTGTTGAAGCACGGCGTTAAAGAGCCCTTTTTTGGCGTAAAAATTGAGCATTTAAAAACCATCCAAAAAAAGATAAAAAAGGATTACCAGTTAGCCAAAGATCTTTATGCCACCGGCAATGCCGATGCCATGTACCTGGCCGGCCTTATTGCCGATGATGAAAAGATGACCAGGGCCGATCTGCAAACCTGGGCCGAAGAGGCGCTCTCCAATAACATTAACGAATACACGGTACCATGGGTGGCCGCAGGCAGCAAGCATGGCTACCAGGTGGCTATGGAATGGATTGATAATAAACAGGATTATATCGCTGCTGCAGGGTGGTCTACCCTGGGCAACCTCAGCGCTTTAAAGGCTGATAGCGACCTGGATCTTGAAGCTTACCGGGCTTTGCTGGCCAGGGTGATAAAAAACATCCATACTTCGGGCAACAGGGTAAGGTCGCGGATGAATATTTTTGTAATAAATGTAGGCTGCTATATAAGTGCCTTAACCGAAGAAGCCATGGCAGCTGCCGCCAAAATTGGTGAAGTTTATGTTGATACCAACGGCACCAGCTGCAAAGTACCCGATGCCATAACTTATATTAACAAGGTAAAAGATCGCGGATCACTCGGCAAGAAGAAAAAAACGGTGAAGTGCTGAGTTTTGCATATCCGAATCGCTTATAGAAACCCTTGCCACTCCCCCTCCGGTTGGATTACTGTGTACACATATTTTTTGTCGACAAAAAATTAAAATCAATAAAAACATGTGCACACAGTATCCTTTAGAAGGAAATTAAAAAATCTTCTACCCCATGCTGATTTGCTATTTAGCATTAAGCAAATAAATTTTATGCAGCGAGATAAAAGAGAAAAAGAGCCCTGCCAGGATAATTAAAGAGCGGATCCAGTTCATCATACTCCATTCTGATATTGTTTTTCTAAGCAAATCAATATCGGCGAGTTGTGCAGTTTTAAACATAATGTCATTACGGGGATAGAAATAGGCAAAGGTGAATACATCCCCTAAAATGTATAAAACAAAAGCAGCCCCTAAACACAGCCGGACAGACGGAGCAGATTTCCAAAAAAGTATCAGAGCCAACAGGCCCAATACCTGGTTAACAGGCGAAAACAGCCTGAAAAAGTTTCCCGGGGTTACCATTTTAAAATACTCCCTCGCTGTAGCTATTGAGTTAGGAATGTCGCCGCCCCACGACCTCGCATCAACCAATGAAGTATAAATGTTTACAAACAGCAGCCCGCTGGCAATAGTGATAGACGCAAATAAGATTATTGTTTTCATGTTTTTTTTTCTGCAAAGATGGTTACCGGGTAAGCCGCAGAATTGTATTTAACGGACATCTTCATAAATATGCCCTTTTATATTGCTCATATTCCGTTTGTATTCACCTGGTGTTATTGCTGCATAAGCCTTAAACGTTTTGATAAAATGTGATTGGTCGGAAAAATGGCTTTGAAAAGCAATTTCCGTCAACGATAATTCACCCTGGTGAATTAAATTCACCGCATGAAGGTATTTTTTATAAAGCAAAATTTCTTCAGTATTCATTCCTGTTGCTTCAAAAAGTTTCCGCGATAAATGCCGGGGCGAATAACATAATGAATTTGCCAGCGCTGTTACAGATGAATCATGTTGATTGGCCGCATATATAAAATTATTCATTAATTGTTCCCGGGGTTGCCAATCAATCAAATTTTGCCTCAGCCAGGCAAGAAAAACAGATACCCGGGCATCAAAATCATTTTGTTCGGCAAGCTGGTGCCAAAGTGACTGAAAAGTTGAATCAAGCAGGGTTAAGTCGACCGTAATATTTAAAAATTCGCAGGCAGGTACCTTAAAAATCTCTTTTACTGCCAAAGGTTGAAACAGGACACCAAAAAAAATCTGTTGTTTGGGAAGATGGAGCTGTATGGGCGCTGTGTTAAACCCACTAATAAAGCAATTTGATAAATAATGCAATTTATTGCCTAACTGAGCCGGGATAGAAGAGCTATCACTAAAGTTAAAAATAACCTCTAATACACCTTTGGGTATAATGTATTCCTTATGAAAGTGATGGAAAACATCAACCTGCCAAACAGAATGGATTACATTCTTAAAACAGGGTTCTTTTGGTATGTAATAGTTGTAGTTCAATCTCCAGGTAATTGATTATTAGCACCATAAAAAAATCGTTAATGGCAGAAGATATGACGACGGCGTGGAATTTCAATTCTTCAGCCATGCCGGTCAGCATAATAAAGGAACGAATTTTTATTTTAAGATGCAAGTAATTCGGCCTGAGGCCCTTGTACTTTCCGGAGTTTAGTTAAGGTAATTGCTGTCCACAACAACATGTTACAGAATTAGGGCAAATCTCACTAATTAATGGCATGGAAATAGGGTAAAACAAGCATGGTTCCCGTCTTAACTCTTCCGGTTATTCTCCGATGTGCTACGTTTTTATATTCTACCTCTAAAAAAGCGAGTTACAAAGGAAGGATTTGGAATCCACGCAAGTAAAATTGGTGTCTGCCAGGTATTAATAAAACAAACATGTTGCCAATTCCCCTGTTAAGTAAAGGGAGGTAAATAAAAACCATGTGGCAGGAAATTGATAATAAGCTTTACAGAGCGTTTAAATTTAAAGACTTTTCGGAAGCATTTTCTTTTATGACCCGTGTGGCTTTGCTGGCCGAATCCGCGAATCACCACCCCACCTGGAAAAATGAATGGAATAAAGTCGAAATCTGGCTTTCCACTCACGATCAGGGTGATATTGTAACCGATAAGGATAGATCATTAGCCGCCTCCATTGATAAATTACCGGGAGATGTTGCGGTTTAAGTTTTCACTATGGTTGTTCGGAAGATATAAAGCAGGAGAAATAACGTTTTAAAAAAAGACTGTCATGGTGAGCCTGTCGAACCATAGCGGGCAAAGGCCTTTGCGCGCGACCCTTCGACAGGCTTCAGGGAGACAGGCTCTTTTCAGCGGAAGACTTACGAAGTTTCAAAAACTTCGTAAGTCTGGGATTCTACAACTTGTTATAGGTAGGCACGAAGGATCTATTCACCTATTGTACAGGGCGAATAGGCATGGCGCGTAATAGATCCTTCACTACGTTCAGGATGACAAAAGGTTTTTTTGTACACATCTGTCATAAGCTACTCCACCCACCAAAACACCCGCAATTGCCCCAAAAAAACATCCCCTAAAGAATTAACACAAAAGCTATTGCCAGAAATTTTGAAAACCGTAACTTTGCAAACTTAATTTTGTTATAACAATGTCAAAAAACCAGGCGAATACCAAAGTTGCAGCACCAGATCCTAATCCAGGACAGGGCGGCAATTTCGTGCGCGAGAATCAAAAAAGCTTATTGTTTATCGGTGGAGCCGTTATTGCGCTCATCGCAATCTATTTTTTATACCTGAAAGTGTATTTAGGTCCGCGCGAAGTTACTGCGGCTAATCAAATGTACGTAGCGCAGGATTTTTGGGCCAAAAAGGATTGGGACAAAGCCATTAATGGTGATGCCAGCTACCCCGGCTTTAAAAAGATCATCAGCGATTACAGTAACACCAAAGCTGCCAACCTTGCTTATTTTTATTTAGGTACCGCTTATTTAAATAAAGGCGAATACCGTAAAGCCATTGAAAACTTAGATAACTACCGCGGCGACGACAGCATGGTAGCCGCCGAAGCTTTTGGCAGCACCGGCGATGCCTATGTAGAGTTAAAAGACTACGAAAAAGCCGCAACCTATTTTAGCAAGGCTGTTGATAAAGCAAAAAATAAGTTTTTATCGCCACTTTATTTAAAAAAGCTGGGCCTTGTTTATGAAGAAACAAAAGACAATAAATCTGCCGGTGAAGCATACAAAAGGATAAAAACAGAATATCCTGAAAGCGCCGAAGCACAAAATATCGACGAATATATTGCCCGCGCCGAAGCGAAGCTTTAATTTTGTTTAAAAGTTATAAAGTTGAAAGGTTGTAATGTTCTTGGAGCGTTGCAACCTTTTTAATTTGTTGAAAGGTTGTAATGTTTAAACATTGTGACTTTACAACCTTCAAACTTTACAACTTTGTAACTTTACAGCCTTCAAACTTTACAACTTTGTAACTTTGCAACCTTCAAACTTTACAACTTTGTAATTTTACAACCTTCAAACAATACAACTTTGTAACTTTACAACCATCAAACATTACAACCATATAATGGCTACTCAATTAAAAAACCTTTCAGATTTTTCAAATACCGAGATCCCATCTGCCGCAGCGTACCGATTTGGCATTGCCGTAGCTGAGTGGAATGCCGAGATCACCGGCGCCCTTTACCGGGGTGCTTATAATAGTCTGGTTACCAATGGCGCCCTGCCCGAAAATATTTTCACGCACACTGTACCCGGCAGTTTTGAATTAACGTCGGGCGCCGACCTACTGTTAAAAACCGGCAAGCTGGATGCCGTGATATGTTTAGGATGCGTAATACAGGGCGAAACCAGGCATTTTGATTTTATTTGCAATGCGGTAGCAAATGGCGTAAGTAATGTTGCAATAAAATATTCAAAACCTGTTATATTTGGGGTTTTAACAACAGATAACCAACAACAAGCCATTGACCGCGCAGGCGGCAAACATGGCAACAAAGGCGATGAAGCTGCAATTACCGCCATAAAAATGGCAGCACTTGCCGAAACATTAAATAACTGATCTGCGTTAAACCATTATAGTGTTAAAACAATGAAAAAAATAATTTACATAGCTATTATAGCGCTAACTATTGGCAGCATATCATCATGCTCCAATAAATTATGCCCTGCTTACGGATCATATCCCAGGTCTGGCCGTTAACAGGCAAATGTCATTTTTGTAATCTCCTGAAAACCAATACCGGTTTTTGTGTTATAATTACGTTTTGATTTAGAGCCAGGGGCTAAGAATCACGATATTAAGACAAAAAGGGTTTGGCTTATTTAAGCTGATGCGCCAGGCATAGCCGGATTAATTTCTTTCGCTATGATGAATTGTCTTGATTCTTAACTCCCGGTTCCTGATTCTTTTACTATATATAATTTTTATGAACTGGATACCGCTTGAATCGGCAGATCAGCTTAACGAGATCAAACAAAATCAAGGCTATAGTCTGATTTTTAAACATAGTACACGTTGCTCCATCAGCATGATGGCAAAAAGACGCTTCGAACTGGATTGGGAAGACCTCCCCGAAGATATGCCCCTCTATTTTTTAGACCTCATCAAGTACCGCGAACTATCGGGTATGGTGGCACAACTTTTCCAGGTACACCACGAGTCGCCGCAATTAATACTTATCAAAGATGGCGAGTGCGTGCTCGATCAGTCGCATGGCGGCATTTCGGTTGAGGAAGCATTAAGTGTATTTTAAGCTAAAATTTTATTAGTTTCCGTAATTCATCGGGCGTAGGTTTGTATAAAGCAGCGCTGCGGCAGCAGAACGGTATTAATTTGGTGCGTGTAAAAGTCATGAAAGGGTGCCCGAAGGGCAGTGTTAAGAGAGCAATGCACAAATATATAACAACCGCATAATCAACGCACTAAACACAAAACCAAACAGCCAAACACTTAACAAATTGGCATTCAAAACATTACGCACTTGCCACCGAACACCAGAATAGTGTCATAAAAACCGAAGGCTGAAATTTGAAATCTGCACATCAATTTACTGTAATAATTCTTACAACCTAAGCATTACCCTATAATTGGTTATACTGTTTTTAACTACATTTGTAACATGATTGAATTGCCGGTAGTTCCCGCAGTAAGCCAGGTACAGCGTAAGCCAGACTGGCTGAGGGTAAAGCTTCCAATTGGAAAAGAATATGCACATGTGCGCGGTTTGGTTGATGAACATAAGCTGCACACTATTTGCGAGAGTGGTAATTGCCCTAACATGGGCGAGTGCTGGGGTGCCGGCACAGCTACTTTTATGATACTGGGTAATATTTGTACCCGCTCATGCTCATTTTGCGCCGTAGCAACCGGCAGGCCTTTGGCTGTCGACGTTGACGAGCCTAACCGTGTAGCTACCTCAGTAAAGCTAATGCAGGTAAAGCACTGCGTAATCACCTCTGTTGACCGCGACGACCTTAAAGACGGCGGCTCTATCATCTGGGCCGAAACTATAAATGCCATCCGCCGCGAAAGCCCCGAAACTACTTTAGAAACCTTGCTGCCCGATTTCAGGGGCAACTGGGATAACCTTGCCCGTGTTTTGGAAACCAGGCCCGAGGTAGTATCCCACAACCTTGAAACTGTAAGGCGCTTAACAAAAGAAGTGCGCATCCAGGCAAAATATGATCGCAGCCTGGAGTGTTTAAAGCATGTATCAGAAGCCGGATTACGTACAAAATCGGGCATTATGCTTGGCCTTGGCGAAACTGAGGAGGATATTTTAGAAGCCATGGACGACCTGTTAACTGCAGGCGTACACATACTAACCCTGGGGCAGTATTTACAGCCAACCCGTAATCACCACCCGGTACTCGACTGGATCCATCCGGATCAATTTGCTCATTTAAAACAAATTGGCCTTAATAAAGGTTTTAAATACGTGGAAAGCGGCCCATTGGTGCGCTCATCCTATCATGCAGAAAAGCATCTGTTTGATTTGTAATTAATCCCTTTATACATTAACCAGGTTGAGTAAGAAACACAAGATATCGCTTTCGGAAGAAGAACTGGTACGTGCATTAAGAAATCATGAGAAGATCGCGGTTGAAGCACTCTATGATATGTATTCGCCATCGCTGTATGGTGTTATTTCCCGCATTGTTACCAATACCCCAATAGCAGAAGATGTTTTGCAGGAAACGTTCGTAAAAATCTGGCATTCCTTTTCGAGCTATAGTGCCGAAAAAGGTCGTTTATTTACCTGGATGGTTAATATTGCACGCAACCTTGCAATAGATAAGATCAGATCAAAAGATTTTAAGAATCAAAATAAAAACCAGGAGATTGAAAATAACGTAACTTTCATAGACCAATATAAGAGCACCGCTTACAAGCCTGAATTGATAGGTGTTAAAGACCTGGTACAGGTACTAAAACCTGAGCAAAAATCGATTATCGACCTGGTTTATTTTAAAGGTTACACCCATGTGGAGGCTGCCGATGAGCTGGGCATACCGCTTGGAACCATTAAAACCAGGTTAAGAATGGGCATACAAGAGCTCAGAAAATATTTTAATTGAAAGTGGAAGATATACAAGCATATATAAAATCGGGCATACTGGAGCTTTATGTGTTGGGGGATGTAACTCCCGTCGAACAACGACAGGTGGAAAAGATGGCTTCAAAATACCCGGAAATAAAAACAGAACTTGATAGCATAGCACATTCAATGGAGTTTTATGCAAAAGAACACGAAGTTGAACCTTCAGAAAACTTACGAGGCAGGGTTTTAGGCAGCCTGCTAACTAATTTTGGCGATGATAGAAATTTTACCGCCGCCCCGCATCACGAAGAAATTGAAACTGAAGAGGGCGAAGAAGAAGATAATATCGACCAGGAAGATAATATTGCAAACTTACCTTCGCCTAAGGAAAACAACTATTACAAGTACGCCTTTGCAGCAAGCTTTACCTTATTAATAGCCAGCACCATTGCATTGGTAAGCATTTATGGAAAATTGCAGGATTCCAATAATCAGTTAGTTGCAATACAACAGGACAAACAGCATTTTGCCAACAGGGTTAACCTGATGAATAAGGAGCTAACTGTTTTTCGTGATACTTCATACAAGCTGATCCACCTGAAAGGCACAGCAAAAACTCCCTCATCTTTAGTAACAGTTGCCTTTAGTCCTGGTCAAAAAAAAGTAGTTATCGACATGGCAAATATGAAAATGCCAGAGAATGATAAAGAACATCAGTACCAGCTTTGGGCGCTGGTTGGCGGCAAGCCGGTTAACCTTGGTGTGTTTGATGCTGCAAGAGATACCGTTACCGACATTAAGGAGATGAAACCGATTGCATTTGCCGATGCTTTTGCCGTAACATTGGAACCGCGAGGCGGAAGTGTTAACCCAACAATGGATCAAATGATGGTTCTTGGTAAATACTAAGATACCTCTCACCCTCTCCCGTATTTTAAAATCAAGACAAGGCTGCTCCTGCATAACATGTCTTTTGCACCCTGATAAAGATTATTTTATGCTATTTGTTAAATAAATATGCATTTTGTTAATTATTTAACAGTTATTTCACAATAAGCTAAACCATTTATTCGTTTTTTTGTAACTATTAGGATGCTTCGGACGTCTTATAACCAGTTAGATTAAACAGAGCCTGTGAAGTAACGAAAATTGAAGTGATATATCTAACTCATAAACTTGAGTATTTTGTTCTTTATAAGATCAGTTAATAGTTAATCAAAAAGGGATGTATGATACTTGCATCCCTTTTTTATGCCATTAATTTTGCCATAGTAACTGGCAGTTGTTTTGCCAGCTTACCCGGCAAAACAACATTAAGGCGGTTTGGCAAAGCAAGTTCATCGCCTGCCTTACCATGCACGTATGTCCCTATCAAACAAGCTTCTAAGGGGGAGTATTTTTGAGCCAGCATAGCTGCAATAATCCCCGTAAGCACATCACCCATCCCTCCCGAAGCCATTGCAGCATTCCCTGTGGGGTTAAAATAGCATTTGCCATCGGGCGAAATTGTGATGGTATAATCGTTTTTTAATATGATGTAAATATTCAACTCTTTTGCCTGTTCCATCCCGGTTTGCAATCTTTTCCACCAGCTTTTATGTTCGCCAAATAAACGATCGAACTCCTTCATATGCGGAGTTAAAATACTACCGGCCGGCAATTCTTTCAATAATCCCTTATTATCCGAAAGTAAATTAAGCGCGTCGGCATCAATAACCAGCGGCTTTTTATAGTTTTTGATAGTGGTATTTAACAATTTAATTGCATCGTCACCTTTCCCTAATCCTGGCCCAATAGCTATAGCATTAAATTTATCCCACTCAATTTCGGGTTGCTCATCTTCGTTACGAACTATAGCCATAATTTCCGGCAGATAGCTATTCAAGGCAATTAAACCACTTCCGGGAATACAGGCTGTTGTTAATCCCGCACCGGCATAAGCACTGGCCGAAGCGCTGAGCAGTGCTGCTCCCATCGTTTTTGCCTGCCCGGCAATAATCAGGCTGTGGCCAAAAGTGCCCTTATTGCTGAAACGGTGCCGGGGTTTCAAAATGCCGCGAATGTCTTTTTCTTCCATAAACTGATAGGAAGAGTTTAGGCCCAGTACAAATTTTTCGTTGATGCCAATATTCACAACCTCCCAGCAATTGATGTAGGATGCCGATTCGGGCAATAGAAAATTGATCCTCGGCTGCTGAAAAGTGATCACCAGGTCGGCTTTAATAACTACCGAATCAGGATCATTCTCTCCTTCCGAAAAAAATCCTGTAGGTACATCAACAGCAACTATTGTTCTATTTAAATCATTAATATACTTTACCAGCCGCTCATAGTCTCCCGAAAGAGGTTTATTCAATCCTGTACCCAATAAGGCGTCGATAATTATGGCGCCGCTTTCGGGAGGTATTTCATCCCCGGCTTTTATTTCTGTAATGGAGATGCCGGTTTGCTGTAACCTTGCCAGGTTAGCAGCAAAATCATTTGATTCTTTATTACTGAAGCGGGCAATATTAACATTTATGCATTTATAATGGTGTTCCTTCAACAAGCGTGCTATTGCCAGTCCGTCGCCACCATTATTACTGGTACCACAATAAAAGGATATTGATTTATCCTTATCAGGAAAATGATTGATAAACCAGCCCACAAATGCCTTAGAGGCCCGTTCCATCAGATCGATAGAAGTAATAGGCTCATTGGCAATGGTAAACGCATCAGCCCTGCGTATTTGTTCAGAAATGAGTAGAGGCAGCATATACTTCTAAAGTAAGGAATTATATGTTTTGTTTGGGATAAGAATAATTTAGAATTGTTTAGCTTATTATAAGGTTTTGAACGATTTC
Organism: Mucilaginibacter sp. P5_A4; assembly: GCF_056400605.1. Taxonomy (NCBI): domain Bacteria; kingdom Pseudomonadati; phylum Bacteroidota; class Sphingobacteriia; order Sphingobacteriales; family Sphingobacteriaceae; genus Mucilaginibacter; species Mucilaginibacter sp. P5_A4. The sequence goes on along the minus strand of NZ_JBFUKX010000036.1, from coordinate 39,035 downwards.
TAAGAACACATCTGCTGAAATTACATTTACAGAAGGAAATGTAAGATGTTTGACTGCATTAAAATGAGCATCATTAGTTACAAGGTAATCTGCATTCCCCGCAATAGCTATATCAAAAAATTTATTGTCGTCCGGATCTTGCTTTATTAAATTCCATGAATAATAAATTTGTTGATGAATTACATTCAATGATTCGGAGAATATATTCATTACAACTTCGGCGACACCCGGCGCTGAATGCTCTTGCATTATTTTCTCATACTCGTATAGTATATCTTCAGAAATTATCAGATCGATTTTTCCTTCAATAAACACATCCCAAATTACTCTGTAGCGACTTCTTTTTCCAATTGCTACTAAAAGAATATTGGAATCAAGCACGACTTTCATTTATGCTTTTTGGAGTTACTACGGAAATGCCCCTTACTTAACTGATCGTAGGCTTGGGCTGTGATATTTTGCTTCTCCTCCCAGTCTTCTACAATCTCATCTAATTGCCTGGATAATAGTTTCACAGCAAGATGCCTGATTTGTGCAAAATCAGCATCAGGCAGGGGCTTTTTTAATAGCCTCAACATTAATACCTGCTGTTCATTTAAAGAATCTGATGTTAATTCTTTCGCTCCCATAACTCAAATATAACAAAATGAGCATCAATAATCAAGCTATTATCAAACCGCAAAACTAAGCTTCCCCATTAAAACCTTTGGATTATTGCCAATAGTGATAGGCTCTCCACACAAAGCCTCGTTACCCAGCAAGGCAAACAGGATAGCCTCCTTTGCATTCGGATCAATCCCTAAACTGCCGGTATCATCAATGTGTGCAAAAGCCTGCTTCAAACGGCTTACTATAAAAGGGTTTCTTGCGCCGCCGCCGCTTATAAATATTTTCAGATCATCCGCTATAACATTAGCCGTAATAAAATTAATGATTGATGCAGCCGTAAATTCACTCAAAGTAGCTACCAGGTCTGCATTTGAAATATCCTTGGTCCCCGATTGCATTTGCGCGGTTTCAACAACTGTTAAATTAAACAATTCTGGTCCGGTAGTTTTTGGGGCCTGCTCCTCAAAAAATGAATGGCTAAGTAAAGCGTTAAGTAGCTCTTTATTTACATTGCCACTATTGGCAATGTTTGAATCCTCATCATAAGGCTTATTAAAATACTTGCGGCAGGCAGCATCTATCAATGTATTACCCGGCCCAATGTCGGTGCACAACACCTTGGCAGCATCGCTATCAGCCGGTAAATAGGTTAAATTGGCAATGCCGCCAATATTGAGCAAGATCCTGTTTTCGCCCGTTTTACTACCTAATAGCACATCGCCATATAATGCCAGCGGTGCGCCTTCGCCGCCTGCGGCTATGTGTTTTTGTCTAAAATCGCTGATTGTCAGTATTCCGGTTTTTACAGCCAGGTGGTCACCATCGCCAATTTGCAGGGTAGCGTTAGCGTAACCCGTCTGTTTGTGTAATCTTTTTGGAGCATGGTAAATGGTTTGCCCATGACTGGCTATAAAATCAACTACATCAGGCTTTACCCCCCATTTTGAAAGTGCCTGCAGTACCAGTTCGGCGTGATAATTACCAATAAAGGCATTCAGTAAAGTCAGCTTTTCCAGGTCGACTGTTTTGCGGGCAAATATTTGCTGCACCTCGGTTTTAAAACTTTCCGGATATGGAATGGTGATAAACTGCATCAGCTCAAATCGGGTTTGCAGCCCGTTACCTGTAAACCTGCACAAGGCAATATCCAACCCATCGAGTGAGGTACCCGACATTAAACCGATACCTGTTTTAGCCGGTTTGCGGGCGATATCAAAAAGTTTTTGCAGATTTTGGTTTAAAGGTAACATCCGGTTAAATTACTATTTGTTGGGCGTTTACAAAAGTTAAAATAATGGGTACACTAAGTAAATATCTGATATATTTGTTTTCAATCAAATTCATCCCATCCTATGGCCCGATTAAATTTATTGGAAGAGACCCGGTACGAGAAACTGCCGGTAAGTGTTTATAGCAACCAGCAGGAAGCTTCAATTGCAGTAGCTGGCCGGATAGCAAAGCTGATCCGCGACAAACAAAGCAAAGGCGAAAAAGCCGTGCTTGGTTTGGCTACCGGTGTTACCCCCATCGGGGTTTATGCCGAACTGGTGCGCCTGCACAAGGAAGATGGTTTATCATTTAAAAATGTCATCACTTTTAACCTTGATGAATACTATCCCATGAAGCCCGATGCGGCCCAAAGCTATGTTACTTTCATGTACGAGAATTTGTTTAGTCATGTGGATATTGAGCCTGCCCAGGTRCACATCCCGGATGGAACCCTGGATAAAGATGCCGTGGTGGCTTTCTGCCTGGCTTATGAGCACCAGATTGAGGAATTAGGCGGCCTKGACCTGCAGATCCTGGGGATTGGCCGTACCGGTCACATCGGCTTTAACGAGCCGGGGTCGGCACCCAACTCGGGTACCCGCCTGGTTACTTTAGATGATTTGACCCGCAATGATGCTTCCCGTGATTTTGGGGGTAAGGCCAATGTGCCTACCAAAGCCATCACCATGGGTATTGGCACCATTTTTAAAGCCCGCGAGATCATCCTGATGGCCTGGAGCGCCAAGAAAGCACCTATTATTAAAAAAGCGGTGGAAGGTGAGATCTCGGGTGAGGTACCGGCTACCTACCTGCAGCTATCCCAGCATGTGGAGTTTGTACTGGATGCGGCCGCCGCTTCTGAGCTGACCCGKTTTGATACYCCMTGGCTGGTAAAAGATTGTTCATGGGATGATAAAGTATTGAAGAAAAAAGCGGTGATCTGGCTGGCCGATACCATTGGCAAACCGGTATTGAAACTCACCGAAGAGGATTACAATAACCATGGGATGGCACAGTTAGCTGTAGAGCAGGGACCGGTTTATAACATCAACATCGATATTTTTAACCAGATCCAGCATACCATTACCGGCTGGCCGGGCGGCAAGCCGGATGCGGATGATTCCCAACGGCCGGAAAGGGCTTTGCCTGCCAAGAAACGTTCCATCATCTTCTCTCCGCACCCGGATGATGATGTGATCTCCATGGGCGGTACTTTTATCCGCCTGGTTGACCAGGGGCATGATGTGCACGTAGCTTACCAAACATCGGGCAATACCGCTGTTTGGGATGATGATGTGTTGCGTTACATGGAGTTTGCTATTGATTTTACCAACAGCATCGGCGAGGATAGTGGTCACCTGAGTTCCTTATATGAGGAGATGCGCGCCTTTTTCCCGCAGAAGCAGCCTAACCAGATTGATACCCGCGAGATCCGCAATGTGAAAGGTTTTATCCGCAAAACAGAAGCCATCTCGGGTGCACGTTACGCGGGTTTGCCCGATGACCATATCCACTTTATGGCTTTGCCTTTTTATGAAACGGGTAAAACCAAGAAGAACACGGTGGGCGAGGAAGAYATTTTGTTAACCATRGAGCTGCTGCAGMAAATAAAGCCGCACCAGATTTTTGCKGCTGGCGATTTTGCYGAYCCCAACGGTACGCACCTGGTTTGTTTCAACATTATCCTGGCTGCCCTGAACCGCCTGAAAGCTACCGAGGACTGGGTGAAGGATTGCTGGCTATGGATGTACCGCGGCGCATGGCACGAGTTTGAAACCTATGAGATTGAAATGTCGGTGCCCCTTTCTCCTGAAGAAGTGATCCGCAAGCGGAACGCCATCTTTAAGCACCAGTCTCAAAAGGATCGCCCTGTGTTCCCGGGGGATGATGCAAGGGAGTTCTGGGTAAGGGCCGAGGACCGCACCCGCGACACCGCGAATCGTTATGATCGCTTAGGGATGGCTGAGTATGAGGCTATGGAAGCGTTTGTGAGATACAGATTCTAAATTTTTTCCCGGATCATCATTGATGGTCCGGGGATCGTATAATACTAAGAAGGCGATGAATGTCGCCTTTTTTATTTAATTCCACGCTGAAATGGAACACCTGGTGCCCGCCAAAAGAATTATCCGGCCTTTTTTGAGGCTAATCTGGCTTTGCAGCCTGGGGTTTACCGCCCATCACAAACACCAAATTGCCACCGTTCATGATGTCCCTATGGCTTATATAATTCCTTAAATAAGGTTTACCATTCAGGCTAATGCTTTGGACATACTTGTTAGTTACTGATAAGTTTTGGGCCATTATAACAAAGCTTTTATTACCGGATAAGGCAAGGCTGATCCTGCTCAACTGCGGCGCACCAAATACATACCGCCCATCGGCAGGACTAACAGGATAAAAGCCCATCGCCGTAAAAATATACCAGGCCGACATTTGCCCGCAATCATCGTTACCGGATAATCCGTCCGGTTTGTTCTGGTAAAACTGATCAGAGATCTGCCTTACCAGCCGCTGCGTTTTGGCAGGATCTCCGGCAAGTGTATACAAATAGGCAATGTGGTGATTGGGCTCGTTGCCATGGGCATACTGTCCTATCAGCCCCGTAACATCCAGCGTTGAGCCTTTGCCAAATACTTTTGAATCCATATTGAACAAAGAATCGAGCCTGGCTAAGAAAGGCTTCTTCCCTCCCATCAGCTTTATCAATCCGGGGATATCGTGTTGTACCTGCCAGGTATATTGCCAGGCATTGCCTTCGGTATAGTCGCCGCCTATTGCCAGTTGCCCGCTATCCAGGCTGGCAAAAGGCTGCACCCAACTCCCATCTGATAATTTACCCCGCATCAGGTTGGTTGATGTATCAAACAGGTTTTTGTAGCATGTGGAGCGTTTGTTGAAATAGTTATAATCTGCCGTTTTGTTAAGCGATTTTGCCAGTTGCGCAGCGCACCAATCGTCATAAGCAGCTTCAAGCGTACGGGATACGGCTTCGCGCTTTACACTATCCGATGGCAGGTAGCCGTATTGCATGTAAAGGCCCCAATTGTATTTTGGATTTTTGTTGGTGGTGAGCGTAGCTTTTATGGCTTCAAAAGCCTGCTCTTTGTCAAAGCCTTTAATGCCTTTCAGGCTCGCATCTACTATCACAGGTACAGCATGATTGCCTATCATGGCGTAGCTTTCCTTACCAAACAAAGTCCATACGGGCAATAGTTTGGTAACTTTGAAATGCTGTAGCATAGTTTCAACCATTTGGCCATCTTTATCCGGGCAGATGAGTGTGTAAAGGGGGTGGGCAGCGCGGTAGGTATCCCACAGCGATAATGTTGAATAGTACACTTTATCGGCAGATTGATGTACCAGGTCATCGGCACCCCTATATTTGCCATCCACATCGGCAATGTTATTGGGTTGAATTAAAGCATGATAAATACTGGTATAAAAAGCTATCTTTTGCTCATCGGTACCCTCGGATCTTACTTTGGCGAAATAGCTTTCCCAGACTTTAGCAGCATCGGCCTTAACCTGTGTAAACGTTTTATTGGCAGTTTCGGCAGCGAGGTTTTTGCGGGTACCCTCAATACTTACCGCCGAGATGCCAACCTTGGCCTCCACCGTTTCGCCGGGATTGGTATTAAAATCAACCACCAAACGGCGATGGATGTCTCCATCAATAAAATGATAACCAGTAAATGCTTTGCTGAAACTCGCGGTAAAAAACACCTTTTTATTTACCCATTGGCTCGAAAATGCGTAGCCACTAATACTGGTTTTATTATTGATGGTGATGCTGCCTTCGGATACATGCTCCTTTAGTTGTTCGGCATCCTCAACCAAACCGCTTTGCAGATCTATCAGCAAATGCGATTTGCCGGCTTGATTAAAGGTATACCTGTGCAAACCGGTATGGGCCGAAGCAGTAAGCTGCGCTTTAATGTTATGATCTTTTAATACCACCTCGTAATAGCCTGGTGAAGCTTTTTCTGTTTGATGCGAAAAGCCACTGACGAATTTAGGTGGATCACTCCCCTGGAATGGGAAAAACAACACATCACCCAAATCAACGCCGCCGGTACCGCTTAAGTGGGTATGTGCAAAACCTGTTATAACACTATCTTCATATCGATATCCAGAGCAATAGTTCCAGCCAAAATTGCCTGTTTCGGGGCTTAACTGAACCAAACCAAAAGGTACCGTAGCGCCGGGAAAGGTATGCCCGGTTGCAGATGTACCAATGAAGGTATTAACATATTTGCCATAGGTTTGTGCGTACGCAAAAAAGCTTGTACCCAAACATGTGAGCACCAACAGCGTTTTAAACAGGCTTTTATATTGCACCATAAACCTGTTAGTGAAACATGTAACGCACCGGATTAAGTAATTTACCATTAGCTGTCTTTATTAGTATCAAATCCTGCATCCGGTTTATGTTGTCGGCTATATAATATCCGCTTAAATTGTAAATTCCTTTTTTAAGGTGCAGCAATGCCTTCTGCGGTTCAACGTAAGCGTTTTTGTTTTTGTAAATAATCTGCTGATCGCCCACAAACAAGGCAGGACTAACCTCGAAGCCCGAGGTGAGCTCATAATCACCTTCAATATCAATTTTTATATAGCCGTTCATTTCTACCCAGGTAATGTTGCCATCGGTTACGGGCAATACCATTGGATTGACGGAATCTATTATAGCCGTTATAGCGACAATGGACGTATCCACCTTATCAAAACTGGTTTCTTTACTTTTTATAAGCTTATAGCTTAAACCAGGCTTTAAATCTGCCGGGGCTATGCTATTTACGGTAACATTAACATGCTTTATAGTTGCCACCTGGAAAATGTGCTGTTTGTTCAATGTCCAGGTAGTATAGGTTTTTAACACCAGGCTGTCTTTGATCATTGCGCTGATATTTACCGGGAAAACCTGCCCCTTTGTACTGCTATCGGGCATTGTACCGTTAACTGAATAACGTACCTGCGCACCTAATAACGGGTATTTAAGCACCAGTCCAAACTGGTCGCTATTGGTAACTATGTTATTCATCCCTACAATATCGGGCAGGCGGGCGTTCAAATTCCACAGCTTGAAATAACCATATTGCTGCTTCATTTTATATTCAAACCTAACAAGATCTTTATTTTCTTTTGACGACCATGCAAGTTCGGCCACAGCGAGTGCACGGGGATAAACCATGTACTGCAGATGCGATGCATCCGGAACTTTTTCTGCCCAGATATTCCCCTGCGCTCCTAAAATATATTCGGCCTCCTCCGGACTTAGTTCTTTTGACATTGGCTCGTAATTGTAAACCATTTGCCAGGTTACCGGCGGATTCCAGCCGATAGGTTCCAAATCTTCATTAGCCTGCGGGGCATCAAAATACATGTAAGGTAATGGTGTCATCACCACATGATGGTGCATTTTGGCAGCAGCTATACCACCGGCTTCGCCCTGCCAGCTCATCACCGTGGCCGATTCGGCCAAACCTCCCTGCAGTATCTCGTCCCAACCTACAAGTTTCTTATTTTTAGAGAGCAAAAATTTTTCTATCCTTTTGATGAAATAACTCTGTATTTCTTTCTCGTTTTTCAGGCCTTCCCTTTTCATGAGCGCAACCGCGGCAGGACTTTTCAGCCAATCTATCATCTCGGCCTCATCACCACCAATGTGGATATACTGATTAGGGAAGAGCGCGATCACCTCGGTAAGTACATCTTCCATAAAAGTAAAAGTATGCTCACTTGGATCCAGCATACGGACACGATGTTTTGCCCCTGTTGAATCCTGGCAGCCCAGTTCGGGATAGGCAAATATGGCTGCTTCACTATGGCCGGGCATCTCAATTTCGGGCAGTATGGTTATATACCTGGCCTGTGCATATTTGATCACCTCCCGGATATCGTCCTTGGTATAAAATCCATCACGCCCCCCATCTATTAAATTATCCAGCTTGCGAAATTTGCCTTGCTTTTCATAAAAGCTGATCTTTGAGCCCACCCCGGTTAACTTAGGATATTTATCAATCTGGATGCGCCAGCCTTCATCATCAGTTAAATGCCAGTGAAACACGTTCAATTTATAATGGGCCATTACATCAATATATTTTTTTACCTCATCAACCGTAAAAAAATGACGGCTCACATCCAAACTCAAACCTCTCCACTGAAAACGAGGCTCATCAGCAATTACACATGCTGTTATTTTTACAGGAGCAACAGTTTTTGCCGGAAGCAATTGAATTAATGATTGTACACCATAAAACAACCCAGCCCCATTGCCCGATATTTTTACACTGCCGGGTTTTACGTTCATGTTATAAGCCCCCTCTTTGCTACTTACAGTAGTAAGCAACTGTATAGCTATAGCAACAGGTATTTTAGCATAAACCTTCAGCTTTAAATTCAGCTTGTAGTTTTGGGCAAGGTAATCCTGCAGGTATTTACCTACAGCCTGGCTTTCTTTATCAACCCCGATAACTGTTTTATTGCTTAAAATAAAGCTGCCTTTTTGCCCGGTTAACTGTAGTGGCTGCGGGATGATATGTAACTGGGCTTTTGCAGATGCAGACAAAGCACAAATTATTATTATAAAGATGTATTTTAATTTGATGATGCTATTCATTTGCAAAGGCTTAAATTTAAATCCCGACTGGGTTTGTTACCGTTTACCCGGTGGTTTCATGGTGTACACAAAATGATAAGTACCCGATACCACATTTATCTGTTCATCATTTCCTGTTTTTTTAATTTCGGTGATGCTTTCTATAGTGTTTATATCAAGTCCGCTCTCAGTCACCGGGTCTGTTACCGATGGTAAAACTACCTGAGCTGTGGTATTGGGTGGTACTACAATATCCAAAGTAAATATGCCATTATCTATGCTCCATGCCGACTTTATTTTGCCGTAAAGCGTTTCCAGTTCGGCCTGCGCACTGGTAAGTTTACCGCCAGGATGAGGCGCGATGATGATTTTATGAAATCCGGGATCGTTTTCATCAGTATTAATACCTGCTATTACCCTATACATCCAATCGCCAATAGCGCCGTAGGCATAGTGATTAAAGGAGTTCATTTCCGGGTCTTCAAAAGAACCATCGGGCTTAATGCCATCCCATCGTTCCCAAATGGTGGTTGCACCGTTTTTTACCGGGTATAACCATGATGGATACGACTCCTTCATCAGCAAACCATATGCTACGTCACTATAGCCAAATCGGCTTAATACATGACAGATATAAGGTGTGCCCAAAAAGCCGGTAGTTATGTGTTCATCATAGTCATCAATATTCTTAACCAATCTTTTTGCAGCCGATTGTCTCAGATTTTCGGGCAGCATATCAAAGTTAAGTGCCAGTACATAGGAGGTTTGTGTACCAGATATCATGCGCCCATTGGGAGTTACATACTCGCTGTTAAATGCTTTTTTTACATTGTAGAGCAGTTGCGAGTACCTTTGCACATCATCGGTTTTACCCAATACTTTTGCAGCGTTGATGAGCAATTGCGTTGAATGTGCGTAAAATGCCTGTGCTATCAGATTTTTATCGGTAAGAGCAGCGCCATCTTCATAATTTGTGCCGGCGTAAAAAAGCCAGTCGCCAAAGTGGTTACCTGTATCCCAGAGGTAGTTACGGCTATGGAACTGAATATAACCCACCCAGGCCTTCATACTTTCGTACTGCTCCTGTAAAACCCGTTTATCGCCGTAGGCCAAATAAATATTCCATGGTGCAATAGTGGCTACGTCACTCCAGCCCGACGCTGCCGACGAAGCACTATCCAGCATGTTTGGTATCACATACGGTACCGCGCCATTTTTATGCTGATCGGCAGTAAGATCTTTTAACCACTTGGTATAAAACCCGGCAACATCCATATTGAAAGTTGCGGTGCGGCAAAAAGCCTGGGCATCCCCGGTCCAACCCATGCGTTCGTCGCGTTGAGGGCAATCTGTAGGTACATCAATAAAATTCCCTTTTTGTCCCCATTGAATATTATGCTGCAACTGGTTAATGAGTGGGTTGGATGTTGAGAATTTACCCGTTTGTGCCATATCCGAATACAATGCGTAAGCGGCCAGGTTAGTTGAATCCAACGGTCCATTGTAGCCAACCACCTTCAAAAACCGAAAGCCCTGGAAGGTAAAATGAGGCTCAAACGTGGCTATGCTATCATCCTTAAAAACATAGGTGATCTCCTGTTTGGCGGTACGCAGGTTTTTAGTGTAAAAGTTCCCCTTTTGATCGAGCACCTCGGCATGGAAAAGCCTAAGCGTATCGCCTGCTTTTGCTTTAAGTTTAAACTGTACCCAACCTACCAGGTTCTGGCCAAAGTCAACTACCCGCTCACCTGCAGGTGTGGTAAATACTTTAAGAGGTAAAAATTTTTCGTGTTTTTTTACCGTAGGGCCTGCGGTGGCTATCAGGTTATCTTTAATAGTTGAATCTGTTTTAACGGTATCCCAGGTAAGATCGCGGTAGCCAGGACTTGTCCACCCGGATTTATCTTTGCGGGCATCGTAAACTTCGCCATCAAAAAATGAGGAAGACCCGATAGCTCCGTAACTCGCCCTCCAGCTTTTATCAGAGTTGATCACCACGCGGGTGCCATTGGTATATAATACCTCAAGCTGACAAAACAGTGCCAGTTTTGTACCGTACACATTTTTTTTACGATTATAAGTATAGCCACGGTACCATCCATCACCAATAGTTACGCCAATTGCGTTATCACCCTTTTGCAGGCTTGACGTTACATCATACACATTGTATTGAATGCGTTTGTTATAGCTCGTCCAGCCGGGTGCAAAGTAATCTGTACCTACCCTTTTTCCATTTAACTGCGCTTCAAAAACGCCATGTGCGGTTATATACAAGTGGGCGGCACGTATTTTATGATCTAATTTGAATGCTTTACGAAACATAGGAGCGGGACCACCTGTAGTATCAGACTGATAGGCATTCTGGATCCATTTGGCTGTCCAGTCGGTTGGTTTTAGTAGGCCCATCTTCCAAAAGTTAACCATGCTCCAGGGGCTTACCTGGTTTTTATTGTTCCATACCCTTACCTGCCAATAAACTTTTTGCCGCGATGCCAGCATCGGGCCGCCATAATAAATTTGCACCGACTGATCTGAATAGATCCTGCCGGTACCCCAAATAATATCCTTGCCCCGGGTTAATGATACCGCGTTACTACCTACTCTTATCTCATAAGATGTTTGCTGAATGCCACGCTCCTGTGTAACCAGTCTCCAACCGAGGCGCGGGTTGGCTGCATCAACAGATATTGGGTTGTTTTTATATTCACATATCAGGTTATCAATGCTAAAAGGAACGGGGACAGGTTGAACCTGTGAATAGGTTCTGGATTGTAAAAAAAGTAATAAAACGATACTTAAGCTTGTTTTATTAAACACGCTTATCATTTGAATATAATTCATACCACTAATATAGCTTAAGAACGATTTTTGTTTTAAATACTGTACATATTTAGCTATAAAACAGGTAAAAATGATGTGGTAATTGCAATATTTGTTAATAAACTTGTTGTAGCCCCGTAAAAGTTTTACTGGCAGCAGGTGCTGCATTAATGTTCAAGGTTGCCTTCATTTAGCGGATATTGGAAAAGCAGCCGGATATTGGCATATGCGGCAGAGTTAACGTTCCAGTAAGGTTTTTTAAAGGCTTTTTCCCTAGTGCCGTGGGCCGTCATTACTGCAACCGCTTTACCTGTACGTATAAGATCAAACCAGCGGTGGTTTTCAAAAGCAAGCTCAACCTGCCGTTCATGCGCTATGGCATCTCGGAAAGCCTCCTGGCCCGAAACATTTAATGCAGGATCTGCATTGCCAGCTGATTTATCTTCCAGGCCTGCCCGCTCCCTTACCAGGTTTAAATATTTGAAGGCATCGCCGCCACCTGCAAAACCCTGCTCATTCAGGCATTCGGCAAGCATCAGGTAAACATCGGCATAACGGTAAACAGGGAAATTTTTACCTGTTATCCCCTGAACGGCGCTTGTAGTTTGAAACTTTTTAATAAAGGGCAAATCAACCCCATATTCATCAGATGTAAAGTCAATTAAAGAAGCATCCCTCCTGTTATCGCCATCTTCGTACGCATTAACCAGGTCCTGTGTTGGAATATTCCAGCCGTTTTGCGCGCCATTGCCTATCTCGAACCCGGTAACGTCAGAATCATAATAATCCCAGGGAATAAAAGTATCCATAAAATTGCTGCCCAGGCCGTTGGAGCCTTCTATATACTGGATCTCAAATATCGATTCGGGACCGTTCTCATTGGTAATATCAAAGTTATCGGCATAATTGGCATTTAGGCTATAAGTGTTTGATGTGATAATATTACGCAGCAGCGGTATGGCCAGGTCAAATTTCTTTTGGGTCATGTACACTTCGGCAAGCATGGTTTCCGCAGTCCCCTTGGTTACTCTTCCTTTGTTAGCGGCTCCGCTATATCTTACCGGCAATTTGACAATGGCCACCTGGGCATCAGCAATAATAGCAGCATAAACGGCATTAATATCGGCTTTGGTCGCCACCTTGAAGGCCTCACTTACAGATTCTACTTCATTAAGCACCAACGGAACCCGGCCAAACATGCGCACCATATTAAAGTAATTAAAGGCCCGTAAAAAGCTGGCCTGCCCGGCAATGGTATCTGCAACGGCTGCATTAAGCTTAGCCGCAGGCAGCCGGCTTAAAATAGCATTACACCGGCCAATGCCCGTGTAACTGGCTTCAAAAAAAGCACCAACCATATCGTTATTGCTTGATTCCCTGAATTCGTCTATTTCCTCTTTGTTGGTACCAGAGCGATCATAAGGGTCAAATTCATAGGAGGTATTATCAGACCGCATTTCGCCCATGGCCCAAAAACTGCTATTGTATAAACCCTGCAAAGGTGCATAAGCTCCATTTACAGCCTGGGTAAACTGCGCGGGTGTTTTAAAAAAAATGGTAGTATTTTGAGTACCTGTTGGCTGCAGGTTAAGATAGTCTTTTTTACAGCCGGCTAAACCGATTACTGCAAGAATAAGAAAAGCATATATGTTAATTTTCATGATTTCAGTTGTTATGGTTTCACCATCGTTCTTTTTAATTCTCATTTTAATTAAAATGTTACGTTACACCCCAGGGTATAAACCGCAGAAACCGGATAACCGTTAAAATTCACATTTGGCGAAAGTGAGCGGTTACCGTCTTGCCCGTCTATCCCAACTTCGGGGTTACCGCCTTTATAACCGGTTATGAGTATGGCGTTTTGCGCACTGAAATAAACCCTGAAATTTTTACTGAACTTAGTTTTAAAATTGTACCCGATATCAATATTCTTAACAGCTAAATACGAGTTGCTTTCAACCCAGTAGGATGGGTAATAATCGCGGGCAAGGTTGGTGTTTGAAACGGTTGTAGGCAACAACCCATCGCCCGGATTGCTTGCAGAACGCCAGCGATGAATAACAGATTCTTCCACATTAAAAACACCATCAAGGTTGGTGGTAAACTGTTTGTACATATCAAACACATGCCCGCCTACCGAACCTGCAGAGATAATGTTCATATCAATGTTTTTGTATGAAAAATGGTTATTAAAACCAAATGTAAACTGTGCCCAGGGGTTTCCAATGTTGGTTTGGTCGTTTACATCAATTACCCCATCCTTATTAATATCCTTGTACCTGATATTCCCAACCTGCTCACCATCAAAATGCGCGTATTTATCAAGCTCGGCCTGGTTCTGAAATATTCCTTCAAAAATATATCCATAAAACTGGCCCAGTGGCAAGCCCACTTTGGTGATGCTGGTAGGGTTATCATTGGCTGGTGCATCATAAATATACGGGGTTGGACCTAAACTTAATACTTTGTTGCGGTTAAAGGAAATGTTAAGATCTGTTGACCAGTTAAACGCGTGGCCAACAATATTTTTGGTGGTTAAGGTAAATTCCCATCCACGGTTGCGCACATTACCAACGTTTGTTAAAGCTGTGCCATGGCCCGATACAATAGGAATAGGGATATATTGCAGCATTTTTTGCGTAAAACGGTTGTAGTATTCTGCAATTAAATAAATGCGGCCTTTAAGTAATGACACATCCAAACCAATGTCAAGCTGCCGGGTAGTTTCCCAACCAAGTTCTTTATTTCCTATCAGGTCGGTTTCTGAAGCACCGGGAGCAAGCGCGCCACCAAATGTATAGTTGGCAGCATCAACAGATGGGATATAATCATAGTATCCAACATTGTTGTTACCCGCAAGGCCATAGCTGGCGGTAAACTTCAACTGGTCAATAGCTGCCGTTTTAGGAAAAAATGATTCGTCAGAGATACGCCAGCCGCCAGATACAGAAGGGAAAGTACCCCACCTGTGCCCCGGGGCAAACCTGGATGAGCCATCACGGCGGATAGATCCGCTTAACAGGTATTTATCTTTATACGCATAGTTTACCCTTCCAATTACCGATTGTAAACGCCATTCTAAATCGCTTGCGCTTGCGGTAACAATAGTTGCCTTATCAACCGACCGTATGGCATCATCAGGAAATCCTGTACCGAAAGTTAAACGACTATGCAAATTTTCCTGCTGGATGGAGTAATCGGCTAATACCGTTAAAGTATGGTTCCCCCAAGTTTTTTTGTAATTAATACTATTTTCATTAAGCCAGTTAAAAACATTGTATGAAGTAAAAGAGCCTACTGCCTTTTGTTGTTTTCCATCGCGATTTGGCACGTTGAAACCTCCAAGAAAAGATGGCCTGTAATAGTCCTGCGATTTTGTTTGATAGTCGACCCCAAAAGTTGATTTAAAGTTTAAGCCCTTAAGTATTTCCCAATCGGCATAAACATTGGAAAGTACGCGAAATTCGTTGCGATTATTGGTTGTATTTACCAATTGGCTAACCGGGTTAACATTTTGAAATGTACCGGGCGAGCCAACAACATTGGTATATGATCCATCGGGCTGTTTTACCGGAGTAAGCGGGCTTTCCAGGTAAGCCTGGCTTAACGCACCCGAAATAAAATGACCGTCGGTTTCCTTTAAGTTCCTAAAACTATAGGTAGGCGCTATACTAAGACCAACTGTTAAATTTTTAGCTACATCGGCATCCATATTGGCTTTTAATGAATACCTTTTAAAAGCCGTGTTTATCACGGTACCCTGCTGGTCAAAAAATCCCAACGAGAATAACGATCTTATTTTTTCGGTGCCATTGGCAATAGTAACATCATAATTTTGCATAGGGGCAACTCTTGTTACCGCATCAAACCAATCGGTTCCCTTACCCAATGATTTGGGATTATTGTACGCAGCTGGTATGGGATTATTTGAGCCGTTAACAGCGTTGGCATCCTGTATTGCTTCTGTTCGCCATTGGGCAAATTCAGATGCCGTCATCATTTTAAGCTTGCTCTTGGGGAGGATGGTTTGAATACCGGTCGAAGTGTTTACCGTAACACTCGATTCGCCTTTTTTAGCCCTTTTGGTAGTGATGAGAATAACGCCGTTTGCACCACGAGACCCATATATTGCTGTAGATGCGGCATCTTTAAGCACACTGATACTTTCAATATCATCGGGATTAATAGTGCTTATAGGATTGGAGTATTGATCAAATCCCGGAGAAATAGGAAATCCATCAACAACATACAGCGGATCATCGCCCGCACCTATGGAACCGGCGCCGCGGATATTAACAGAGACACCACCACCCGGGGTACCTGTTACCTGGTTTACGGTAACACCTGCCAACTGACCGGCAAGCTTCAGATCAACACTTGCAGCCTTTATCTCTTTTATGTTAGCCATTTTAACGGTACCAACTGCACCGGTAACATCTTTTCTTTCCAGGCTACCATAACCAATAACCACAACCTCGCTCATTTGCTGGTTATCTTCTTCAAGCGACACATTAATTACCGTTCTTTTACTAACTGGTTCTTCCCTGGTTTTGAAGCCCACAAACCTAAAAACCAACACCGCGTTATCATCAACCTCGATGCTGTATTTACCATCGACGCCGCTTATTACACCGGTATTTGTTCCTTTGACGACAATGCTTACACCCGGCAAAGGCTGTTTGGCATTATCAAGTACCTGCCCGGCAACAATTATCTTTTCCGGTACAACCACTTGTTCGTACTTTTTATTTACAATAATGGTTTTGTTATCAATAATATAGGTAAAAGGCTCGTCTTTAAAACACTCGCGCAGTGCTTCATCAAGTGTGGCATTTTTTAACGCCAGGGTAACAGGTTTGGCCTGCTTAATTTCCTTGTATTTGTAAAAAAAGTAAAAGCCGCTTTGCTTCTCAATAGCGGTAAATACTTTATCAATAGCGGTATTGGTTGTGCTTAACGTTATGGTTTGCGAATAACTTTTGGCGCTAAGCTGTAAACAGCCAATCAAAATCAGGATAACCGTTAACTTCATGGTCAAAAACAGTTTGGAGGTTGGTGTACCGGGGACAGAAAATACTTTACCCCTAAAGTTTAATTGCATAACTTCGTTGCGGTTTGGGTTAATGTGTCTGTGAAGGAAACTCAGGAAAAACCTGGCCCATACATTTAAGCCGGGAGTATTGCAGTACTCCCGGCATTTTTGCAGGCAAGGTAGGTGTAGGGTGTTAGAAGATAAGTCTGCTTTTTTTCATAGGTAGATGGTTTAACTCAAGGTAATTGTTATTAATTGATATGGTTAAGGTGATACTATTATCTTTTTGTCTTCAACTTTAAAATGGACATGGCTAAGCTCCAGCACGTGCAACACTTGCGATAGTTTTACATTCCGCTCAATTTTTCCAACAAACTCATCATCGGGTATTTTGCCTGTATAAATTACCTCGATATCGTACCAGCGCGAAAGTTGTTTCATGATATCCTGAATACCGGAGCGGTTAAATTCAAAAATGCCATTTTTCCAGGCCACGAATTCTTCGGAATCAACATCAATAACCTGTATATTGCCGCCTTTAATTATACCCTGCTGACCTGGTTTTAACAAATTGCTGGCCGCGCCACTGGTTAATTGTACAGAACCTTCCAGCAAGGTAGTCCTGATGGCGTCCTCATCGCTATAGGCATTAATATTAAAGTGGGTACCTAAAACTTTTACGTTAAGGGTATTAACATTTACTTTAAAAGGTCTGGATGGATTTTTAGTAACCTCGAAGTAAGCTTCGCCGCTTAATTCAACATTACGCTCATTACCTGCAAAAGTGGTTGGGAATT
Source organism: Mucilaginibacter sp. P5_A4 (assembly GCF_056400605.1). Taxonomy (NCBI): domain Bacteria; kingdom Pseudomonadati; phylum Bacteroidota; class Sphingobacteriia; order Sphingobacteriales; family Sphingobacteriaceae; genus Mucilaginibacter; species Mucilaginibacter sp. P5_A4. The sequence continues at coordinate 21,907 of NZ_JBFUKX010000036.1, read as the reverse complement.
TAATAGATGAAGCCGCGTTGAGCCAAACATTAGTCCCATCGGGTAATATCACCTGGTATTGGCCGCCACGTGGTGTACTGATTGTGTTATAGGCCATAGGCTCATCATCCGATGATTTTTTTTCACCGTCAGCCACATAAATAAGCTGCCCATCTTTTGTCTTTTTTATACTGATGTTACCTTTTTGGGCAAGGGTGCCGATTCTTGCGGAATCGAGCACCACTTTCTCGCCGTTGTCTAAGGTTAGGATTGCTCTATTTTTACCCGGATCAACATCGTGCTTAACAGCAGTGTTATTTTGTGCTGTTAGGGGGCTCTTAGCAGCGTGTTGAAAGCTGTAATAAATCCCGGCACTTATAAACAGGAGCGCTATGGCAGCGGCAATATTCCGGTAGGCAAAAAGCCGGAATACTTTTGGTTGATCTTGTTTTTTTGATTGCTGAACAGCACTTTTCAAACGCTGCAGCATTTTATCTTCCAGTTGTTGCTTTACGCCGAGTGCCCGCTCATCCCAATCTTCGTTGGTTTGGAAGCTATCGAATAAGTCCATCAACAGTTGCACCTCATCATCGGTAGCCTGCCCGTTGAGGTATTTATCAATCAATTGTTGGAATTCGTGCTTTTGCAAAACCTGGCTTTTTATAAGGAGAGTATAAAAACGGGGGTATCCCCTATTGATGAGAGAAAAAAAATCGACAAAAGTTCCTAAAACAAAAAGAAACTCCCCAGCGAAGTACGCAATTGCTTTAAGGCTTTAGTCAGATGGTTCTCTACAGTTTTGGTTGAGATATTAAGTTGGGAGGCTATTTGTTTATGACTTAAATGTTCTTCGCGGCTAAGCCGGTAAACCTCGCGGCACTTTTCGGGCAGGGTGTTTACTGCCGAGTTTAGCTGCAATATCAGTTCTTTATATTCTATATCCTCCTGCCCCGTAGGGGTTTGCAATCTGTTTGCAAGCATATCAAAAACATCGCTCGTTACAGCTCCCGAACGGATCTGCCGGTAAACCTCATACCTGGTAGAAGCGTATAGATACGCCTTTAATGATACGGTTATCCGGATACTTTCCCGGCTATTCCAAAGCTTTATAAAAAGCTCCTGGATAATATCCTCGCAGGCCTGGTTATCCTTTAAAACATTATAAGCTGATAGGTACAGTTGCTGCCAGTATTTTTTGTAGATAGCCGTCAACGCGCTTTCATCGCCCGATTTTAATCGATCAACCAGCTGCACATCACTTATAACTATTTTATCGGCCATCCTAAAACTTCGATAAATTTAATAAAAATTTGAATATTGATTATTGAAATAATAATTAGCCATAAATTCATTTTTCAACCCTTCAAATTCTCAAAATTAACCCATTCTTTATAGGTTTTAACTTTCTGCTGCACGAAAAAGAGGTATCGCCCAAAGCCAGGTGCGGTATCATTTGGCATCATGAAAAATGATACCCATGCTACACCGTTGGCCATCCGTTACTTCACCGATGCCATGCTTCATATTAACCCTATGATACCCTTTACTCCCCTTTGCAGGCCGGTAACTGGTGGTAAACAGTACCATATCGCCTTTGGCCGGTTTTAACACTATCGTTCTTGATTGCTCCCTGGGCTTTTGCTCCAGCAAAATAAATTCGCCCCCTTCATAATCAACACCCGGTTCGTCTAAAACAAATACCGACTGAATGGGGAAAAACACTTCGCCATAAAGGTCCTGGTGCATGGCGTTGTAGCCACATTTCACATATTTTAATATCAGTGCCGTTGGGCGCAGTTGTTGGTGCTCATGGCAATGTTGCAATAATTCATCCAATGTACCGGCGAAACGCAGCTCTTTATTCAATAACTCCATCCAGTTATTGGCTATCGGGGATAAATGAGGATAAACACTTTCGCGCAATTGCTGAATGATTGCAGGCAGCGGGTACGTAAAATATTTATACTCTCCCCGGCCGTAATGGTGCCGCTCCATAACTACCGTTTTGCGGTACAGATTTTCATTAGCATATTGGGCTACCAGGTTGTTGCATTCATCCACAGTTAAAACATTTTTAACTAATGCATACCCTTTAGTATCCATTTCGGCTTTAATATCCGCCCAGTTTAAACCGTTAATTCTTCCTTTAATTTCCATAGCCATTTAAATTGATACCGGGTTATTAACCATTGCAGCCTCCCAGCCTATCATGGCCGATTTACGGGTTGATCCCCAATGATAATGCCCCGATTCTCCTGTCGACCGGATAACCCTGTGACAAGGGATCAAAAACGCCACCGGATTGGCACCAACTGCGCTACCTACCGCCCTGCCAGCATTGGGCAGTAGTATATTTTGCGAAATATCCCCATAACTGCACAGGCCACCCATCGGTATTTTTAGTAATGCTTCCCATACTTTTAGCTGGAAGCTGCTACCCTTTAAGTGTAATTTAATAGCCGGTAATTGCGACCAATCTTTTTTAAAGATATGCAAAGCATCCTGCTGGGCCAGATCAAGCACCTGGGTGTAAGCGGCATTGGGGAAATGCAGTTTCAACTGTTCAAGCGCGTCGGCATGGTCATCGGCAAACGCCATATAACAAATTCCTTTAGGGGTTGATGCTACAATGATATTACCAAACGGACTTTCGGCAAAGCTGTAATTGATACTCAATTCTTTACCCCCGTTCTTGTATTCGGCCGGAGTCATCCCCTCAATATTGATAAACAGATCATGCAACCGACCGGTGCCCGAAAGTCCGGTTTCATAAGCGGTATCGAATAAAGTAGCCTGCTTATCTTTCAATATTCCCTTGGCATATTCCAAACTCAGGTATTGCAAAAACTTCTTGGGACTGATGCCTACCCAATCGGTAAATAAACGTTGAAAATGGAAGGGGCTCAGGTTCACCTTTTCGGCAACTTCATCCAAATTGGGTTGGTTTTTAAAGTTGAGCTTTATGTAGTTTATCGCCCCGGCAATACGTTCATAATTGATATTTTCTTGTGTGTTCATAATGTTATTTATTATTTACAAACAAATGTAGGCCGATAAAGAACGCCATAAAACCCGGAACTTGCTGACATTGATTTCGCCTGAACCAGATTTTTCACCCATTGCCTGTTTTTAATGATGTACCTGCATAATGCTGCTCCCTTTTTGCTTTCTACCTATCTGTTATTCTCCAAAAATGCCAACGTCAAAGTCCATGCTTCTTTGGATGCGGCTTCGTTATAGCTTGAGCGCTCATCACAATTAAAACCATGATCGGCGTAGGATATTTTTACGTTGATGTAATCCTTCCCCACAGCTTCAACCGCGTTGATAGTGGTATTGATGTTTTCGGTTTTGATGTGCGCATCTTTACCTCCCCAAAAAAACAGGTGCTTGCCATGCAGATTGGCAGCCATGTGGGCAACTTTATCCAAACCGCCTCCATAATAAGATACCGCCGCTTTTAATGGCAATAATGCGTTGGCAATAAAGGTTACCCTGCCGCCCATACAATAACCTATGGCGTAAACAGCATTAATATCCACGTTGGTTTGTGTGCTTAGCCATGCCCATGTTGCTTCAAGATCGGCCTTAAAACCTTCATTGCTTAGTTTAGAAGTGTGTGGGGTTACCGAATTAAAATCAGTATAGTCGCCTGCAAAACCTTTTGGGGCAGTGCGGTGAAAAAGTTCGGGGGCAATGGCAATATAACCTTCAGCTGCAAATTTATCAGCAACGCTGCGGATGTGATGGTTAACGCCAAAGGCCTCCTGTAATACAATAATGGCTGGCGTACCTGGTTTCACATCTGCGGGGAATACCGTATAGGCTGCCATGTTACTGCCATCCGCAATATTTAGTTCGATATAATTTTCATTATCCATAGTTTATGACAGTTTTAGTTCAAAGTTAAAAAACAATGACAGATACTTAAAGGGCAAAAGGTTAACGGTAAGAGGTCTTTTATTTGCGGCTTTAGTATTTATAGCGCTAATTTATCATCCCTCACCTCCTTCAATAATTTACAAAACAGTGAGGTGCCAACCGATGTTACTTACCATATTTGTACCAAATAAAAAAATATGGCCCATCTGTTTTCGCCCCTTAAAATAAAAAATATCGAACTTAAAAACCGCATCGTGGTATCCCCTATGTGCGAGTACTCCAGCGAAGGCGGCTTTGCTAACGACTGGCATTTTGTACACCTGGGCAGCCGTGCTGTTGGCGGCGCTGCTTTAATTATTACCGAAGCCGCAGCGGTATCGCCCGAGGGCCGCATTTCTTCTGCCGATCTGGGAATCTACAAGGATGAACACATTGAAAAACTAACACAGATCACCGATTTTATACATGCTCATGGCGCTTATGCCGGCATACAACTGGCGCATGCGGGTAGGAAGGCCAGTCACCAGCAACCATGGCTGGGAGGAAAACAGATCCCCTCCGATCAACCAAACGGATGGAAATCTTACGCGCCAAGCGCTATAGCTTTTATCGAAAGTGAAGAGGCTCCGCTTGAATTGGATAAAGCGGGAATTGAAAAAATAAAAGCCGATTTTAAGGCAGCCGCGGCAAGGGCCGTACAAGCTGGTTTTGATGTGATAGAGCTGCATGGCGCACATGGTTATTTGCTGCATGAATTTCTTTCACCCGCAAGTAATAAGCGTACCGATGAATATGGTGGATCGTTCCCAAACCGCATCCGCTTTTTGTTAGAAGTTATTGAAAGTGTGCAGGAAGCATGGCCAAAAGAAAGCCCGCTGTTTGTACGCCTTTCGGCAACAGAATGGATCGAAGGTACCTGGACGGCAGATGACTCGGTAGCACTTGCTAAAATATTAAAGGATAAAGGCGTTGACCTGATAGACTGCTCAACCGGCGGAAACATTGCAGGGGTTAAGATAGCGTTAAAACCAGGTTACCAGGTTGAATTTGCAGAGAAAATTAAAAAAGAAAGTGGTATACTTACCGGTGCAGTAGGTTTAATAACCAAAGCACACCAGGCCGATGAAATTATACAGGAAGGCGAGGCCGACCTTATATTTTTGGCCCGCGAAATGCTGCGCGACCCGCATTTCCCGCTGCGTGCAGCACATGAACTTGGGCACGAAGTAAAATGGCCGGTTCAGTATGAACGGGCGAAATGGTCGTGAGGGGAGCGAAGTCCATAGCCGATGGTCAATAGTCCATGGGGTATGGAATCCAATTATTATTAAAGCACCAAAAATAAACCTATGGGCCATCGATTATGGTCTATAGACTAAACAAAAACCATAAACAATAAAAACTACAAACTATGAAACGTACAGCAAACGCCCATTGGAATGGCACTTTACAGGCCGGCAGCGGAGAAATCACCACGCAAAGCACCGTGCTTAACAAAACACAATACTCGTTTAAAACCCGCTTCGCCGATGGCGTTGGCACCAACCCCGAAGAGCTGATTGCTGCTGCGCACGCAGGCTGCTTTACTATGGCTGTTGGCGCTGCCCTGTCACAAGCTGGATTTACTCCCGGCGATTTGACCACCGATGCTATCCTCGACCTGGATATGCAGGCATTAAGCATCACCGGTATCCACCTGGAATTGAAAGCATCAGCGATTGATGGTGTTGACGAAGCCAAATTTAAAGCCATTGCCGAAGACGCTAAAGCAAATTGCATCATTTCAAAAGCATTGAGCGTACCATTTACTTTGAATGTTACTTACGCGTAAGTAAATATCACTTTACAACCATGTCATTGCCACGTTGCACTGCTCATGACCAGTTGTAGGGTCCCAGACTTACGAAGTTTTAAAAACTTCGTAAGTCTTTCGCGGATTTGTCGTTCCCCCTTCAGAGATCCCGGATTTTAGCTCTGATAATTACCCGTTTTATTTTAAGCGCCTGTTATTTTTGTATCAACGCCAATAACCCCTGCGGTGTTTCGTAAGTTGAGCCTTTGTAATCCATCGCCTTAACACCTACACAAACAGTATCAACGGCATTATTGGCATGGGTGATATAAATTTTACCCCTCACATCGGGCTGAGTGCCTTCGCCGGCCAGTTTCATACCGCTTAACAGTTGCATCACGCTATCTATACCCGGTGTTTGTGTAAAATTTTTAACCTTCCCTTCGGGGAAATAAAAATCAAACTTATCGCAGGTGATCCTGAACTGGGTTTCGCGCCCCAGCTCCGTAAATTTAAATTGAATGCTTTTAACAGCCTCATCAGGGTTGGTTTTTGGCTTGCAGGCTGAAAGGGTAAAAATGGACAATATGATTGCAGCGTTTAATTTTTTCATGGTTGATATAAATTTAAATATAACTTACGTAACGAAAAAAACAACATCATCAAAAACGCAATTCCGGGCGCCCAAAAAGATATTATTAATTGATTAAAGCTGGGGATCATTATGTCAGGATAATTGGACCATAAATAACTACGATTTTGGGACAGGTTTCCGCAAATAAATAGCTTTTCAACGGTAATTTTTTTAGGTATAACGTTAATAACATATATGTCATCCTTATAAGGGGCATAAGCAAGAATGTTTTCTGTTTGGCAAATATCGAGCGCGTTAACAAAAGTCCAGTATTTGGCTTTGTTGCCAAAATGAAAATCAACGCCTCCAATTGTATCTCTTGATTTAAGCATTTCCCTTATCTGTAATCGGGCAAAATCAAGGCGAATTTTATCGTCGGCTTCATTTTTTCCATCTAAATTGATATGGAGATATTTTCTTTCGGGTGGAAATTTATGCTGAAATTTTTTTGGCAAAGCCTGCTGCCATTCAGGACTCCATACGGCAATAGTCATCATATTTCGGGGAGCAAATGCCTTCTGTTCATTTAAATAAATTAAACAAAATATCGGCAATAAAGCAAGGCTGATTATTCCCGGGGGATAGATGATTGGCTTGCGTGGAGTTAAGGTTAACATCTTCATGGATTCGGTTGTGATAATAAAGTTAGGATAATATACCAGCAAAAAAAACCGCATTAAATACTGCAGATAATATGCCCACTATTGTACAAAACATATCGACAGAAATAGTATCCGGCCCTATTAGCCAGTGAGGTTGAAAGCCACGGGAACGACCCTTTTGTTTAAAAAAAGTAGAGAAGGCAAAAGAAACCCTGAAAAGAGGTGGGTTGGCTAATCAAAAGAAGTAATTATATAACCAATATTGATGACATTCTTCCACGTGGCGTTCCCCCTTCAGGGGCTTAGGGGGCCTCTACTTCAACACATCCAAAACCCTGAACATCTTTTCTTTAATTCCCCGGCCCGATCCGTTAAAGTTATTCACCATTATAGAAAAGCAAAGCTCCCTCCCGTTATGGGTTTGATAACCTGCGTAGCACAGCACATTGTTGATGCTGCCGCTTTTCATTTTCATGTTGTTATAAACCGGGAGGCTCTCATACAGATCGGCAAACCAGCTTTCTTTTTTGGCCGATTGCAGGATTTTGGCCAATGTGCCGGTAGTTACCCTGTCGCCGGGTGAAAGGCCGCTGCCATCGTAGGTATTAATGCTATTCGGGTCGATACCCCTTGCCTTCCAGAATTTTTGGACCTCATCTACACCATTTAATGTGGTTGGCTTTCTGCCTTGTTTCCAGGCTATGGTTTTAAGCAGTTGCTCGGCATACAGGTTTACGCTTTTTTGATTGAGCCAGTAAATGATCCTGCTTAAGGGCGGCGACTGAATAGTTGTAAGGTTTTTTGAAATCAGGGGCGCCTGTAATCCTTTTGCCGTTAGTGTGGTAACAGATTCGGGATCATTGCTTACAGTGATTCCCAGTTTTTTCAGTGTATCCGCCAAACGCAGGGCGGCATCATAGGCACCATCAGGCAAAGCAGCAGAAATACTTTTTTTCTCCTGGTCGATGGCGTAGCTGCCGCGCAGGTACATCACTTTACCGCCTACGGGTAAAAAGGCGTACGCATTATCGCCACTGCCCGATGAACCGTTCACCAGTTCGCTTTTAAAAGTAAGGTACGGAATGTTGGGTACAGTATGCGCTATGCCAACCGGGTTACCAACCGCACCGGTGCGCAATTTAATATCAAACTGGTTTTCGCGCCAGCAAAGGCCCGATGTTCCGGCGCCGTAATAGTTGCCTATATCCTGCCAGATCCAACCTTCGGGAATAGATTGTGTGCCGAAGATGCTGTCATCGCCAATAATCCTCCCGTTTATTTTTTTGATGCCTGCGGTTTTCAGGGCGTCGGTCATTAGGGCCAGTACATGAGCCTCTTTGGTTTGCTCGTATCGCCAGCTACCCAGGGTAGGGTCGCCCGCGCCCTTAATGATAATGTCGCCGTTAAGGGTTCCATCGGCGGTAATTCCGCCGCTGTAGCCCAGCTGCGTTTGGTACCTGAAATCGACTCCCAAAACATTAAAAGCGGTAATGGCGGTAATAGTTTTAAGGGTTGACGCCGTAGCCAAACCCATGTTGGGGTTAGCAGCAAACAGCTGCTCGCCGGTTTTAGCATCAAGCACAGTTAATGATAGCGATGCGTAAGTACACTGACTATCGGCCTGTAACCTGCTAAAAGCTGCTGATATTTTTTGCTGCAGATCCTGGGCGTAAACCTGCCCATTTAAAATAAATAAACTAACTATTAATAACCGCTTCATCCTGCTTTTTAACGTTCCCTTTAGTGACATAATATATCGGGATACCTATCAATACGATAATTAAGCCCGGCCAGGTAAATTGTGGTTTATAAAGGATCAGCAAAATACAAAACGCGATGCCCATCACAACATATATCGCAGGTAACACCGGGTAACCAAAGGCTTTATACGGACGCTCGGCATTAGGGTGTTTAGCTCTTAAAATATAGATACCAATAATGGTAAGCACATAAAATATTACCACCACGAAGGAGATCATATCCAACAGATCGCCATACCTGCCGCTTAAGCAAAGTACCGAAGCTACCAGAGCCTGTATCCATAAACCAAACTCGGGCACTGATGCTTCATTTAGTTCGCCGGTTTTTTTGAAAAACAGGCCATCTTTTGCCATGGTATAATAAACCCTTGCGCCTGCCATAATCAACCCGTTGTTACAGCCAAAAGTTGATATCATGATCATTATAGCGATGATAACTGTTCCTGTATTGCCAAAAATAACCTGTGATGCTGCTACGGCAACACGGTCTTTAGGCGCGGTAGCTATTTCATGCAATGGTAAAACACCGGTATAAACCACGTTGGCTGCAACATAAATAATGGTAACTATCATAGTACCAAAAAACAGGCTTAATGCTACATCCCGTTTGGGGTTACGCATTTCGCCGGCAATAAAAGTTACGTTATTCCAGGAATCGCTGCTGAATATAGAACCCACCATCGAGGCTGCTATTGCACCAAGCCCTGCTGCCAGGGTTACGCTTGTAAAGCTGCCATCGGTGTTTAATTTGTGCAGGTTCCAGGCATCGCTCCAATTGGCATGCCATATTTCGGGTTTTAAAGCCACAAAACCAAAAATGATAAGCCCGAATAAACTTAACAACTTGGTTAAAGTGAAGGTAGTTTGTATCAGTTTACCGCTTTTTACCCCGCGGGTGTTGATAAAGGTAAGTAATACTATTACACCTATAGACACCAACTGAGCCGCGCTGATCTTGACAAAACCCTGTTGAAAAAGTATATTGTCCTCACTCACAGCAGGGATTAAATATGCCGTAAACTTAGAGAATGCCACCCCAACCGCCGCGATAGTGCCGGTTTGGATCACCGCGAAAAAGCTCCACCCATATAAAAAGGCGATGAGTTTGTTGTAGGCTTCTTTTAAATATACATACTGCCCGCCTGCTTTTGGATACATGCCGCTTAGCTCGCCATAACTTAAGGCAGCAGTTAAAGTCATGAAACCGGTTATCAACCAAATGGCTATCAGCCAACCTGCCGAGCCAACATTACGTACAATATCAGCAGCAACTATAAATATACCTGAGCCTATCATGGAGCCTGCTACCAGCATGGTGCCGTCAAGCAGGCCAAGTTCATGTTTCATTTTGGGTTGTCCGGGATCTTTTGCCATAAATTATAAAAGGGTTTAAAGTCCTAAACTATTCAAAAAACTTTAATATTGACAGGCTATTTTAAAGAAAATAAAATTACTATTTTGCAAGCACCAATTACACCTGCAATACTATACACCAAAACAGTAGTACTTTATAAACCAAATTTGCGACTATGGATTTTTTGAACGCTTACTTAATTTATTTAATTCCGGTTTTCGGGCTCACCGGCATTGCCGCAATGGCCATTAAAGCAGCATGGGTTACCAAACAGGATGCCGGTGACGGCGATATGGTAAAGCTATCCGGCTATATTGCCGATGGGGCGATGGCCTTTTTACGTGCCGAGTGGAAAGTGCTCGGTGGTTTTGTTTTTATTGCAGGTATCCTGCTGGCCTGGAGCGGTACTACCGTAGCTACATCAAGCCCGGTTATTGCCGTGTCATTTGTAGTAGGTGCATTTTTATCGGCCTTTGCCGGTTACCTGGGCATGCGTATTGCCACCAAAGCCAATGTGCGCACTACACAAGCCGCACGTACCAGCCTTGCACAGGCTTTAAAAGTATCATTTACCGGCGGTACCGTAATGGGTTTGGGTGTTGCCGGCCTGGCCATCATTGGCTTAGGCTCGCTGTTCATAGTTTTTTACACTGTTTATGTTAAAAATACAGGAGGCACCGTAAATGGCGAGGCCATGGCAAAAGCATTGGATGTTTTAGCCGGATTTTCGTTAGGGTCCGAATCCATTGCCCTGTTTGCCCGTGTGGGCGGCGGTATTTATACCAAGGCTGCCGACGTAGGTGCCGACCTTGTAGGTAAGGTAGAAGCCGGGATTCCCGAGGATGATGTGCGTAACCCGGCCACCATTGCCGATAACGTAGGCGATAACGTAGGCGACGTTGCCGGTATGGGTGCCGATTTATTTGGATCATACGTGGCAACTATGCTTGCTACCATGGTTCTGGGTCGCGAAATTGTATCGCATGATAATTTTGGAGGCATAGCCCCAATATTGCTGCCAATGGTTATTGCGGGTTTAGGCCTGATATTCTCGATAGTTGGTGCAGCTATGGTGAAGATCAAAAACGAAACAGATAGTGTACAAAAAGCTTTAAACATAGGTAACTGGACATCTATCATTTTAACTGCCATTGCCACTTATTTTGTGGTACAGTGGATGCTGCCTGCTGATAGCTTTCACATGGTACGCGATGAGGATGCCAGCCATGCAGTAAAAACCGGGTCGCTGGTATTTACCAAAAACGGTGTTTTTATGTCGATAGCAGTGGGCCTTATAGTTGGTACATTAATGTCGATTATAACAGAATACTATACAGCTATGGGTAAACGCCCGGTGCTGAGCATTATCCGCCAGTCATCTACCGGGCATGCTACCAATATTATTGGGGGATTGGCCGTGGGTATGGAATCAACCGTGCTGCCTATCCTGGTTTTAGCATCGGGTATTTATGGCTCGTACCATTTTGCGGGTTTATACGGGGTATCTATCGCCGCCGCAGGTATGATGGCTACTACGGCCATGCAATTGGCAATTGATGCCTTTGGTCCTATTGCTGATAACGCCGGTGGTATTGCCGAAATGAGCCGTCTGCCCGAGGAAGTACGCCACCGTACAGACAATTTAGATGCCGTAGGTAACACTACCGCCGCTACAGGCAAAGGTTTTGCCATCGCATCTGCTGCGTTAACCTCGCTGGCCCTATTCGCCGCCTTTGTGGGTGTTGCAGGCATCGAGCATATTGATATTTACAAGGCCGATGTTTTGGCCGGTTTATTTGTGGGCGGCATGATCCCTTTCATCTTCTCGGCATTGTGTATCTCGGCAGTAGGCCGTGCAGCAATGGCGATGGTAGAAGAAGTAAGGCGTCAGTTCCGCGAGATCCCGGGCATTATGGAGTACACAGCCAAGCCCGAGTACGAAAAATGCGTGGCCATATCAACCAAAGCCTCTATCCGCGAGATGGTTGCGCCGGGATTGATCGCGCTCATCACACCTATCATTATCGGTTTCTCTTTCGGTCCCGAAGTATTGGGCGGGTTATTGGCCGGTGTTACCGTATCCGGTGTGCTGATGGGACTTTTCCAGAGCAATGCCGGTGGTGCATGGGATAACGCTAAAAAATCATTCGAAAAAGGTTGTATGATCAATGGCGAGATGTTTTACAAAAAATCAGAACCGCATAAAGCATCGGTAACCGGCGATACCGTGGGCGATCCGTTTAAGGATACCTCGGGCCCATCAATGAATATTTTGATCAAGCTGATGTCTATCGTTTCGCTGGTTATTGCACCGCATTTGAATGCAAAGCATGTTGCGTCAACAGCCATGAAACAGGAGGTTAAAAAACAGGTTGTTGTACAGGCTTATACTTCGCCTGTAATTAGGGTGGATAAAAAAGGATAATATCGTTTTCAATATATGGAAAGCCACCTGGTGAGGGTGGCTTTTTTTATAAGTGTTCCATTTGAGGGCAGTGGAACACCCCGAACGCTTTGGAACGCATTATAGCTGATTATCAACAACTTAAGCTTTTTAAAAATCAACAAAAACCGGAACACTTATCAAACTGATAATCAACATTATAAGCCTAAAAATTAACTCCTGATTAAAATCAAGCTGCCGGTCTGCACTCCAATATCTGAAATTTATCTCGCGCAAAGACGCAAGCATGCAAAGTGATTTGCTTCTTTTTTCTTTGCGTCTTCGCGTCTTTGCGTGAAAAACTTCTCCATTTAAATCTGTTCAAAACCTAAGCATTAAATGCACGAACCCTACTTTTATCTTTGTTGATTAATTTCTATATACTGTTCCTGTCTTCACTATAATTACACTTTTTTGAAGAAAAATCAATTTATATCGGGATATATTAATTAGAAACTTATCATCTGCATATCTTTCAAATCCGGCAAACTTTGGCCTCAATTTTAGCAAAATGACGTTATAAAAGATTTGTCATCCTGAACGGAGTGAAGGATCTATTCGCATACTGTACAGGGCGAAGAAGCATGGCGAATAATAGATGCTTCACTCCGTTCAGGATGACAAAATGTTTTTTCTGAAAACACGTCATGGGTAGCCTGTCGAAGCATAGCGGGCAAAGGCCTCTCCGCACGAGTCTTCGACAGGCTCAGACTGACAGGCCTTTACACCTTGAAAATCGAATAAGCCATAGGTAGGCACGAAGCAATCCACGCCTTGCTGGGTAGCTTTGCAAATCCGATCAGCATAGTTTGGATTGCTTCGTGCCTCGCAACAACGATCTGCTTTTTTATTTTTCAAACAACTTCTTAGCTAAATACTTCATTTTCAAACTATAATTTGGGTAATTTAATCAAGTCCATTGTTACATTCTGCTCTTTATCTTTTCAATAAATTTAAGTACGTTTGGGGAAATGTGAATTTTTAATTTTTTTACGACTGATCTTACTAATTAAACATGAAGTTATTTATTAAAAAACCTATTGCGCAGTTAATGGCTGCATCAAAGGAAACTGAGAAAACGCTGAAAAGAACTTTAGGCGTTGGATCGCTTATAGCACTGGGTATAGGCGCAATTATCGGTGCCGGTATCTTTGTACGAACGGCGGCGGCAGCAGGCCAGCATGCCGGTCCTGCGGTTACAATTTCCTTTTTAATTGCGGCTGCAGGCTGCGCACTTGCGGGCTTATGTTATGCTGAGTTTGCCAGTATGATCCCTATCGCGGGATCTGCCTATACCTATTCCTACGCTACCATGGGCGAATTTATTGCCTGGATAATAGGCTGGGATTTGGTGCTTGAATATGCATTAGGCGCTGCAACAGTATCCATAGGCTGGTCGCAGTATTTTAACGCGTTTTTAGATACGTTTTTTCACACTCATGTCCCGTTTGCCTGGTCGCACTCTCCCTGGGAGATTTCTAAAACCACTACAGGCCTGTATGCTGCCGAACTGGGCGCTCATGGGGTAATTAATTTACCTGCCATTTTTATTTTGCTGATGCTTACTCTGTTATTGATCCGTGGTACCGCAGAATCGGCAATTGTGAACAATATTATTGTAATTGTAAAGGTTGCTATTGTACTTATGATCATTGGTTTAGGCTGGCATTTTATAAATCCCGCCTATCATACACCTTATATAATCCCGGCCGATGCGGGTATAGTAAATACAAATACAGGCCCTGTAAATTATGCCGATACTTTTAATCACGGCTGGCTCGGTGTATTACGGGGTGCAAGTGTGGTGTTCTTTGCCTTTATTGGTTTTGATGCCGTATCAACAGCGGCGCAGGAGGCAAAAAATCCTCAAAGAGATATGCCAAAAGGTATTTTGGTATCACTGGTAATTTGTACCGCGCTTTACATCCTGTTCTCGCACGTATTAACCGGCCTGGTTTCATACAAAGAATTCCTGATACAAGGTAAAGAAGCTTCTGTTAGCTATGCCATTAAAACGGCAATGCCAGGTTATACCTGGTTATCATCATTGGTAACGGTATCTATTCTTGCAGGTTTTTCTTCGGTTATCCTGGTGATGCTTATGGGCCAAACCCGTGTATTTTATACCATGAGTATAGATGGTTTAATCCCTCCTATATTTTCAAAACTGCACCCTAAGCACCGTACCCCATACAAATCACAATGGTTATTTTTTGTATTCGTATCTTTATTTGCCGGGTTTATACCCGATAGTATAGTAGGCGAAATGGTAAGTATCGGAACTTTGTTCGCGTTCGTACTGGTATGTTTAGGTATTTTTATTCTCCGCCGAACAGATCCTACTATTGTTCGCCCTTTCAAAACTCCATGGTATATGATTGTTTGTCCGTTAGGAGCAATTATTTGTCTTTGTATGATAGCAAGTGAAGGTCTTGAAAACTGGTTAAGGTTAATAGGCTGGTTACTGATAGGTTTTGTAATTTACTTTGGTTACAGCGTTAAACGTTCGCATGTAAGGCATGGTAAAGTTGAAGCGGCCGTTGATCCTATCAATCCAAAATTTGTTGAATAAACATATATCAATATTAACAAAAAAGGTTCTGAAATTTCAGAACCTTTTTTGTTAAGTTCTTTTTTATACCGGAGCTTTAATTTCAACTTTGCTCAGTTTCCGGTTAAATCAAAAAGAACAAAAATTCAAAAGCTTTGGAGTTGAGTTATTCGGATTGAACTGACTTAACCAGGTTAAGGTTATAACACCAGGTATTAATCATTAATAAAACTGCAAATAAAAATATAAAGAGAAAGAAGGCACCAGGCATTCCATCAGGGACTAAAAATCCTGCAAATAAAAAAAGTGAAATTATTCCATAAACCATCGCAAAACTGGATAGTAAAGCTTTAGCATACCCAGTTTTTATATGCGTTTTATTTAATAACCATGTACTTATCATAAATAAGATACAACCGGGTACAGAAAGTAATATGCCGAAGATGCCATAATAAATTGCAAGAGTTTTGCAGGTGCTTAATATTAATTTTCCATGAGGATCAGTATAGTGGTAATCTATCAACAGGATAATAAAAAACAACACCGGACTTACTATAGCAGTTGTCACCCAGATTCTTAAGGTATATAAAAAAAATTGTTTCATTGTAAGAAGGTTAGCTATTTTAGGTTTCGGTTTTTAAAGGAAATTGGAATACTAATATAGCAAAACATATCTTCTGCAGCCGACAGACGGCACGACACCCCAGGGAAATCGCTTTTAAAAATCTATAATATTTTTTGGCTAAAGCCCTAACTAGTTTCTGCCAATTTAACCGTTGGCTGAAGCCCAACGGCAATGATTTAAGGACAGATCCCGTTTAAAGTAGCTAAAAGTTCATTGCCGTCCCATTTATGGGACTGGTAGCGAAGGAACAAAAAGCGGCTTCAGCCAAAATTTGCCATGCAGATATTTAAAAGCGATTTCCCTACATGACACCTGCTTTTTATCTTTCAAACATAAACAGCTTGAACACCAGCGACGGAAAAATTTAAAAGTGATTTCCCTGGGTTATCACGATTTTTTAGTTTACATCTGATTTTTAATTGCAACTTTGCTCAGTTTCCAGTTAAAATCAATAAAGAATAAATCCTAAAACCATGCAACCACTAATTTTCAGGGAGGTATTATCCGTTACGATGATCCTTTTCGCTATTATTGATATCCTGGGCGCTATACCCGTAATTATCCAGGTACGCCAGCGTGTAGGGCATATCGAATCGGAAAAGGCAAGCATAGCGGTATTGATATTAATGATCGTTTTTTTGTTTGTGGGCGATGAACTGCTGGCCATTATCGGGCTCGATATTTCATCATTTGCTATAGCGGGCTCGCTGGTGATATTTATCATCGCTATGGAAATGGTATTAGGCGTCGATTTTTTCAAGGAAGAATTACCTCAATCTGCATCTATCGTCCCTATCGCCTTCCCACTGATAGCCGGCGCCGGCACTATGACCACCCTGCTCTCCTTAAAATCGCAATATCAAACTCAAAATATCATTGTAGGCATAGTGCTCAACACCATAGTTGTTTACCTGGTACTTAAAAACGTAAAATGGCTCGAGAAGCTGTTAGGGCCGGTTGGGCTTAGTATATTACGTAAATCGTTTGGGATTATATTGCTGGCTATAGCGATAAAGTTGTTTAGGAGTAATACGCACCTTTAGATGTGCAGATTATAGATTTCAGATGTGCAGATGGGGCTGCAAGTGTTTTCATACCCCGTCATACGAGTATACACCAGGCTAATCCTGTAAAAAATGGGGATGACGTGCTGGCTTTAGGGGCTAACAACAACCATGTCATTACGAGCGCAGCGCGGCAATCGCGAACTGTGCAGGTCCGCTCTGTATAGCATGCGATTGCTTCGTGCCTCGCAATGACATAGTTTATATTAAAAAATAGCACTGATCATCAGTAGTTTACAAACACGTCATTATAAGGTACGAAGATAACCGACCGCAGGGAGCTCATTAACACTTATAAAATCAAAACACAACATTAATAATCCCAAACTATGCAGATCGGATTTGCAAAGCTACTCTGTAAGTTCGGGATTGCTGCTTACCTCGCAATGACCGTAGGAAAAAAGCATTGTTCAAACCGCCAACAAACTCGCAACGGTTGAAGCGGATTATATCTCGCGGTTTTCACTCCCCCTTCAGGGGGCTGGGGGGCTCAACCTCGCCACAAACATCGTATCGGCCTTATGTTCATAGCCTTTCAGCACCTTGCTTTCTTCCAGCTTTAGGCCAAGCTCTTTTACAAGGTAATCAACCACATCCTCATTCTCGCCTTTAAAGGCCGAGCAGGTGATGTAAATAAGTGGTTTGCCGGGCTTAAGGTATTTTACTACGTTTTGGGCGATGCTTTTTTGCAGGCGCTGAAAAAATTCAATTTTTGCAGGCATAAACTGGGCTATCATCTCGGGTGTACGCCCCCAGGTGCCCGAGCCGCTGCAGGGGGCATCAAGAATGATCCCGTCAAATTCATAATCGTGCAGGGTTTGATCGATATTGGTGGTTAAATCGAGCACCTTTTTCTGGTACTTGGTTAAGCCCGCCAGCTGGAAACGCTCGTCGAGGTTGGCCAGTACCGATTCGCGGATATCAGACACCACTAGTTTTATATTGGGCTCATCCTCGTGCAGTAACAGCGATTTACCGCCCGAAGCCGCGCAGGCATCCCACCAGCTATCCCAGCGCTGCGGCTTAAAAAAATCGCCTGTTTGCTGCGATGAAAGATCCTGCACCTCAAACCAGTTTTGTTTAGGAAAAATAGTTTCAAGCCTTGTACCATTAGGCAAAGCGTAACAGCCGTTGCCTTCGTCTTTAAATACAACTCCGGCCTTGTTCAGTTGAGCTTTAACCAGGTGGTCGTACCCATTGCGTACCCGGATAAACAAATCGGGCTGGCAAAAAAACGATTTTAAAAAGGCATCCTTATCAATCCCCGCCGATACCTGATCTATCCAGGGGAATACATCCTCGAGCTTAAATGCCGGGTAAGCTGTTTTTACAAGGGCAAGCTTATCATCCACATTAAAACTTACACAAGCGGCCCAATCAGGCTTAAAATTTTGAAGGAACGAGTTAGTTTGGGTATGGCATAAAAACTCGGCTACAATAAGCCGTTCGTCGGTAGCCAGGTTGGGCAAGGCCTGCCCTATGCGGAAATAATTATATATTAAACGGCTGGCTACCCGCCTATCGGTAGAGCCCATTTGTTTGTTTTGCCTGTAAAAACCGGGTAAAAATTTACTTAAGGGCGTATCAACCGGGTATTCACCTATTATGCGCTGAAACGTTTTAAGCTGGTTTATTGCCTTCATTCTACCTGTTTTAACTCAAAGTTACTATACATTAATACATTTACATGGGTGTTTACCCAACCCAGTCCCGGTTTTTTTATAAAGCGGAATTTATTGTGCAGGCCGGTAAAATCGGCCTTATCAAGTGATGCAAAATTGTTATCAATCAGCTGTTTGCCAAAATACATGCCTTCATCAAATCCTTTTATGGCATAATCGGTAGGCTCAACGTGGTAAAGCCTGTGGTATACCCTTATAAATTCCATACTGGCGTCTGATTTGTAATCAACCTGGTCGGCCGATGTAATATGGGTTTTTAGGCGCTGCAAAATATCAACCTTTAAAAATCCCAACTTTTGCCAGCTTGGGTGTCCAAACAGCACCACCGGGTAATGCCTGTTCAGGGTATCTAATGATCGCAGGGTAACGTTCAAAAAAGCCTGGTCGGTAGCGGCTACCACAAACACATTCTGTTCTGTTTTTGAAAGCTGGGGAATTAAACCGCTAAGCTGTCCTTTTGAAATAACAACGGTTATTATCCTTACCTTCTTTTTACTTAAACTGTCGGTAGCATTTTTAAATCCCCTCACATAATCCTGTTCCTGGCTAAATCCCGAACGCAGAATAAATATTTTTTTTGGCTTTAACTTATCATTGATAAACTGCGCGGCACCCCAGCCATGATACTCTAAAGGTGGCATAACAGTTATCAAATTGTCGCTATTAATTGTGGCAGGCGATGCCGGTGACAGCGGCGAAACAATTGGCGACTTTGTATTAAGCCCCGTGGCAAATATCTTTATACCATCGGGAAAAACCGGGCCAACAATAAGGTCGCTGTTTTTGATAAGAGGATTAAGGGCCAGGCTATGCGATTGCGCGTCCTCATCCTTTGAGTCGTACAAACGCAGTTTAAAATTAGCGCCATCAGCCGTCAGCGAATCCAAAGCCAATTTAAAGCCCTGATAATATTCCACGCTCATATTGGCCTTGGTGAGGCCCGATGATGTGTATTTTGACCCGGGCCTTAAATGATCCAACCCCATAGGCAGCATCATGGCTATGGTTAATGGTTTTGCCGACACGGGCTTTACCGGTGGCTTTTCGGCAACTTTTGTTTTTTCAGTTTCAGTTTGTTTTTTTACGGGTGCAGTTACCGGCCGCACCTTTGGCGAACATGCAGACAGTACCAGTGCCGTTAAAAAAAACAGTAACCATTTATTCCCACTCAATTGTAGCAGGTGGTTTCGAACTGATATCATATACTACCCGGTTAATTCCTTTTACGTTATTAATGATCTCGTTACTGATCTTGGCCAGCAGGTCGTATGGTAAATGGCACCAATCGGCTGTCATTCCATCCAACGATTCCACCGCACGCAGACAAATTACGTTCTCGTAAGTGCGCTCATCGCCCATTACCCCTACCGACTGAACCGGCAAAAATATTGCGCCGGCCTGCCAAACCTTATCATAAACACCGTATGACCGCAAATTGTTGATATAAATCGCATCGGCCTCCTGTAATATAGCAACTTTTTGCGGAGTTACATCACCTAATATCCTGATTGCCAACCCCGGACCTGGAAAAGGGTGCCTGCCTAAAATATTAGGATCGATACCCAATGCCTTGCCAACACGCCTTACTTCGTCTTTAAACAGGGTATTTAAAGGTTCAACAACCTTTAGTTTCATAAAATCGGGCAGTCCGCCAACGTTATGGTGCGATTTGATGGTAGCCGATGGCCCCTTAACAGAAACCGACTCAATAATATCCGGGTAAATAGTACCCTGGCCAAGCCATTTTACATCTTTAACCTCGTGCGCGGCATCATCAAATACCTCAATAAACACCCGGCCAATAGCCTTCCGTTTCTTTTCGGGGTCGCTTAAGCCGGCCAGTGCATCGTAAAAACGACTTTTAGCATCAATTCCTTTTATATTAAGGCCCATGTGCTTGTACGAGTCGAGCACCTGCTCATATTCGTCCTTGCGTAAAAGACCATTATCAACAAATATGCAATGCAGGTTTGTACCAATAGCATGGTGCAGCAATACCGCCGCAACCGATGAATCAACTCCTCCCGATAACCCTAACACTACCTTATCATCACCTAACTTCTCTTTTAAAGCGGCAATGGTAGTTTCAATGAACGAATCTGGTGTCCAATCCTGGTGACAGCCGCAGATATCAACCAAAAAGTTTTCCAGCAGCTGCCTGCCGTCGATACTATGTGTTACTTCGGGGTGAAACTGGATGCCGTACGTTTGGGTGCCGGTTACCTGGTAAGCCGCAACTTTTACGGTATCGGTACTGGCAATAATTTCAAAATTATCGCCGATACTGTCAATCGTATCGCCATGCGACATCCAAACCTGCGAGCTTTCGGGTATATTTTTAAACAGCGGGTTTTCCCTGTTAATGTATTCAAGATTGGCCCTGCCATACTCCCGGGTGCTTGATGGCAGCACCTCGCCGCCGTGGAAATGCGCTACATACTGCGCCCCATAACAAACCCCTAAAATAGGCCGGGTAGTGTGAAACTGCTCGAAATCAAAATGAGGAGCATCCTCCTGCCGTACAGAATAAGGACTGCCGGAAAGGATGATACCTTTTACAGTGCTGTCAATTTCGGGATAATGATTAAAGGGGTGGATCTCACAGTAAATATTGAGCTCCCTGACACGGCGCGCTATAAGTTGGGTGAATTGCGAGCCAAAGTCAAGAATGAGGATTTTTTCTTGCATGGGCAAAGATAGGATTTTGATATGAGATGTGAGATATGAGATTTGAGATTTTTGATTGGGGAGTTCGCCTGAACCAGAAACAACAACTCACCGTCATTGCGAGGTACGAAGCAATCCCAAACTGTACAGAGCGGCTTAAAAAGACTGGATTTTTCGTGTTAACATAACACCTCAACCACCGTCATTGCGAGGCACGAAGCAATCCCAAACTGTACAGAGCCGCTATTTGGGTGTTAACTTTACTTTGTAGTATCGGAGTAACATCGTCCCGCTCATGGCCGCGGGAGGGCCTAGTCCTTTTTGTCTTGAAACAAAAGTGTCCAAAGACCGAGCATAGCGAGATAATGAGCACCAATAAAAAACAAATAATAAGTGAATAATTCAAGTCAGCAGAAATGCTTCTTTGCGCTCAGGGCCTTTGCCCTGCAAAACGGGCAAAACCTGGGCTGGAATTATTTTGCCCTTGCCCGCATATCCCCACACATGCAAAAACTTCCTATGCCCTGCAGCCGCACAACCCCACATTGTTTTGCCCGTTTTCGTCCGAAGCTGTTCTGCTGACGCTTTAGGGAAAACGAAAGCTTTTGATCCCTAATAAATAAATAGACCGTCACTATAAGATACGATGCAATCCCAAACTGTACAGAGCGAATAAAAAATCTTGATACTAATTACTTGATACCGATTTTCATGGTGTTGCCTGCGGCCCGGGCTCATATCTTTATATTTATATAAATCAGAATAAAAGGAGGCACTTTGCGCCCGGGCATGACACGTAGTAATTATGATGTTGACGGTATAGGGTTATCCTCCTTTTTTATTTCTTAAAGTCAGAACAGTACCTATTGACA
>NZ_JBFUKX010000035.1:0-67807 GCF_056400605.1 Mucilaginibacter sp. P5_A4 | reverse complement strand
ATGCAGATGCAGGGAGCATTGGCAATATTCACAGTCAACCTGAAAAGAATCATCAAACTGACCAGCTAAAGACGCAAAAGCAAGAAATCTTAGGCTGAAACGCTCTTGCTTTGCCATCATTGGACACCCGTTCATCTTCGAGCGCATCAGGAAATATATAGGAAATAAAAAAGCGATTTAATAAAAGATGCTCCTTTATTAAATCGCTTTTTAGTAATGCTCATTAAGAGTTACTTTTTCAGTGCCCTCAGCAAAAGCCGCCTCTTTAATATAAATAATAGGTTTAGAATTAATAACCAGGATTTTGTTTCAAGGCAGAGGATTTTCCTGTTGATTCAAGATCTATTTGAGCTTGCGGAATTGGATATATCTCGTTTTTGTTTGTAGTAAAATGTGCGCCGGCAACATCTGTTATAGTTTTACCATCAAAACCGAAATAGGTAGCCAATGATTGTTGAGCAATTCCCCATCGAACAATATCAAAAAAACGGTGGCCTTCCATGCCTAATTCAAGCTTACGCTCAAAGTAAATAGCTTTTAAAGCAAGATCCTTACCTGTAAAATATCCGGCAGGATATTGACCTATTACATAATTAGCAGCCGGAGTTGTAGTGTATCCGCCGGTTGGGTTACTGGCATCTTTATAAGTATACACAAAACCTGCTGGTTTGGCAGCCCTTGCACGAACCATATTTACGTATGATAAGCCTAAATCGCCTGTACCTAATTGCGCTTTGGCTTCAGCAGCCATTAACAAAATATCGGCAAAACGGATAATATTAACCTGGTTCGCATTACCCGGAGCCCAGGTATGGTTATCACCATAAGTGCCTTTTGAAGCCTGGTAATAAACATTCTTTTTAGGAGAGTAGGGTCCTGCTGAACTCTGCTCACGAATCCAGTTCTGGCCCGGGTGATTACCCCAATCAAGATAAGGAATGCCACGACGGCCAACTGTCCAGTCTAAACGTGGATCAAGATTGCCGGCATCAAGTGTAAAAGCAGCAGTCGACGCTATACCCTGATCATTTGCTACAGGATGGCTGTTGTAATCATCTAAATAAGGAAGTCCTGCAGCATCTGTACGGAATGAGTTGGCAAGATCCTCGGTTGGCTGAAAAAAGCCGCAGCAGCCGAACGGACTGTTGTAAGGGTAATTTAGCATATCACCATTATTAGCTTCGCTAATTGTTCCGGTACCATCGTTGGCGGCTTGCTGAATAGAAAAAACGGTTTCTTTATTGTTTTTTGTGGCCGCATTAAAATTATCCTCATAATTATCGGATAAACCATATGCAAGGCCTGCGGAATTTGTCCCGCTGGCTATAACTTCGGTGAATATTTTATCAGCGTCGGTATAATCTTTTTGGTAAAGATAAGTTTTAGCAAGGTAGGCGCCTGCTGCCCATTTATTAACCCGTCCTACTTGCGTTTGGGTTGCAGGCAGGTTTGCATACGCAAATGTAAAATCGGCAACAATTTTTGGCCAGATATCAGTTGTATTTGGCTGTACAAAATTGGTTGTTGTCTCATCAATATAGGGCACATTTCCAAACATTTTCTTCAGGTCGAAGTAATAGTGTCCGCGCAGAAACCTTGCCTGGCCAATAATATTTGCCTTATCAGCATCAGATATGCCGGCAACAACCGCTACAGTTTTAAGTACATTATTAGCTCTTGTTATACCCTCATAATCTGCTATCCATTTACTGTTTAAAAAGCCGTTACTGGCATCAACCGTAAATGTTGCTATGGAGTTAATGGCTGGCTGATCGATACCTGAGCTGCCTTTATGTGCATCGCCACCGGCTACGCTGCCATAGATCCAGTTGTCTGGGGAGGTTTCCCACGGACCTCCGCCACCAAAAGCGGCATTAGTGCCCTGCTGACCGTCAAGAGCCGAATAAGCGCCGATTAAAAGACCATTTACACCGGCTGCCGTGGTAATTTGAGTTGTGCTTAGTGCACCAAGCGCGGGTTGATTAAGGGACGATTTTTTACATGAACTTTGAACTATACCAGCTACAATTAATGCAAATACTGTTAAGCGTTGTATATTTTTCATAATTTCTTTAATTAAAATTTAGCTTGTACACCTAATAAATAAGTATGGTTTGGCGAGTAGTTACCACGGTCGACACCAAAGTTGGTGCTGCTGTTGGTATTACTGGTGGTGCCACCGCCTACAATTTCCGGATCAACTCCCGAATACTTAGTTATCGTGAGTAAATTTGCTCCTGATAAATAAATCCTGAACCTATCGATGCCTATAGACTTTAACATTTTAGGATCAAAAGTGTAACCCACCTGTAAGTTTTTAAGGCGCAGGTATGAACCATTTTCAACATAGAAAGAGTTTGGAACAGTGTTGGTACTGAAGGAGCCATCAATTTCCTGGATAGGTGCTTTAGCATCCATGTGGGTAGGTGTCCATGAATCATACAGGGCTGTTTTGCTTTTCGCCCCGGCAAAGTTTGCATAAAAATCTGTCCACCATCTTACATCATTCCAGATCTTGTTTCCGTATGAACCATACCAAAACATGTTCAGGTCGAAATTTTTATAGGTAAAATCAAGGTTTAAGCCACCGGTGAACTTAGGGTTCGGGTTGCCAAGCAGTGTACGGTCGCTGGCATCAATTTTTCCGTCTCCGTTTATATCGGCGTATTTGAAACGGCCAACCGCTGCATCAGTTTGATAAGTTCCGCCTGCTTTTACATTGGCTGCATCAATCTCTGCCTGTGAGTTCCAGAAACCATCAGTTTTATAACCAAAGAAGCCGCCTACCGGGCCGTCTACCTGGTTACGAATAATTGAACTGCCATTAAACCGGCCGGAGTTTTCATCAAAGTAAGGCTGACCTACTGTAACCGCTTTAATTATGTTGTGGTAAGTAGTAAAGGTTAACGAGGCATTCATTTTAAGCCCATTCCCCAGGTTTTGATGGGTAGCAATGGCAACATCCAAACCCGTATTGCTCATGGCGCCAACGTTGCTATAAGGCGCTGTAGCCGAACCCGCAGTACCGGGCAGATTTGGGTTGAATAGCAAGCCGGTTATATTCTTTTTGTAATAATCGGCAGCGATATCCCATTTCTGATTAAAGAAAGAACCATCAAAACCAATGTTTAAGTTTTTATCAAGCTCCCATTTAGCATCAGGGTTACCAATTCGGGTTTGTGTAAAACCGGCAGTTGTACTGGTTGAAGTGCCCGATATATCATAGTAAGAGTTGGTTTTGCTTGCACCGTATGTAGTAAAGGCGTTAGAGGGGTCAACGTTGATCTGGTTACCCATTATACCATAACCGCCTCTTATTTTTAAATCGCTTATCCAGTTTACACCTTTCAGAAAGCTTTCCTGGGATATACGCCAGCCGGCGCTTACAGCGGGAAACCAACCGTATTGGTTTGTTAAAAACCTGGATGAACCATCGCGACGAATTGTTGCATTTAAAAGATACTTATCGTTAAAAGTATAATCTAAACGGGCTATTAATGATTGTATTTTATCTCTTTCAATAGTACTATACGCGGTTGGCACGCCTGTACCGGTTGATATGGTAGTATAATTTTTATCAAATGTGAAATAGCCGGTGTTTGTAGCACCTAATGTTTCATACCTGTTTTTGTAATTCTCGGTACCTGCCAATAACTTAACATCGTGCTTACCTATGGTTTGGTGATAGGTTAAAGTGTTTGTCCAGGTATAATTATATCCGTTATATGAGTTCTCTGCATAGGAGTTGGTAGTGTTGTTTTCAGAGTTCTCGTATTCGGGATAAGTAAAGCTATGGTTATAATCCGAATAATATTCGCCGCCGAACTGGGTACGCAAGGTAAAGTATTTAAGGAAATCTACTTCGGCAAAAGCATTACCAAATAACCTGTTATACGCGCCATAATTATTGGCCGTACGCTGCTGTACAGCAACGGGATTCCGGGCATTACCTAAGTTGGCTGTATTTGAACCAGCATAATTACCCATAATGTCATATACAGGAATAATGGGTTGCTCACGGAAAGCCATACCAATTGCAGAACCTTCGTCATTTTCGTTGATCAGCGGGTTTTCTGTTAGCGAATAAGATAAGTTTTCACCTACCCTTATGTGCTTGGATACATTAAAGCTGGTATTTGCCCTTACGGTATAGCGTTTATCATAAGTATCAATTAAAGTGCCTTTTTGATTGAAATAGTTTAAGGAGAACAAATAAGTAGCCGCATCCGAACTGCCGCTTAAAGCCACATTATGGCTTTGTATAGGGGCCGATTTGAATATTTCGTGATACCAGTCTGTACCTGCCTTGTTTGATTTGGTTATACGGTAGAAGCCCGAAGGATCACCTGACGTGTAAAACGGGTTTACATTGTATTTTGAAGGATCAACTGCCGGATTGCCATCATGGATACCATAAGGGTCGGAGCTGCCTGCACTAATATAGTCGGGTAATATATCGCCGTTGGGGCCATATAAATTACTGCTCAGGTCTACCGGAATTCCTTTTAACGCAGCGGTGTTTTTAATTGCCAAAGTCCTTAAACTTGTCATTTCCTGTGGATTTAGCAGGTTATATACATTGCCTCCCTTAGGAACCTGGGTGCCATAATAGGCATCATAGGAAACATTAACCTTCCCTGTACCTTTTTTTGTAGTGATAACAATTACTCCGTTTGCAGCACGCGCACCGTAAATTGATGCAGAACTTGCATCCTTTAGCACCTGCATGCTTGCAACATCATTGGGGTTGATATCACTTACATTAGTTGTGGGCACACCATCAACTACGTATAATGGCTGGTTGTTGCCAAAAGTGTTAGCCCCACGGATTTTTACGGATGGATTTTCGCCCGGCTGACCGGATGCAATTACAGTAACACCCGCAGCCTGACCTTGCAGCTGATTTTCAACAGATGATGTAGGTTGCCTGTTAGCGGCCGCCACATCTACCACGGCGACAGCGCCTACCAGGTCTTTTTTACGTTGGCTTCCGTAACCCGTTACAACCACCTCGTTTAAAGCGTTGCTGCCGGCAACTAAGGTGATCTTTAAATTCACATCGGTACCTACCGGTACTTCCTGTGTTTGATATCCGATATAAGATATCACTATGATGTTACCCGGACTTAAAGTAAGAGTAAACTCACCATTAACATCAGTTACAGCACCGGTTGAGGCACCTTTTACACGCACAGATGCACCAATAATGGGTAATTTGTCATCGCTGCCGATTACTTTACCCTTGTACTTTGTTTGTGCTGTAACTACCATTGAAGAAACTAAGCAGCATAGCAGCATGCCAAAGTATCTTCCTTTAAGAAGTAGACTTTTAAACATAGGTTTGAGATTTGTTAGTTATATATTTGGTTTATTATTATGTGCAAACAACTTCAGAATGGAATTTAATTAGCTGGTAAATAATGCGTTCCGGATCTCATCCCGGAACGCAACTCAATATCATTTCTCAAGTGATATCGATCAACTAAATCTCAAATGACATGTTTATAATCATCCAAGCTCTTTAATACTGATGCTGGTTAGCCTCTGTATTGTCAATTCCTTATTCAGATCATTAAAAGCATATGAAATGCCCTTATTAACAACATTTAATTATTTAACATAAGCCTTATGATTTTAAGGCTTAATTACTTACACCTGGTTTATTATAATTGCATGCAAATAATCAAATAATAGATTTAATGATTTTAATAAATCGACAAAGCGTAAGCTGTGTAAGACAAACAGGTTGAAGTATACGACAAAGAAAATTTCGATTTTTTTTGGGATGATTTAGCAAAGACTTTGCCGGGATGTAATATATTCGTAGAAGTTTTTTTTCCTGTTAAAAACCAATATTAAACCAGTTTCCTGCATTAAACTCTGGTTAACCTATAAAGTGCAACTATGGAATAAGTTATTCATTAAGATTTTATGAATACTAAATAAACTGTTTTTATATAGATATAGGATTGCTTGCTTAATAAAGCAGACGGCCG
The DNA here is from genome assembly GCF_056400605.1 of Mucilaginibacter sp. P5_A4. NCBI lineage: Bacteria > Pseudomonadati > Bacteroidota > Sphingobacteriia > Sphingobacteriales > Sphingobacteriaceae > Mucilaginibacter > Mucilaginibacter sp. P5_A4. Next base: position 61,811 of record NZ_JBFUKX010000035.1, on the reverse strand, counting down.
ATTTATTGTAAAAATAATACTGCAATTATATATGGATATGCACTTATTGAATTTTTTACAAATATATTTTTGTTATGTATGATAGAAATAATATAATAGGTTTGAATTTGTACAATAAAAAATTCAAAATTTTAATACACGCCTGCGTGTGGCTGGTTTTGATGACATTACCTTATATTATGCATTCCTATAAGGTGATGCCATCCAGGGCATATACCCAGGAAGAGATCAGCGATTTTTTTAAGATAGATTACATGGGCTATTTTTTTTGGATAGCAACTTTTTATTTAAACAGTGCCGTATTGATCCCTAATTTGCTGCTGAAAAAAAAATACCTTTATTATACTTTAACTTTCATTTCCATTTACGCGCTTTACTTATTTTTTCATCATCAGATATATGAAACCCTGGAAATAGATGTGCCTTATAATTTACTACGTACCAGCTGGTTAAAATTGCCTGCTTTTTTACTTACAATGGCAGCGAGTATGGCATATAGCCTAAATAACGGTTTGCTTGAATATAAGAATAAGCTGCACGAAACCGATAAAGAAAAATTGAAAACCGAGCTTTCATTTCTGCGATCGCAGATAAGTCCACATTTTATATTTAATATACTTAATAATATTGTTGCGCTGGTAAGGCTGAATAGTTCAGAGCTCGAACCGACAGTGATGAAACTATCCGGTTTAATGAAGTACATGCTGTATCATACCGATGAGGAGAAAATAAATATTAAAGTAGAAGAAGAGTATCTGAAGGATTATATTGATCTGCAAAAGCAGCGATTTGGCCGGAAAGTTAAAATAGAAACCGCATTTAATATTAACAACCAACACCAGCTTATTGAACCTATGCTTTTAATTCCCTTTGTAGAAAACGCATTTAAACATGGTGTAAGTTTAATTGACGATCCTCACATTATTATTGAGCTATTTACAGGTGAGCATTTTTTGAGCTTTAACGTTACTAATAAATATAATGCTTTTAGTAAGGAGGATAAAGACACATCATCGGGCATTGGGATAGCAAATGTGAGCAGGAGGATCAACCTGTTATATGAAAAGAAATATGAATTAACTATTAATAATAAAAACAACCTTTTTGAAGTTAATTTGATATTAAAACTTGACGCATGATAAATTGTATAGCCGTTGATGATGAACCTCTTGCCTTAAGTTTACTTACAGATAATATAAAAAAAATACCCTTTTTAAACCTGCGGGCCGCGTGTGATGATAGCTTGTCGGCTAATATGGCTTTACAGGATAGCGAGGTAGACCTCATGTTTATTGATATCCAGATGCCGGGAGTTACCGGAATTCAATTTATAAATAGCCTGGTAAATAAACCATTAATTATCATTGTTTCTGCCTATAAACAATATGCACTGGAAGGTTTTGCTTTAAACGTTGTAGATTATTTGATGAAACCTGTTCCGCTGGATCGTTTCATGCTGGCTTGCAATAAGGCAAAGGAACTTTATGAACTGAAAGAATTGAAGACTTCCTTAAATAACCAGTCATTAGATCATACTTTTCTAAATGCCGGATATACGGTTCTTAAAATTATATTTGATGAAGTACTATACCTGGAAGGCTTAAGAGATTATGTCAAGATCTATTTTTCGGACAATAAAAAAACAGCCATTGTACGGCTTAGTTTTAAAAATGTAGAAAAGAAATGGCCTGCTTATTTTATGCGTGTGCATAAATCATTTATTATTAATACCCGGAAAATAGAGGCGGTAAGTAAAACCTCCATCATTGTTTCCGGGAAGGAATTGCCGATTGGGGAAGCCTACCGCCAATTGGTAACGGCATTAATTGAAGCCAATAGTTAATGAGGCTGTTAAGTTTTGTAATTGGAATAAATGCTTGTCAATTGTTTTCCATTCGTGAAATCCGGGCTTATAATTATCTTTGCCTTTTAATCTACATAATATGTTGTTTGAGCAAATGCGGCAGAAGCCGTTCTTTATATTAGGTCCCTGTGTAATGGAGAACCAGGAACTATTGTACCAGGTGGCAGAAAAAGTTGCAGAAGCAGGTCAAAAATATAATGTGCCTGTGGTATTCAAATCATCATTTGATAAAGCTAATCGTACATCAATACACTCATACCGCGGTCCGGGTATTGGAAAAGGTATGGAAATGCTACAGAATGTTAAGGATAAATTTGGACTACCTGTTTTAACAGATATTCATGAACCATTCCAGGCAGCTATAGTTGCAGAGGTAGTTGATGCTTTGCAAATTCCGGCTTTTTTATGCCGCCAAACCGATCTGCTGGTGGCCGCTGCCGAAACGGGTAAAATAGTGAATGTTAAAAAAGCACAGTTTCTTTCTGGTGCCGATATGTTTTACCCGGCTCAAAAAGTGCTGGAGGCTGGTAACAACCAGGTAATACTTACCGAGCGTGGCAACATGTATGGCTATAATAACCTGGCAGTTGATTTCAGGAATATTTATGATATGAAGGCATTTGGTCATCCGGTTTGTATGGATTGTACCCATTCGGTGCAACGTCCGGGCGGGGCTGGTGGCAAAACAGGTGGCGACCGCACTTTTGTGCCTATGATGGCCCTGGCCGCTAAAGCTTTTGGTGCCGATGGTTATTTCATAGAAACCCATCCTGATCCGGATAACGCATTAAGCGATGGCCCTAATATGCTTAAGCTGCATGATTTGGATGGTTTGATTGCATCGTTGGTGTCCTGATAGTGTTTAATCAGATGTTGGAATTTTCAAAACTTCGATCTGTTGCTTGTAAATAAAATGAACTCATATTTCTGGGAATTTTAAAATCCAGAAAATTCAGAATAATGAAGGATATAGCCCAAAGAGTTTTTAATATTGAGATTGAATCGCTGCAACATGTGGCCGGTTTAATTGATGATGAATTTACCAAAACAGTAAATGCCATATTAAATAATACCGGTAAGCTTATTGTAATAGGCATTGGTAAATCGGGGCTTATTGGAAAAAAAATTGCTGCTACTTTAGCCAGCACCGGTACTCCCAGTTTTTTCCTTCATCCGGGCGAGGCTTTTCATGGAGATTTGGGTATGGTTAGCACAAATGATATCGTAATGCTGATTTCTTATTCGGGCGAAACAGACGAGGTACTCCGAATTATTCCATTTTTAAAATGGAATAATAACCTGGTTATTGGAGTAACCGGAAATCCAAACTCAACGGTTGCTAAAAACAGTCACCACCACTTAAATGTTAAAATTGCCCGCGAGGCTTGTCCGCTTGAACTTGCGCCAACTTCGTCAACCACTGCCGCTTTGGTAATGGGGGATGCACTTGCCGTTGCTTTAATGGAATCGCGTGACTTTAAACAACATGATTTTGCACGTTTTCATCCCGGCGGAAGCCTGGGGCGTAAATTGCTCACAAAGGTTAAAGATCTTATGCGGACCGATAAACTACCATTTATTGAGGAGCAGGCAACGTTCATGAATCTGTTATTAAAAATGTCTGAAGGGAGGTTGGGTATGGTAATGGTAGGAGATGCTGCTTATATTAAAGGTATAGTTACCGACGGAGATTTGAGAAGAGCCTTATTAAAACATCCTGATACAGCGACTTTAACCATAGTAGAAATAATGACCGAAAATCCTGTTATTATAGACGAAGACGAGTTTGCAAGCCACGCAGAACAGCTTATGCTGGAAAAAAAGATTACTACTTTGCTTGTAGGTTCAGCACTAAAAAGGTCAATTTCGGGGGTTTACCAGCTCTATAATCCTTAAGCCGAGCGAAAAATATTCCTGCCAGGACCGTGCCGGGATCTACGGAGTTATAAATCCGGCAGGAAGATTCTACATAATTTCTCCAAAAATGGACAGGTAACTGATTAACAATTATGGATATACTTGGAAAGCGAGGATGATAACAAATAACTCAGATTTCGTAAATCACCTGGCAATCTGTAAGATACTAAATGGAGCCATTCTTTAACGTGCCAGGGACAATGATTGTAGCAAAATTAATTAACTTTACCTCGTCTATACTACCTTATAAATGTTTGAACCATCCCCAACTACCCGCATTGCAATAATTGGCCTTGGCTATGTTGGTTTACCATTAGCTGTTGAATTTGCCAGGAAATTTCCGGTGATAGGTTTTGATATAAAACAAAGCCGCGTAGATGAATTAAATAGGGCATTTGATCGTACACTTGAAACCGATACAGAACTGTTAAGGTCAGTTTTGTTGCCGGGCAGTACCGGAAACGGGCTTGTTTTTACTTCAGATGTTCAGGACATTGCCGATTGTAACGTGTATATTATCTCTGTACCTACGCCCACAGATCAGCATAATCGTCCCGATTTGGGTTTGTTGATAAAAGCAAGCGAATCGGTTGCTAATGTACTAACGGCCGGGAATGTGGTTATTTATGAATCTACTGTTTATCCCGGAGTTACCGAAGACGTATGCATACCGGTGCTTGAAAGGCTATCAACACTAAAGTTTAACATCGATTTTTTTGCCGGATACTCGCCTGAGCGAATCAATCCGGGAGATAAAGTACATACACTTACTAATATTTTAAAGGTAACGTCGGGCTCAACGCCAGAGGCTGCCGATTTTATCGACGAGCTCTATCGAACAATAGTTAATGCCGGCACACATAAAGCGCCGAGTATAAAGGTTGCCGAGGCTTGTAAAGTGATCGAAAACTCACAGCGGGACATCAATATTGCCTTTGTGAACGAACTGGCCAAAATATTTAATATTATGGGCATTGATACACATGCGGTTTTAGAAGCAGCTGGTACCAAATGGAACTTTCTGAATTTTAAACCTGGGCTTGTTGGCGGTCATTGCACAGGCGTTGATCCGTATTACCTTGCTCAAAAGGCCCAGGAAGTTGGTTATCATCCCGAAATTATATTGGCCGGCCGGCGGCTTAATGATGGCATGGGCACTTATGTAGCTCTTGAGGTTATTAAACTAATGATTAAGAAAGACATCCCGGTAAAAAACTCAAATGTATTGGTGTTGGGTTTCACATTTAAAGAAAATTGCCCGGATGTACGTAATACAAGAGTAATAGATATTGTAAGGGTTTTAAGCGAATATGAAGTTTGCTACGAAATATATGACCCCTGGGCCGATCCATCAGAGGTCAAACAGGAGTATGGAGTACAAACAATTATAAATGTAAATGGTTTGAAAGGGGCATATGATGCCATCATAGTTGCGGTTTCGCATAGCGAATTTTTTAACTTGAACTATAATTTGCTAAAGAAAACCCCATTTTCAGTTATTTACGATATAAAAGGAATGCTCGATAAAGATATAGTTGACGGACGGCTATAGTATTACCGGAGTTATAAGGTTATATTGGTTTTTTTATGATGCAAAAGGCGATAAAGTTTTCTAATAATTTTATATTTGATTTTACAAGAATTTCTAAATTTTTAATTTTGTCAATCGTGCCCTAACATTTTTGTAATAGATTGTGCATTTCAATTATCACATTGTTATTTTAAATAAATATGCTAATTTTAGCAGGTGTTGTATACTTCAAGAAGCTCTAATACATGATTCACAGATACGCTACTTTTATTAAAGCAGTGAACCTTACCATTGATTATATTATACTTAATATGAGCATGGTAATTTCTTACTTTATTGAAGACAGGTCATACATTTTTTGGATAAACAACAGAAAATATTTGCCTATAGTTTTAGTTTTTAATTTGATCTGGTTATTGTCTGCCAATATCACCGGTTTATATGAACATGTTTTAAATAAAGACTCTATAAAAACTTATCGTGGCGTAATAAAAACCTACCTGTTGTTTGTAAGTTTTATTTGCTTCACCATTATAATACTTATAGGTACAAAGGCTTATTTTATTACAAGGGAGTATTTGTTTTACTCATTAGCTCTGTTTGGTTTTTTACTGGGATTATGGAAACTGATATTTCTTACCATCCGAAAGAGTGACAGGGCATCTTTAATTGATACCAGGGCTGTAATTATTATTGGTGGCGGACGTATAGGATCTGATCTTTACAGCTTTTTTAAACAAAACCCCGAACGTGGATATAGTCTGATTGGTTTTTTTGATGATAATCCCGAAAAAGTAAGCGATAATCGTTTGTATTTAGGGGGAACAGATGATTGTATAAGCTACGTGCTAAATAATAAAGTTGATGAGATATTTTGTACGCTGCCAAACTCAGAAGCCCAAACTATTGAACGTTTGATGCTTGATGCTGATAAAAACCTCATCAGGTTTAAATTTATACCCGAGTATTATGACTATGCAAAAAAACCAACCTTTATACAAAGCTTTGGGCATATCCCTGTAATATCGGTAAGACCCGAGCCGCTCGAAAATATGCTCAATAGGTTTATAAAACGTCTTTTTGATGTTACGTTTTCGTTATTCATTATCCTGTTTGTTTTTAGCTGGTTATTCCCTATACTCGCAATCCTTATCAAATTGGAGTCAAACGGACCGGTGTTTTTTGTCCAGGAGCGCTCAGGCAGGGACAACAAACCATTTAAGTGTTATAAGTTCCGCAGTATGCGGGTAAATAAAGATTCGGATAAAAAGCAGGCTACACGCGGCGATTCCCGTATAACCAAAACAGGTGCTTTTATCCGCAAGACGAGCTTAGATGAATTACCGCAGTTTTTTAATGTGATATTGGGCAACATGTCTGTAGTAGGGCCAAGGCCACATATGATAAGCCATACACAACAATATTCGCAACTGATAGATACTTTTATGGTAAGGCATTTTCTTAAACCAGGCATCACCGGCTGGGCACAAATAAATGGTTTAAGAGGCGAAACCCAAACTACCCAGGCCATGCTTGAGCGTGTGGAGGCTGATGTTTGGTACCTGGAGAACTGGTCGTTCCTGTTGGACATGAAAATTGTTTTCCTAACTTTCTGGAATGCGTTAAGGGGCGAGAAGAACGCGTTTTAACATGGCGGCGTTTCACGATCAGCTAAATCGTGCGATAGAATTATCTACCGTTCCTAAAAAGATCATATCTGTTGTTCCGTCCCAAACCGAACTTTTGTTTTATTTGGGACTGGATGCCAGTATTATCGGCATTACTAAATTCTGTATCCACCCGAAGGAAAAAGTTAAAGCAGTAACTAAAGTAGGGGGAACCAAGCAGTTGAATATCGATCTGATCAGATCTTTAAACCCCGACCTCATTATTGCCAACAAGGAAGAGAATGAACGTGACCAGGTTGAAGAATTAATGAAGATATGCCCGGTTTGGATAAGCGATATCTATGACCTTGATACTGCACTTGAGATGATCCGGAATGTGGGTTTAATTGTTGACCGCGGCGAGGAAGCAAAAATTTTATGTAATGATATCAGCTATGGTTTTAGCACATTGAGTTTACCTGGTTTAGATCTTAAAGTAGCTTATTTCATATGGCGAAAACCCTACATGGCAGCTGCTAAAGAAACTTACATTGATACCTTGTTGCAAAAGTGTGGCCTGATTAACGCTTTTGAAACAAACAGGTATCCTGAGGTTTCTACAGAGGAACTGGTTAAGGTTAATCCAGGTTTGGTGTTTTTGTCATCTGAACCTTATCCGTTTAAGCAAAAACATATTAATGAATTTAAACAGTTGTTGCCAAAGGCGAAAATCATTTTGGTTGATGGTGAAATGTTTTCCTGGTATGGCAGCCGGTTGTTATTGGTGCCAAAGTATTTAAAAGAGCTGATTGAAAAACTTGCTTAAGATTATTATTTAGAACCCGTTGTATTACTTATACACTAACATGGGCTAAATAATCAAACGTTATTGCTTGTTTAGCTTTCCGTTTACAATCCTGTCTGTATAATCCTGAATAAAAGCTTTACAATCAAGCACACCCTTGTTCATTTCGGGGTTTAGTGTGCCATTCGCCAGGTTTTTTTCTAAACCTTTATCAGCAGCCGTAAATATTCCGGTAATTGTTTTTCCATCAAATAAATAAATATAATTACCCTGCATAAGCTGGTAAATATTACCTGGCGAATTTATTACTCTGGGGGTTTCGGCAGGTACGTTATTGATTAAACTTCTGCCCCATGATCGGATAGGTTTATTATAGCCTATCAGATCAACTAATGAAGGGTATATATCCATCTGTGAAGCAAGGTCTGTTCTTATACCTTTTAAAGCATAAACCTTATTTGCACTGTAAAACAAAATTGGAACTGCAAAGCGGTTAATTGGCTTGCTATATTCAGGGTAATACGTTTGACTTGTATGATCGGCAGTTATAACAAAAATTGTGTTACTGTACCAGGATTGCGTTTTTGCGTAATTAAAAAATAACCGCAACGAGTTGTCGGTATATTGTACACATTTATCAATTGTAAGCGGGCCACCTTTAAATCTTGAATGATATTTTTCGGGAATCTGATCCGGATCATGTGATGATAAAGTAAACAAAGTAGCCATAAATGGTTGTTTTTGTCCGCTAAGTGTTTTGCCCATAAACTGAAAAAATGGCTCATCCCAAATACCCCAAATGCCATCATAATCTTTGTCGTTGTTGTATTCCGTTCTGCCGTAATAATTTTTAAATCCTAAAATATTACCAAATCCCTGGAAACCCATAGATCCGTTTGCCGCGCCATGGAAAAATGACGTTTGATAGCCTAAACTATCGCAGACAGACACGATGGACTGGATTTTTTGTTTTGCATATGGTGATGAAGTAAAGGCCGTTTGAAACGAAGGAATACCAGCTAAAATGGACGACATGGCATGAATAGACTGGCGGCCATTAGCATAAGCATTGGTAAATATTAAGCTGCTGCCAGATAATGAATCTAAAAAGGGAGTGTACGATTTAAAATCGGGTATAGCGGCCTCTTTGTTCATGCAGCCCCAATACTCTCTTCCCATACTTTCCAATATAATAATTACAATATTAGGCCTCACAGCAGGGTTGCCATTATATTGTTTTACCGGCTTAATGTTAGCCGTGATATAGTTTGCGTCTGTCCAGTGTTCAATTTTAAAATTGTTGCTGCTAAGCGTTCTAAAAATTGCAAAAGGAGTATTTAATACTATATCGCCCTGGTTTGGTACGGTAACATGTTTATAAGCATCAACCATGTTAATGGGCCTGGTACTGTGTGCAAAATCACCCCTTATTCCACCGATAACTAAAGCAAAGGCAACCAGGAAAGCACCTATCGAGGAGTAAAAATAAGCGCTTAAATTCTTTATTGCGTGGGGTTTAATCTTTACACGGCTATAAAACCAGATCCAGCAAAAACAGCATAATATATATATGATAATTACATACCAATATGCGTCAGAAAAATGAGTAAATAACGCCTTTTTGTTGGTTTCATCAGCAAGCACATCGAGCGTAGCTTTGGTTGACCGGACCTGGCTGAAACGATAGTAAATAATATCAACAAAATTTGTGGCATAAGCCAGCAGGTTTGTAACGAAATATAAAATTGTAAGGCCTTTTTGATAATTAGGTCTTGTATTGATGGTTAACGGGAGAATGCTTAAAACAATAAATAAGCTGTTAATGTATAATAACGCGGTGGTATCAAAGGCCATCCCGTGATAACACAACTTTAACAAAGTAGATAAATTATCAACAGCAAAAAGATTTGTATTAAATGCAAAAAATAAGATCCTGCTGATAAAATAGAATAAATAGCCTAATAATATGCGGTATAAAAGGACCTTATATTCACCCAATCTAAATTTAATCTCCATTAAAAATATTGTTTTTACTTACCGTTAAATTTCGTTAAGCACGAGATGATACTAAACCCTGTTTGGGAATAAACCTTGATATGCCTTCGCTTAATATGCCGGGAATTTGTTAAAAAGCGAATGTAAATAAAAAAACAAATAATTGTTAAGTTATTGGTTGTCGTTGCAATATGGTCTGCACTTGCAAGGTTTTATTTACATTTTACTTACAAATGCTTCATATGGCAGCAGGGAACCACTATTGTAATATGTTTCTTACAAAAGGAATAATATTTTTTGTGAGATTTCATCGATATTTGGTTTTATCAGTTGCGCAGACTGTATTAAACCAATTTACCTGTACTCCACGAAAAATATTATAGTGACGGCCTGATGCTTGCATCAGCTGTAACCTCAGGATCAATTAAAATCAACTATCTAAATTATACAACTATTATGGAAAAATCACGTCGAACTTTTATCAGGCAGGTCGCATTAGTGGGGGCCAGCACATTACTCACCAAAACCGCGTGGAGCGCCAAAAGCTACAAACGTATTATCGGCGCTAATGATCGTGTGCGGGTTGGTGTTGTCGGATTTTCCGACAGGCATAAAAGTTCGCATATTCCCAGCTTTATGAACCACTGCAAGGAACTTAATTTTGAAGTAGTTGGTGTGTCGGATATCTGGAAACGACGCAGAGAAGAAGGCGCGGCTACCTGGAAAGAGAAAATGCAGAATGATGTAAAGGCATACCGCAACAACGAGGAATTATACGACAGCAAAACGGTAGATGCAGTATTTATTAGTACCGCCGATTTTCAGCATGCACGGCATGCTATTGAAGCTGTAAAAGCTGGATGTGATGCTTATGTGGAAAAGCCTTTTGCCGAAACGATGGAAGACAACCGCGATGCTCTTAAAGCCATCAAGGAATCGGGTAAAATAGTACAGATAGGTTCGCAACGCAGGAGCGGAGCCAATTACCATGCCGCTAATGATTTTATCCACTCAGGTAAATTTGGCCCCATTACTATGGTTGAATTAACCTGGAATGTTAACCAGCCGGGCCGCTGGCGCAGACCAGAGCTGTTGGGCGTGTTAAAAGAAGCCGATACAGATTGGAAACGCTTTATCATGAACCGCCCGTACGAAGCGTTCGACCCGCGCAAGTATCTGGAATATCGTTTGTTCTGGCCATATTCGTCGGGGTTGGCCGGCCAGTGGATGAGCCACCAGATTGATACTGTACATTGGTTTTCGGGAATTAAACATCCGCGCAGCGTAGTTGCCAATGGTGGTATTTACATGTGGAAAGATGGCCGCAGAAACTGGGATACCATTTTTGCTGCCTTTGATTATGGGCCGCTGGATGACCCTTCAACTGGCTTCCAGGTAACCTTTGGTTCGCGCATGCACAACGGCGATGAGCATCCCTCAGAGATCTACTACTCAAACGGCGGCGAATTAAACCTGATAACCAACAAGGTTTCGCCAAAAGGGGGGTTAACGCAAAAAATGGCCGCTGCCATGAATATGCAGGCCAATCTGCTGCCAGAGGTTAGTCTGGCAAATACCGAACAGGTAGTTGCTTCGGCCAATACAGGCGGCGATGTGCTCACATCAAACCATGTGCGTAACTGGATGGAATGCATCCGCAGCCGTAAACAGCCCAACGCCCCTGTTGAAGCAGGATACAGTCATTCTATAGCTACTATTATGACCAATGCAGCTGTACGTACCGGCTATAAGGCCACATTTGATGAGAAAACACAGGAGGTAATGGCGAATGGTAAAATATTTAAATATTAATAAGTAATTATGATGAACAGGTTCAAAAAATTGGGGTTTGTTATAGGATTAACCGCTGTGACTTCGGCAGTGTCGGCTCAAAAAAGTGAGCAGGTAAAGGTATTGAAGTCCGCAAAAGAGCAAAAGGTAGAGGTTTTTATTGGTGGCAAGCTGTTCACCAGTTTCCTTTATCCCGATAGTCTTGAAAAACCGGTATTATATCCCCTGCACGCGGCTAATGGCACTATTGTTACCCGTGGTTTTCCGCTCGATCCTAAACCGGGCGATCCAACCGATCATCCCCACCATATTGGTCTTTGGTTTGATTTTGAAAACTTAAACGGGCTTGATTTCTGGAACAATTCATATGCTATCCCCAAAAACAAAAAGAATTTATACGGCTGGATCCGTACCGACAAAGTACTGGAGACTAAAAGCGGCACAACGGGCGTATTAGCCTATCATGCTAACTGGACCAACCAGCAGAAACACATAATTTTAGAGGAGACCACGCGTTTTGAATTTAGCGGCAGCGGCAATCAGCGTATCATCGACAGGGTTACTACCTTAAAAGCCGATACAGATGCTGTTTTTAAGGATGCCAAAGACGGAATGCTGGGGCTGCGTTTAGCACATGAATTACAGATGCCTACTACCGAAGATCAGAAATTCACCGATGATAAAGGGAACGTAACCATTGTTAAAGGTGGTACGGATAAAGTAGCCAGTGGCAATTATTTAACCAGCGCCGGTAAAACAGGAAACGATGCCTGGAGCACCCGTGGCGTATGGTGCAAAGTTTTTGGTAAAATGGGCGCGGATTCGGTAAGTATCGCTATAGTAGATCACCCGGCGAATCCTAATTATCCCACGTTCTGGCATGCCCGGGGATATGGCTTATTTGCGGCCAATCCCCTTGGCGAGAAAATTTTCACCAATGGTAAATCAGAAAAAAATCTGCACCTTAAAAAAGGAGAATCGGTAACCTTCCGTTTTCGTGTAGTTATTAACAATGGCGAACAAACCATTAGCACTACCCAGCTTGACGGGCTTGCTAAAGATTTCGCTAAAAAGTAATTGTTGCCGAACTCAATGACAATCACGTTGTGCCTATCCATGACAAGTTGTAAAATTCCAGACTTACGAAGTTTTAGAAACTTCGTAAGTCTTTCGCCAATTTGTCATTCCCCCTATAGAGTCCGCGGATTTTAGCTCCTTACAGCAGCTTACTAATCCCTGTTCCAAAAAGCCGGAGGTTCAATCCCCAAAGACCGCAGGTAAACATAACCCTGGGCCCTGTGGTGGATTTCGTTATCAATCCAGTAGAAAATTATATCGGATGTTACACCCTCATACGCTCCAAAAGCCAACATCATTTCATGAAACTGTTGTGGCGGAATCTGGGGCCAAAGGTGGTTGATGGTATCCGTTACTTTATCCCACCTGTTTAGGATTTCTTCTTTTGTATTTGCCAGGGATTTTCCGGAATGATGATCCAGTTTATCTATTGATGTAGGCGCATCTTTGAAAAGATCCTGGATCCCCGCATCGGCTATTTCCACTATCTCGTTTATCATGTCCGAAAAGGGGCGCATTCCACCAATCGAATATTCAAATAGCTTGTCTTCCGGAAAAGCTTCAATTACCTGCCTTGTTAAGCGGCGATGACCTTGCCAATGATTTAAAATGGCGTTAGGGGAGGTGAACCCTTCAACCGCATTGCCTGTTTGCTGTGTGATTAGATTGTTTTCCATTGTCTGTTTGCTTTTAAATGATTTCACAACAAAGAAAAGCAGTGCTAATGACAGCCCTATGTCAGTAGTGGTAAAGATATTTTGAAAAAGTTTCGGAGGCGTAGTTGTGGGGCAAATAAAAAAACCGCGAAATAGAAGCTAACGATTTTTTCTGCACCCCGGGAATGTATTTGAATGTCTTGAATGTATATCATTGATAATCAATACATTAATAGATAGTAAGAGATAGTTATCAAATTCCAGTGAGTTATTTGTCGATTGACAACCATTGAGCGGATTAAAAATCCCTTAATCTTGATGGTTTCGAGTTTTAATTTTAGTTGATTAGCTAAGTTAATCTATCTTTGGGGCTTAAATTTTCTAATTATATTTTCATGGCAAAAGCATCCGAAATTAAAGTAGGTAATATACTACGCTTCAACGGCGAACTGGTAACCGTAACAGAAGTACTGCATCGTACACCAGGCAAAGGCGGAGCATTCTATCTGGATAAGTTTCGTAACATAAAAACAGGAAAAATTGTTGAAGCCCGCTTAGCCACCGACGAGCAGGTTGAAATTTGCCGTGTAGAAACAAACGATTTTCAATACCTGTATGAAGATGGCGACGCCATGGTGATTATGGATAACACCACTTTCGATCAGCATAATATCCCGAAAGCGCTTTTCGGGCCGGCGGTGAAATTCCTGAAAGAAGGGATGAGCGTGATCGTTTCGTTTGAAAGCGAAGAACCGATCATGGCGGTAGCACCCAACTTTGTGGAGCTGGAAATTACCTACGCCGAGCCTGCCGTTAAAGGTGATACCTCATCGGGTGCGCTGAAAACCGCGACTACAGAAAACGGAATAGAAATTAAAGTACCTCTCTTTGTTAATCAGGGCGATAAAATAAAAGTTGATACCCGCACTGGCGAGTACGTTGAGCGGGCTAAATAAGGTAAACACCCATCAATTTACTGTTAAAACATAAAAAGCTCCTTAATTACTTGAGGGGCTTTTTTATGAATTTAAAACATTATTGCGTGAATGGGTAGATTTTAACCGGAAATATAACAGAAATTTATTCTGAGCGGAGTTGAAGGAATGTAATGATAATTTCCCAAAACTTGCACAGTACAAGGGGAGTCAAAGGACTCAACAGCACTATATCATCTAGAAAAACTAAATATATTTATCCTACAAGCAAACCTATTTTTCTATTTTAGTTACTTATAGGGTATTCAATTTGATTGTATGGCTTTTCTTCAAGGATAGATTGTATTGAATTACTAATTGCATCTAAATTATTTTGTTTGTTATTCGTTACTAAAATAATTGTGAAATTAGGATTGCTGATTAGTAAGGCTTGATAATTGAATGCAGCACCATCATGTGTATGATTTATTACTTTACCCAATTGAATATCTCCTTCTCCAAGACCAGTTTGATTTCCTTTGGAAAAAGGATTGAAAAGTTCCAGCGTTGATTCAGGAGTAATAAGTTTAAATGAATTAATTGCTTCAGACCACTTATAAAAATCTTCTAAATTTAATGCGGTCCAGCCTGAAATATTATATTTAATAATATCCTGTTTCCCCTCATTATTAAATGATTTAGCAAAGAGTTTCTCTTTTTCATTAGGATCGACAACTCCATTTTTTATTCCGATAGGTTGAAGTATTTTTTTCATTACAAAAGAATTGAAAGACATATTGGAAATTTTTTCTATGATTCTTCTCTGTAGAAATACATTATTGTTATTATAATCATATTTTGTTCCTGGTTCAAAATCAAGAAATGCAGTTTTTTTTAATTGCATCATATTTTCAGAATCTTGATTAACTTCATTCCATTTTATTTGCGGAAGACCACTTGTGTATTGAAGTAAGTGAATGATTTTAATTTTGTTTGCCCAAGAAGGTAGCTCAGGTAGAAACTTAGAAATTGAATCTTCAAGTTTTAATTTTCCTTGCTCTTTAAGCATCAAAATGCCGACAGCATTAAATTCTTTTGCTATTGAACCGATATGAAAGCGATACTTTTTATTTAATTGAATTATGCCACTTGCGTCTGCTTGTCCAAAGGCTTTCTCATATATTATTTTCCCATTTTGAGAAATTAAAATGTTTCCGTTAAATACTTTTGACTTATGTGCTTTTTCAAATAAACTATCAAGATTTTTTTCTTTTTGGAAGGATTGACTGTAACAATTACTACAAGTTATTAGCAAAATAGTAAAAAGTAAAATTCTATTTGTTTTAATTATATCCATTATATGAAATTTCAATTACCTGATGATTCCGATCGTCCCGTTAGGCTTACCTCGAAAGACTCTTAGAGAAATCTGAGGGGCTTTTTTATTTTATTGCCGATAGCTTGCCGACCTTATCTGAAGGGGTATTTGTTATTCTAATGCAAAACAAATACTTTTTTTATTCCCCACAACAATTCTGCTTGATCCCCTATAATCGGTGTTATATAGTATTTAAACAAAAAACCCGATCAAATTGACCGGGTTTTAAACTGCTGTGCGGAAGAAGGGACTCGAACCCCCACGCCTCGCGGCGCCAGATCCTAAGTCTGGTGCGGCTACCAATTACGCCACTTCCGCATTAGGATTTTTAACAGGTCGCAAAGATAGCGTTTTAAGGTAAATTATAAAACATAATTTTAGTTTTTTATCTATCTGTCTCATTACTTTACTGTTAATTTAATTTCAGGTATTATTAAGAATGTATAAGCCCCACCCAACACTCCCTGGAAGGGAAGGCTTTTAAAAAATCTTGAAGATCAAAAGTATCGCCTACCGGGGGAGATTTAGAGGGGGCTTATGGCTTTGTGCCTCACAAATACAACGGCGTATGTGTTTTAGGAATGTATAAAAACATTGCTGAAAAATTTTAATTTTCCGAACAATTTTAAAACTCGCTTGTACTAAAGAAGCATCATATACCGTAAATAATTATGACCAATACAGTAAACTATTATATTAAAAAAGACAACGGCGCTGCCTTAAATATCATCATTGAACCGGTGCTAACTCAGGCCGCAAATAACCACCGTGATTTTACAGGTGTGTACGCATTATACAAAGGCAACGATCATGGTGAAGCGCAGCTGTTAGAGCTCCAGGACATAGCCCCGGAAATAGGGGATAGCCTTCCTTTATTGGACAATGTGAAAAATCCTGATTTTTTAGGCAGGTTAACTTATAATGCCATCAAGTTGAAATGGGAATACACCGGCGGAACGCTATCAGCAAAGGAACAGGAGCAAATTGTAGCGTTTATACAAAGCGCAAAATAATATATAAATTTGCCTGCTCATTTTAAATAAAAACTATTGTACTCCCGCGATCAGGCATCACAAATTAAACAGGCATTCTGGACCGCCTTTGGTCAATATATTGCACAACAGCCATCGGCAGACGGTTTAAAAATAAACTGGATAAATTATAAAACAGGCATCAAACACCTTAACTTTAAAATGCAGGCCGATAATCGCTCGGCTTTTATCGCTATTGAAATCTCTCACCCTGATCCCGGCATCCGTGAACTCATATTTGAACAGTTTAAGGAGCTTAAAGCTGTATTTAATTCAAGTATTGAAGAGGAGTGGGACTGGCAACTTCACACTACCGACCAAAACCACAAAACCATAAGCCGCATCATCAAAACCCTGCCTAACGTAAGCATATTTAATCAAAATGACTGGCCCGCGTTGATCTCATTCTTTAAACCCCGCATCATTGCCCTCGATGATTTCTGGAGTACAGCAAATTACAGCTTCGGGATATTTAAGTAGATAAGATTGCAAATGTGCAGATGTAAGATGTTGTTTAAAAATAAATAAACAGACCGTCATACGAATGCTTCTAATGAAGCACATAACCACGCGTCATTGCTTCGTCGTACCTCCTCGCAATGACGGTTAGGAGGCGGTTGTGGTATGCATACATGTCAAGGCAATGACGGAGGATATTCAGACAATTCATATCTGCACGTCTTCCACAATTCGTTTCAATTAATCGTCATTTTGATACATTTCGTAAAAAAAGTTTATTAATTGAAAAGAAAAACAAATATTTACCGCCGACAATTATCTATCTACATTATAACATAAAAAACATATGAGAAGGTTTCCATTAACCGCGTGTATTGCTCTTATTGCCTTTTTAGCAAAGGCGCAGGATACCAAAGCGCCGGCTTATCCGCTTATTACGCATAACCCTTACTTTAGTATCTGGTCGTTTTCGGATAAGTTAAATGAATCAACCACCCGCCACTGGACAGGTAAGGATCAATCATTAATTGGCCTGGTAAAGGTAGACGGCGAAGTATACCGTTTTATGGGTAAGGACCCGGTAAACTATAAAACTGTTGTACCCGCTGCCGACGAGAAACCATACACCTGCAAATACACCGAAACCCAACCTTCACTAAACTGGGCTGATACAAAATTTGATGACAACACCTGGAAAACCGGTACAGCACCATTTAGCGATGATAAAACACAGGGAAAAACCGTTTGGACAAGCAGGGATATCTGGGTACGCCGGGTGTTTACCTTTCATAAAACAGGTATCAACAAGCTTTACCTTAAACTGCATCATGATGATGAGGCCGAGGTTTATCTTAATGGCGAAAAGATCAATGAAAGCAGTGGCGCCAATGGCGATCTGCAGATGATCCCCTTGAAGGATGATGTTTTGAGTAAATTAAAAGAGGGTGAGAATGTACTTGCTTTGCATTGCACCAATACAGGTGGAGGTGCGTGGATTGACGCCGGCTTTGCCGACGAATTAAAACCAACCGAACACCCCGAGCTGCAGGTTGCAAAACAAACCGGCGTTACCATAAATGCAACACAAACCATTTATTACTTTAAATGCGGCAACGTTGATCTGAAGCTTACTTTTACGTCGCCCTTATTGATGAACAACCTGGCTTTATTGGCCCGGCCCGTATCGTACATTACTTATAATGTAAAATCAAACAATGGTAAAGCGCATAATGTGCAGGTTTATTTCGGCGCATCTGCAGATGTGGCCCGCAATAAACCAAACCAGGCGGTAACCACTCAAAAATATACAGCCAGTACTTTATCTGTTTTAAAGGCCGGTACCGTTGAGCAGCCTATCCTCCAGAAAAAAGGGGATGATTTACGGATAGACTGGGGTTACATGTACGTGGCCGCACCCAAAACATCTGGCGCCCTGCAATATGTGAGTACCGAAAGTGAAGCTGTTAATTCATTTTTTAAAGGTGATGGTAAATCAACCACCAAAGCGGGCACCAGCCTGGTGTTAAATACGGTACTATCTTTTGGTATGGTTGGTAAAAATGCTGTAAGCAAATTTATCGAACTGGGTTATGATGATATTACCCCGGTTCAGTATTTTCATACAAATTTAAAGCCATGGTGGAAAACCACGCAAATTAAAACCATTGAACAGGCATTGGCTAAGGCAGCTGTTGATTACCCGGTCGTATTAAAAAGCTGCACCGCCTTTAATGGTTTGATGTATAATGAGGCCGAAAAGGCGGGCGGCGACAAATATGCGAAGCTTTGTGTGTTGGCTTATCGCCAGGCTATAGCGGCCCATGTATTGGTAAAAAGTCCGCAGGGCGAGATCTTATTTTTGTCCAAAGAGAACTTTAGCAATGGCTCTATCAATACTGTGGATGTTACCTATCCATCGGCACCCTTATTCCTGATCTACAATCCAAGTTTGATGGAAGGGATGCTGAACGGGATCTTTTACTTTAGTGAAAGCGGTAAGTTCGCGCATGATTTTGCCGCGCATGATTTGGGTACTTACCCTATTGCCAATGGGCAAACTTATGGCGAGGGCATGCCGGTTGAAGAATCGGGCAATATGCTGGCGCTTACGGCGGCCATAGTTAAGGCCAATGGTAATAACCCTGCATATGCCAAAAAGCACTGGAAAGTTTTAACCGATTGGGCAAATTACCTAAGCAGGGAAGGGCTTGATCCGGCTAACCAGCTTTGTACCGATGATTTTGCGGGTCACCTGGCGCGTAATGCCAACTTATCGGCCAAGGCTATAGTAGGAATTGGATGCTATGCCCATCTTGCCGACCTGTTGGGCCAAAAAGCTGTTGCCGCTAAATACAGGGCTATTGCTAAAGAAATGGTAACTAAATGGATGAAAATGGCCGATGCCGGTGATCATTACTCCCTGGTATTTGATAAGCCGGAAACCTGGAGCCAGAAATACAATATTGTTTGGGATAAAATTTTAGGGTTAGATCTTTTTCCTCAATCGGTTTATGACCGTGAAGTTAAATTCTATCTTACCAAACAAAACGAATTTGGTTTGCCCTTGGATAGCCGTAAAACCTATACCAAAAGCGACTGGATCATCTGGACCGCTACTTTAGCCAAAAACCAGGACGATTTTAAAGCCCTTGCCGCCCCGGTTTACAAGTACGCCATCGAAACCCCAACCCGTGTACCCCTAAGCGACTGGCACGAAACCACCGACGGCAAACAGGTTGGTTTCCAGGCCCGCAGCGTTGTAGGAGGATATTTTATAAAGCAGCTGCAGGAAAAATGGAGACCTACTGCTAAATAGATTGGGGGATAGAATCAAGATATAAGAGTCAAGAATCAGGATATAAGAATCAAGACCGGAACCTTTTCTCTATGTCATTGCGAGCGCAGCGCGGCAATCGCGAACTATGCAAGTCACTCTGTACAGTTCGCGATTGCTTCGTGCCTCTCAATGACATTTTTTTACACATGCAATGCGTCTTGACTCTTATATCTTGGCTCTTGTAACTTAAATCTTTTTCTATACTTTTATTGTATCAATGGAAACCAAAAACAACAAGAAAACCATCCGGGCCTGGGCTTTTTTCGATTGGGCCAATTCTGCCTATAACCTGGTCATTACTTCAACAATTTTCCCGGCTTACTATGTAGCTATCACCGCAAATGCTAAAAATGGCGATAGGGTAATGTTTTTCGGTAAAAGCTTTATTAATACAGCATTATCAAACTACGCGCTTGCTGCGGCTTACATGGTAATGGTTTTACTTTTGCCTATACTATCGTCAATTGCCGATTACAGGGGCAACAAAAAGATTTTTATGCAATTTTTTACCTGGCTGGGCTCCCTGTCATGCTGCGGATTGTTTTTCTTCGGACCGGATAACCTGGAGTTTGGAATAATTTGCTTTGCGCTTGCGGCTATTGGTTATAGCGGAGGCTTTGTTTTTTATAATTCCTATCTGCCCGAAATTGCAACCATCGATATGCAGGATAACGTAAGCGCCAAAGGTTTTACCTATGGCTATATCGGGAGTGTTATTTTACAGGTAATATGCCTTGTTTTTGTGCTTTCGCCCAAAACATTTGGATTAAACGGCGGTAGCGCAGCGCAACTATCCTTCCTTTTGGTTGGTATCTGGTGGATAGTTTTTGCGTATATACCTTTCACTATATTGCCAAAAGGCAGCCCTAATGCGGTAACCCATCAGCATAACATTATTAAAGGCGGATTTATTGAATTGGGTAAGGTTTGGGCGAAGGTTAAAACTATGCCATTACTAAAAAGATTTTTGCCGGCTTTTTTCTTTTACTCTATGGGGGTACAAACCATTATGCTGGTTGCGGCCGGTTTTGGGGCCAAGGTACTGAAGATGGAAACAAGCGGTCTGATAGAAATTATCCTGATCATACAAATAGTAGCAATAGGCGGCGCTACATTAATGTCGCGTTTATCGGCTATGTATGGTAACGTTAAAGTTTTAATACTGGTGGTAATTATCTGGGTAGCGGCATGTGTGGCGGCATATTTTATAACCACAATTCCGCAGTTTTATGTGCTGGCTATTATTGTTGGCTTAATTATGGGTGGTATCCAGTCTATGTCGCGTTCAACTTATTCCAAATATTTGCCCCAGGATATACCCGATACCGCCTCGTTCTTCAGTTTTTACGACGTTACCGAAAAACTGGCCATAGTAGGAGGAATGTTCAGTTTTGCTTTTATAGAAGAGTTAACCGGCAGTATGCGCAATTCGGCATTGGCATTATGTGGTTTTTTTATTGTTGGATTGATATTATTGCTTTCTTTGCTAAAAGCCGAGAAAAGCATAAAAAAATATGTGGAATTTAGCGCCGAATAATTTGTGCCGATGAAGATAGAGCTGTTTGTACCATGTTTTGTAGATCAACTATTTCCTGAAACTGCCTTTAATACTATAAAAGTATTGGAAAAGGCGGGCTGTAAAGTGAATTTTAACCCAAATCAAACCTGTTGCGGGCAGCCGGCGTTTAATGCGGGTTTTTGGGATGACGCCAAAGCCGTGGGCAGCAAGTTTCTGAACGATTTTTCGGAAGACAGCGTGATCGTAACCCCATCTGCATCATGCACCGGCATGGTTAAAAACTATTATAACGATTTGTTTACCAATACCGCTGTGCACAACAAATGCAGGGCCATACAGGGTAATATCTATGAGCTGTCGGATTTCCTGGTGAACATCCTGCAGTTTGATTACTTCGGCGCCGAGCTGGATGGTAAAGCTGTTTACCATGATAGCTGCTCAGCCCTGCGCGAATGTAAGATCAGGAACGAGCCCCGCCAGCTGCTTTCTAAAGTATTAGGTTTAGAACTTTTAGAACTGAAGGATAACGAAACCTGCTGTGGTTTTGGCGGTACCTTCGCGGTTAAGTTTGAAGCTATTTCAACAGCCATGGCCCAGCAAAAAGTAGATAATGCCCTGGCAGCCGGTGCCGAATACATCATCTCGACAGATGCCTCCTGCCTGCTGCACCTGCAAAGCTATATCGACAAAAATAGTTTGCCGATAAGGACTATCCACCTGGCTGATGTTTTGGCGCTGGGGTGGGGGAATGTTTGATGTTGATTGAGGAATTGGGAATGTTCGATTTCGGATTTTGTTGTTCCTTTTATACCGATAGTTATTTGTTATGCGATTAATACAGCCGCCTAAGGAAGGCGAATATCCGCCATATGCCGTTATGTACATGAAGCTGGTTCCCACAGATGGCTTTGTGCTAAATCACCTGCAGGATAATTTTCAATTGGTTAAGCAACTGATCTGCTCATTGCCGCCCGATGTGTTATATCACCGGTACGCGCCGGGTAAATGGAGTATTAAAGAAGTGCTGGTACATATTATTGATGACGAGCGCATTTTTGCATACCGCGCCCTGCGTTTTGCACGCAACGAAAAAAATAACCTCATAGGTTTTGACCAGGATGCTTATGCCAATTATTCGGATGCCGATAACAGGGATCTGGATAATATATTTGAAGAATATGAAGCGGTAAGACGATCAACCGTCGCATTGTTTAATGGCCTGCCCGAAGAAGCTTTTGACCGGATGGGGCATGGCACCGGTACCGCGAATGATGCTACTGTAAGGGCCTTAGCCTACCATATTACAGGGCACGAATTACATCATTTAAATATAATCAAAGAAAAATACCTGGCTGGCTTGTAGATTTATTTGGTGATGGCGTTTATATTTAATTTCTCATCAATTTCCTGCTTTAATCAACTTCATTTGTAGGGTATCCTGGTTGTACATCATATTCCATTGCATCATTTTACCGGTGTAACCGCTTATTTTCGCTTTGATAGTATCGCTTTGCGGGCCGTTATAAAAAATGATATTTAAAATGCCCTTTGGGGCATTGTAGGTATACTCGCCGGCCCAGGCACGCTGCTCTTCAAAAATATAGGGGTTTGCAGAAAACTCCACCCGGCCGTATTGCTCCATATAAATAGTATGCCAGGCGCGCGGGTTACTTTGCCAGTCTTGCGTGTCAACAGGTTTTCCGTTTCGCGTCAATTCATAAATATTCCATTTACCCTCAAAGGCAGTTGGTTTGCTTACGGCAACAAAACGGTAGATGCTAAAAAAAGCGAGTGTAATAGCGATTACTTTCACTATCGGTTTTAAAAGGCGGAGCTTAACAGGGGGGAGGTCGCTTAATTGTTGAAACAGGAGTGTTCTAAAGTCGGGCCACCTGAGCAATATGATATAGCTTAGTCCGGCAGTTAATACCAATGAATTTATAAAGGCGCCCTGGTCTATCTGGTAAAAAATATTGATGAACACCACGTTAATCATTACCGGCAGCAGTAGCAGTGCCCCTAATAAAGTGGTACGGCGGAAGAGTAGCAAAATGCCACCAACAATCTGCATCAAGCCTAAAATAACAGCAAAGGTATAGGAATGCCCAAAGTAGTTCCAGGTAAGGTCAAAACCAGTCAGGTTGCCCACCGGTACATCATCCCGACTATAAATATGACCAAACTGGGTTTTTAATATTTTGGCAAAGCCGTAAGTTGAAATTTCAAAAGCAATAAAGTACCTCATGATACCTTGCAGCCAGGCATGCCGTATGCCGGAGTTGAAATTTTCAGCCTTCTGTTTTCGGTGCCAGTAAATAGTGTACGTAAGGGCCAGTAAAGCAAACACTCCGCCAGTATAAAAAAACAGTCTGATATACTGACGCTCATCTATCCGGCCTAAATTGGTGTATAAAAAGCTCGGCAGTATCATTTCAAAAGTTACTACAACGGCAATATAAAAATACAGGCACTCAAAAAATTTGCTAAACCAGGAGGAGGTACGGATAAGGGTATTTGGCATCGGGTTGTTATTTCAGTTTTTGGGTAGATAGCTTGTGTATTTAAGTTAATTTTCAATGTCATCAGGATCAAAAAAAATAAGTTTCAGAAAACTATACTAAAGTCGATTAAAATAGCCAAAAAATAAATACGCGTACAATTATTGTAGATTTTTCTTGATAAATGATGGATAAAAAATGCGTGTATGGTAACCGGGTTGTCCACTGGATTGTTGATATTATCCAAAATCGAAGCGTTCGGATTTTTCAAACCAGGTGTTCGGGGAGCGTTCGGGGTAAAATTATTGAAAATAGCAATGTGTTGATTATCAGCATGTGTTGTGTTTTCTAATAAAGTGGTTAAATTTTTAAGTATCTGATTATTAATTATTTGGTTTGTTTTTACGATTATAGTTCCTGTATACTCCTGCAAAAGCGAACACCCGGTGAATGATACAAAACCAATAAAAAGGTGTTAAACCATAATTAAAATCCTATTTTTGCACCTCAAATAAACGATCACTCCCGTAGGTGATCACAAAACGTAATTTTATAAACTTTAAATCATAGTTGTAGATGATTAGTATTACACTTCCCGATGGTTCCGTTCGTCAGTACGACAAGGGGATCACTTCCATGCAGATCGCATCTTCGATCTCCGAAGGATTAGCACGTAATGTATTAGCAGCCGAAGTTGATGGCCAGGTTTGGGATGCAAGCCGCCCCATTGAGCAGGATGCCCAGGTTAAACTTTTAACCTGGAATGATGCTTCGGGTAAATCAACCTTCTGGCATTCATCGGCCCACTTATTAGCCGAAGCTTTGGAGGCTCTTTACCCGGGTACCAAGTTTGGTATCGGTCCGGCTATCGAAACAGGTTTTTACTATGATGTTGACTTTGGCGACCGTGAATTTTCATCAGATGAGTTCAAGAAGATTGAAGACAAGGTTATTGAGCTTGCCAAAACCAAAGCCGAATACATCCGCAAGCCGGTTAGCAAAGCTGATGCTATTGAGTACTTTACCGAAAAAGATGATGAATACAAGCTGGACCTGATTAAGGACCTGCCTGATGGTGCCATTACTTTTTATACACAAGGAAACTTTACCGATCTGTGCCGCGGGCCTCATATCCCCAACACAGGTTTTATAAAATCTGTTAAACTGATGAGCGTTGCTGGTGCCTACTGGCGCGGCGATGAAACACGCAAGCAGCTTACGCGTATCTATGGGGTTACATTCCCCAAAGCCAGTGAGCTTACCGAATACCTGCACATGATCGAAGAAGCTAAAAAGCGTGATCACCGCAAGTTAGGCAAAGAGCTGGAGTTGTTTGCTTTCTCGGAAAAAGTAGGCATGGGGTTACCATTATGGTTACCTAAAGGAACTGCTTTGCGCGAGCGTTTGACTAACTTTTTGCAAAAAGCGCAGGTTAAGGCCGGTTACGAACAGGTGATCACCCCACATATCGGGCATAAAAACCTATATGTAACATCAGGTCACTATGAAAAATATGGCGCCGATTCATTTCAGCCAATAAAAACCCCGCAGGAGGGAGAGGAGTTCTTTTTAAAACCAATGAATTGCCCGCACCACTGCGAGATCTATAAAACAAAACCGCGTTCATACAAGGATCTTCCTGTTCGCCTGGCCGAGTTTGGTACCGTATACCGTTACGAACAAAGCGGCGAGCTTCATGGATTAACCCGTGTACGTGGCTTTACCCAGGATGATGCACACTTGTTCTGTCGCCCCGACCAGGTAAAAGATGAGTTTAAAAAGGTTATCGACCTGGTATTGTATGTATTTAAGGCTTTAGGCTTTGAAAATTATACTGCACAGATTTCGCTGCGTGATCCTGAAAACAAAGCTAAGTACATCGGCACTGATGAAAACTGGGCTTTAGCTGAGAATGCTATCATTGAAGCTGCAGCCGAAAAGGGTTTGAACACTGTTGTTGAGCTTGGTGAGGCTGCTTTTTATGGCCCTAAGCTCGATTTTATGGTGAGGGATGCCCTTGGTCGTAAATGGCAATTGGGTACCATTCAGGTTGATTATAACCTGCCCGAGCGTTTTGAACTGGAATACACTGGTAGCGACAATTTGAAACATCGCCCGGTAATGATTCACAGGGCGCCATTTGGCTCCATGGAGCGCTTTATTGCGGTGTTAATTGAGCATTGCGCAGGTAATTTTCCGTTATGGTTATCTCCTGAGCAATTTATTATCCTGCCGATATCAGAAAAATACGAGGAATATGCAAAAAAACTTTCTGATGTGTTAAAAGATTCCGATATTTGCGGGCTGATTGATTTCAGGGACGAGAAGATAGGGCGTAAAATACGCGATGCTGAAGTCAAAAAGATCCCTTATATGTTAGTAGTGGGTGAAAAGGAAGCTGCCGAGGGCATGGTTTCTGTTAGGAAACATGGTCAGGGCGACTTGGGAAGTATGAGCATAGAAGATTTTAAAGAACAAATAATTAAAGAAATAAAAGTATAACTTGGCATTAAACAAACCTTTCAATAGAGGACCAAGGCTTCCTTTTAAGAAAAAAGAAGCTGAACACAATATCAACCAATTCATTAGGGCTCAGGAAGTTCGCCTTGTAGGTGATAACGTAGAGCAAGGAATTTTTTCACTAAGAGATGCTCTTGCTATAGCGCAGGAGCAGGAACTTGACCTGGTTGAAATATCTCCGAACGCTGTACCACCTGTTTGTAAAGTAACAGACTATAACAAGTTTATTTACGAGCAAAAGAAAAAGCTTAAAGAGATAAAGAGCAATGCCAAGCAAACTGTTATTAAAGAGATTCGCTTCGGACCTAACACTGATGATCATGACTTTGAATTTAAATTAAAGCATGCCATTAAATTTTTGGAATCAGGCGAAAAGGTAAGAGCTTACGTACACTTTAAAGGCCGTGCCATTGTTTATAAAGAGCAGGGCGAGATATTACTGCTGCGTTTTGCACAGGCATTGGAAGATGTAGGTAAAGTGGAGCAATTACCAAAGCTTGAAGGTAAAAGGATGTTTTTAACCCTGGCGCCTAAAGCAGCTAAAAAGTAGATATGAGATGTTAGATATGAGATTTGAGACAATTTTATATCTGACATCATTTAAAATAAACGTGAAATATGAGGTCGGGATGCGAAGAGATAGTTAGTCTCACATCTCAAATCTCATATCTAACATCTAAATAAATAAATAGTTATGCCAAAAATGAAAACCAATTCCAGTGCTAAAAAGCGTTTTAAGCTTACTGGAACCGGTAAAATCACACGGAAGAATGCATTCAAAAGCCACATCTTAACCAAGATGTCGACTAAACGTAAGCGTAACCTTGGTCACACCAGCTTAGTGTCTGATGCTGATATGGGAAATGTTAAACGTATGCTTTGCATCGGAAAGTAATTCACAATTTTTTTAACCAGGTATTAGAGTTTTAAGTTCGGCTGTAAAAGCAGGCACTCACTACCAAAATCAAACAACATGCCACGTTCAGTTAACGCAGTAGCGTCGAGAAGACGCCGGAAAAGGATCATGAACCTCGCCAAAGGTTATTGGGGTTCACGCAGCAAGGTTTATACCGTTGCAAAAAACACAGTTGAAAAAGGTTTACAGTACGCTTATCGTGACCGTAAAACCAAGAAAAGAGAATTCAGAGCTTTATGGATCCAGCGTATTAACGCAGGTGCCCGTCAGCACGGAATTTCTTACTCTCAATTAATAGGTAAATTAGCAGCAAAAGAAATCGGTTTAAACCGTAAAGTATTAGCTGATTTAGCAATGAATCATCCTGATGCTTTCAAAGCCGTGATTGATGCAGTAAAATAATATAATTTGCTGAGATCAGTTCTTGACGAATTAAAATAAAAACCGCCCGGTAACTAATTACCAGGCGGTTTTTTTATGGAATCTATTTTTAATCCCTGCCTATGATATTACAATAATGGGTTCTTCTTTGCCATCCAGGAAAAACTCGGCGCCGTTATCAAGATCCATATACTGTTTAAAATTCTGCACGTCTTTATCAACCATCTTTTTAAATAAAGGGTTTAATACCTTAGCAAGGCCGGCGCCCAATCCACCTGCCGGCGGTTGGTAGCTAATCACAATATCAACAATTGTTCCGGTACCATCTATGGTATCCTGGAAACGCACCTTGCCTGCATTATTAATTGTAGACTCGGGTAGCGAGCTCCAGCCAATCATTTCGTTAGGTTCGTCTTTTACAATTTCTGCATGCCAGCTAACAGTTGCTACGTCCGCAGGGAGCTTTAATACCCAATAAGAATACTTTGAGTCTATGACTTCAACACTCTCCAGGTGTTTCATAAACAGGGGGAGGTTATCAAACTTGCGCCAAAAGTTGTAAACCTTGTGCCGGGGCTGATTAACGGCAAATGAAGACCGGATATTGATATTAATAGGATTGGTTGATAATTTGCCAATTCGCTTATACAATTCGCAATGGCCGGTAATACCACGGTTTAAAAGATATCCGCTGGCGCCTATCTTTAATATGCTCGCGAACGGGTTCGAAAAGATATGCTTAAAACCCGACCATCCCAGTTTTACGCCTCCAACGATAGATGTATAACGTTCAGGCCAGTTCAGGTTTATCCTGTCGTCGCCGTAAAGTACCGGGTAGTTATCGGTATATTTAACTATTGTAGTTGCCATAGTGTTATTTAATTGGGTGTAAAAACTAAACAGTATATAGCGGGCTAAGTTTTTGTTAATTGAACTTTATTTAACCTTATCGTAATTAAATTTAAATTTGGTTAAATCAGGTAAGCGTTTTTTTACTCTTTGTAGTTCGTATTTATAAATTACCTGCCCAAGGTTTTTCAGGAAAGGAAGGCAAACGGTTGTATACCCGTACTTATTATCGTTAAGGATCCCATCCTCGTTTGATTGTACTACCGCTGTAAGCATAAACTCAACTTTGTTTTTAAAATCTACAATGTAGGCGTTATCAATATCGTATCCATAACTGTCGCCATATTTGTTAAATATCCTGATATCGGCATTGGGTGCTACTGTGCTATCGGCACCATAAAATAAAAGCTTACTTACCGTTGGGTAGTATTCGTGCCGGTTGTAGGTTGGCTTTACACTTTCGGTAGGAAACATGCTCATGTAACGATAAATGAACTGATAATCTGCCGCAGTTAAGTTAAAGCGCTGTGTTTTAGGGAAAACTTCTGGAAAAAGAAGCCGTTTTAATACCATTTGCTGGTCGGTAATGGTGTAAACGTTTTTTTCGGCAAAGCTGAACGGCTGCATTACCAGTTTATCATCCTTATCGAGGTAGCCCTTGCCTTGTATCATGTTTTGTAATTGCATGGGATACTCGTTGTTATCATAAAACGCCGGTTTGCGATAAACCAATTGGGCATCGTTATAAAAGTCAACCGGATTGGTATGTTTAGTGCCTTCCCCGGTATCGCCGATTGCAAGCCTGCCAATGATACGGGTATTGTTTAAATTATAATTTTTGAGTTTTTTGTTGATCTCCCCGCGGTCAACAAATTCATACAACCTGTTATAGGCATCATTATCACTTACCAGCAGGATCTTTTTGATGTAGTTTTCAATTGATGGAAGTCCGTTTGCTGATGAAGTATCCGTTTTAACTTTAGTTTGCCCGGTAGAGGCACTATCGGTTATCATTACAGATTGTTTTGTTAAGCCTTTAATTTTCAACTCGTTTAACTTCTCAAGCGTAAAAATAGCTGTTGGCAGCTTTACGGTACTTGCCGGGTAAAAATACCGGTTAGGGTTAAGCCGGTAACTATATGATTTAAAATGAGGGATGTTGTTTCTGTCGCGGTTTATCTGTGTGTAAAGAATCTGGACTTCGTTTTGGGTTGGGTGATCGAGTACGCCTTTAAACAGTTCGGGCTGAGCTTGTAAAAGGGTTTTTAGGAGCAGTGTATCGGGTTGTTGGGCAAAGCTTATTAAACCAATCATCATCAAAAATAACAAAGTGCAATACATTTTCATCAGCATAAATATACAGATGTTAGTTGTGGTTATTAATAGTTGTTGTACTTTTGCACCGCTTTAGGTTTCTTTGATAGGATATTATCAAAGAATTAAAAGGGAATACGGTGTAAATCCGGAACTGTCCCGCAGCTGTAAGCTCCATAACCATAGTTCATCCTTAAAGTCACTGTTCGGGTAAACCGGACGGGAAGACAGAACAAAGGGGAGTAAGTCAGAAGACCTGCCAGAGCATTATAAATTATTCATAGCTTTCGTGGATTGAAGCCTGAATGTGAATGCTCTTCTTTTAGTAGTGTATTTTCATTTTATGCTGTCCGTGTTGTGCTATTTAAACCGCATTATTATTTAACGCTATAGCAAATACATGAAAAAAAAGTACTTTAAAATTGTTTTAGGATTAGGATTATTGCAGGTGGGTTTATGCAACACCGCCGCGCTTGCACAGGATACTACCCGGTTATTAAATGACGTGGTAGTTACTGCCACCCGCTCACCTAAAAAATTAGCCGATATAGGTAGGGTAGTTACCGTAATATCGGCAGAGCAGATCAACCGCTCGCAAGGCAAAACTTTACCCCAGTTATTGAATACCGTTGCCGGAATAACTTTCTCTGGCGCTCAGAACGCGCCCGGCATCAGTACATCTGTTTTTTTACGCGGCGCATCATCGGGTAATACTTTAATATTAATAGATGGTTTCCCGGTTAACAACGCAAGCTCAATTGATGGTAGTTATGATCTTAATGCTTTCCCGTTAAACCAGGTTGAAAGAATTGAAATATTAAAAGGAAGCGGATCGACACTTTACGGATCCGACGCTGTGGCCGGCGTGATCAATATTATTACCAAACATCCGCAGGGACAGGGCTTAAAAGGTAATGTGCAGTTAACAGGTGGCAGTTATAATACCTTCCAGGAATCGGCCGGGTTGACCGGTGTAATAAACCATACCGGGATTACCGTTAACCTATCTAATACGGATTCAAAGGGTTTTGCGGCCGCTACCGATACTACAAACAAAGCCGGATTTAAAAAAGATGGTTTCCACCAGCGTTCGGCCAGCGTTAACATCAGTCAATATGTTTCTGAGAAATTTAGTCTGAATGGTAATTTTCAGGGCAGCTATAACACAGGTAATCTGCCTTATGGCGCTTATACTAATGATAACAACTACACCTATAACAATACGCTTATATTTGGTGGTTTAGGGGCTAAAGTAAAATTACCAAAGGGAACATTGGTGTTTAATGCCAGCCAAAATACAGTTCGTAACAACTTTAAAAACCTGCCGCCCGATAATAACCAAACCAACCAGTTAACAAAAAACACCGGCCGCATAAGCAATTTAGAAGCTGTGTTGAATTATAATTTGGGCAAATATTTTGACATTACGAGCGGCGCGAACTATAAATACAGCAATACCGACCAGTATAGCTCGTTTGAACAAACAGGATATCATCCTGGCCCAAGTATTATAAACTCCGATACTGCACATAACAGCATTATCAGCGTTTACACCTCCTTGTTTTTCAAATCAAACATTTTCCATATGGAACTGGGCGGCAGGTATAATCACCATAGTAAATACGGAGATAACTTTACCTATACTATTAACCCTTCGCTGTATTTAGCAGATCAGTTTAAAGTGTTCGGGACTATCGCCTCGGCCTATAAATCCCCATCTTTATATCAATTGTACTCGCAATATGGCAATGGTAGATTAAAGCCAGAAACAACTACCTCATACGAGGCAGGATTTGATTGGGAGATCGTAAAAAATGCATTATCGTTTAACACCGTATTCTATAAACGCAATACAAAAGATGTAATTTATTTCTTCTCTGAATCACAGCCTCCTTATAGAGCATTCTATAAAAATGGATCTTTTCAAAAAGATAAAGGCTTTGAAACTGAACTGAAATACAATTCAAACAAGCTAACTGCATCAGCATACTTTGCCTATGTTACAGGTAAGCAAACTGATGAAGCCGGTAAACAAACGGCTAATTTATACCGCAGGCCAAAAAATACCTTCGGTGCTAATGTTTCATACCAGGCTTGTGCTGATTTCCTGATCGGCGTAAATTATAAATATACCGGCAACAGGGGCGACCTGAATTTCGCCACCTATCCATCTACAATCACTACTTTGAAAAACTATAACCTGGTTGACCTTCACCTGCAGTTAAAAGCTACCAAAAATCTGAATGTATTTGGAGATCTGAACAACGTGCTCGATCAAAAATATACCGATTGGCTGGGGTATAACACACGTGGCATAAACTTTATGCTTGGTGCAAAATACCAGTTTAATTAGTAGTTTTTATTTAACATGATTATGAGTAATTTTACGTCATAAATATTATCATGAATAAAAAAGACACCATCAACAGGAACATTATCCTTATTTTAATGATAATTGTTGCTGCAGCTTTCAGGCTAATAACCTTTAAGTATAAGGAACTGAGTAACTTTACCCCGGTGGGCGCTATAGCTGTGTTTGGAGGAGTATACTTTACCGAAAAATGGAAAGGCTATGTAACGGTATTACTTACGCTTTTTACTACCGATATCATCATCAACTACCTGTACACATCAAAAATTACCTTGTGGTATAGCGGTGCTGTTTGGGTTTATCTTTGCTTTGCCCTGATGGTTTTAGTAGGCAGCTTTATTAAAAAGGTAAGCGTGTTTAACGTGCTGCTGGCGTCTGTTGCATCGATATTGATTCATTGGCTCATTATCGATCTGCCATTTTTATATGGCACCATGTACCCGCATACTTTAGCCGGTTATGGTCAATCGTTAATTAATGCTATCCCGTTTGAAAAGAACATGGTTTTAGGCGACCTGTTATTTGGTTTTCTGTTGTTTGGCGGTTTTGAGCTGGCAAAGAGTAAGTTTGCTTTTTTGCAAACCCAAAAGCAGCTGGCTCTTTAAACTAAAATAATAAAATTGAAAGCGATCTGCCATAATGCAGGTCGCTTTTTTTATGGGCTGATAAATTTGTAAAAGCCAAAAACTAAAGCACAAGGCTGAAAGCTAATTTTAAAATACAAATACTTTTTGGATTGGGTTGAAATATTAAAGCGTGATATAATTTAAGGTATGAAAAACTTAGTAGTATTAACAGGAGCGGGGATTAGCGCTGAGAGTGGTTTAAAGACCTTTAGAGACAGCGATGGCCTTTGGGAGGGTTACAATATACAGGATGTGGCTACACCCGAAGCATGGGCGTATAACCCGGTAATGGTGCAGCAGTTTTATAACGAGCGGCGGAAGTCGGTATTGGAAGCAAAACCCAATGCGGCCCATTACGCTTTAGCCAGGCTGGAAGAGAAATATAATGTAACCATTATCACCCAAAATATAGATGATTTGCATGAAAGGGCCGGCTCCACTAAAGTAGTTCATTTGCATGGTATTATTACCCGTTCGCAATCAAGCATCAATCCTGCACTTACTTATCCTATTGATGGATGGGAGATCAGGATGGATGAGGTTTGCGAGCTTGGTTCACCCTTGCGGGCCCATGTGGTTTGGTTTGGCGAAGATGTGCCTATGATAGAACCGGCAGCCCGGATTTGCGCCGGTGCCGATCTGTTTATGCTTATAGGCTCCTCGCTGGCAGTTTACCCGGCTGCCGGCCTCATTGCTTATGTAAACAGGGAAGTGCCTAAGTATATCATAGATCCCAGGATACCGGATACAAGAGTGAACGGGCCGGTAATTAAGATACAGGAAAAAGCAACAGTTGGGGTAACGGCCCTGGTGGAGGAGTTGTTGAAAAACAATTCGGCAACATAAAACCATGTCATTAATAATGAAAGTGCCGGCCTTTTGCTTTGTGCATTCTGCCTTTAGCTTCTATATAATCACGATTTAAAATGAAATGTATATTCAATTGGAGTGGAGGGAAGGACAGCGCGCTTGCTTTATACCATTGCCTTCAAGATCCAAACCTGGAAATAAAATACCTGGTAACGACCATTAACGATGCTGTCGACAGGATCTCGATGCACGGCGTTCGCACCGAATTATTGATCAAGCAGGCAGAAAGTATCGGCATTCCATTGTACCAGATTCGGTTGCCCGAAATGCCGGGGATGAAAGAGTATGATGAGGTAATGCATCATCATTTATCTCAGCTTAAAAGCGAAGGTATAACCCATTCTATCTTTGGTGATATCTTTTTGCAGGACCTGAAAGATTACCGTGATGCCCGTTTGAGTGAGCTTGGCCTCAGCGGCATTTACCCGCTATGGAAACGGGATACCGGGGAACTGATCAACGAGTTTTTAACCCTCGGATTTGGAACGGTAATAGCTTGTACCCAGGCACGGCTTGAACGGATAGTTGGAAAGGAGCTAAGCCCCGAATTGATTGATGCCTTACCCGATGATGTGGATGTTTGCGGGGAGAACGGGGAGTTTCATACTTTCACTTTTAAAGGCCCTATCTTTAAAAAAGAGATAAATTATAAAACCGGCGTTAAGGTATTTAAGGAATACCAGGCACCCAAAAATGCCGACGATTCATGTGCTTCAACTACGGGTCAAAAGCCATCAGGGTTTTGGTATTGCGACCTTCTTTTGGCTTAACTTCGCATTTATTTGGTAAAATAACCAGCCAAATTTAATTTTTTATAAATTTATATATGGTCTGTTTGTCAATTCTTTAAGTATGCTAATATAAACTAATTATTTACTTAAGACAAGATTTGGTTGAATTTAAGGCCATAAATGGAGTGTTTTGCCAAATAAAATTCTGTTAAGGAAATTTTATACAATTAAAATGCTGAAAATCAATTAGGTAATCATTAAACCCTGTTAAAAATTATACCTGTAATAGGCGTCTTTGAAGTCGGTACGCATCTCAATAAAACGGGCAGCTACCTTCTTTAAAAACTCTTCATCCAACAATTCAAAAACGCTGTTTACACCATCGGTCAGGTCCATTTCGGCTATTTTAAAACTTTGCTCCAGGGTGCCCTGTTCAATCTTTACAATAAACTTTTGGTTCATGTTCAGGATGGAGATCTTAAAATCGGGGTGCGGTAATTCGGCAACAATTCTCATATCTTAATTTTTAAACAGGTTATTTAAAGGGTCATTGCCATTCAGCGAGCCAAAGCTGGCAATGGGCTTAAACCGGGCAAATAGCTCTTCGCTGTACCAGTTTTCACTCCGGGTAAGTTTTATTACTTCGGCATGTTCGCGGCTTTTGTAGGCAAAGTTTTTTACATCATCAATGCTCTGCCAAACAGAAAATGTGGCCTGTCGATATACCGGTGCCTCGCCTACGCCAAAGGAGGTAATATAGCCCGGCGCATTGGTCATTAAGCCTGCTACTTCATCTACATGGCTCCAAAAATTCCTTAGCCTGCTTATTCTGATCGTGGCCCGTGTAAGCACAGCAACCGGGCCTGTATAGTTTTGTATATCAGGCGTGCCAAAGGGTTCTTTACCATTCCATTTTCCATGACTTTGCAATGGCTGGCATAATATGGTGTAACCTTCATGGGCTAATACCTTCCACCAGCTTGAAATAAAGGAGTGGTTATAAAACCTGTCGAAATCTTCGCGGTTTTCCCAGCAGGCTAACAGGCCCCACTGCTGCCAGTCGGGCTGCAGGTCGAAGGTTCCATTCCGGCCCGAGCCAAGCAGCTTGTAAAAAGTGCAGCCTTTTTGCATTATCAAGGGCAGCCGGTGTATTGCCATGGCCAGCAAGGCGAAGGGAATAAACAGCTTTCGGTACCGGATTATAGTTAAACTAACAAACATACACCTGCTAAATAAAAGATTAAATATGATATTATTGGTATCAAGTAGTTAGTATCAAGTATCAAGATTGATTTTCTGGTCAATATATTAGATAGGGGGACTTTTGACGCTTGCAGAAAAATAAAAAGAAAAAAGTCTTGATACTTGATACTGACTACTTGATACTAATTGTTATTTGACAGTAAAAAGAAAAAAGTCTTGCTACTTGATACTAACTACTTGATACTGAAAATGGCCATCTTTGCATTATGGCAGAGGATTTAAACATAACCACATCAACAGATAAAACCGAACAATATTCTGCTTTGATCCCCCAGATTGAAGCGTTACTATATGGCGAACCTGACCTTGTTGCCAACCTGGCTAACATCAGCGCAGCTTTAAAGGAGCAGTTTAAATGGTTTTGGGTTGGCTTTTATATGGTAAAGAACGGTGAACTGGTTTTGGGCCCTTTCCAGGGGCCTGTGGCCTGTACGAGGATAGCTTTGGGTAAAGGTGTTTGCGGCGCTGCATGGGAGCAGGCAAAAACGCTTATAGTGCCCGATGTAGAGGCTTTTCCGGGCCATATTGCGTGTAGCTCTCTTTCGCAGTCGGAAATAGTAGTGCCGGTATTTAATAATGGTGAGGTTGTTGGCGTTTTGGATGTTGACAGCGAACTATTAGATCAGTTTGATGAAACTGACGCGCGCTTCCTGGAGCAGATTGTAAAGCTGGTAAAATTTTAATGAGCAGGATTTACCTGGTAGCCGGCCTCGGCGCCGATACGCGCATTTTCAATAATATCGACCTGGGCAATCATGAAGTGATTCCGGTGGACTGGATAGAGCCAGACTCCCGGGATACTTTGGCGGGCTATGCACAAAAGCTCATTTATCAATATAACATCAAGCCGGATTCAATAGTGATAGGCAATTCGATGGGAGGGATGATCGCTGTTGAAATGGCTAAGCTTATCCCTATGAAAAAAGTGATCATTATTTCCAGTATTAAAACAAGGGATGAGGCACCCCGGTACTTTAGTTTCTTTAGGAATTTGCCGGTTCAAAAATTAATTCCCGGCAAACTAATGACCTCGATGGGGTTTATGATCAAACCGGTGTTTGGCAAGATGAGCGAAGGGGATGCGTGGGTGTTTAATGATATGCTGAAAAGGACGTCGCCGGTATTTGTAAAGTGGGCCATGGGGGCAATTTTAAACTGGAAAAATGATGTGGCCCCTACAAATCTTTACCATATAACCGGCGATAAAGATCTGATATTTGACTATAAGCGCATAAAAAATGCTGCCATTGTACAGGGTGGAACGCACATTATGATTTTCGATAAAGGCAAAGAAATTAATAAACTTTTAAAACAAATCCTCCCAAAAAAATGAAGCTGACCGAGGATTATTATTTAGGAAATGATGTGGTTGCTATCAGCAAAAACCTGCTGGGTAAGTATTTATTTACCTGTATTGATGGTGTAACTACTGGTGGTTATATTGTTGAAACAGAAGCTTATAACGGTATTGTAGATAAAGCCTCCCACTCCTTTGGAAGCAGGATAACCCCTCGCACCAAAACCATGTTTATGCAGGGAGGTATAGCCTATGTTTATCTATGCTATGGCATTCATGAAATGTTCAACGTAGTAACTTCTGTTGAAGGTGAGCCGCATGCGATACTGATTAGGGCTATTAATCCAACTGATGGCATTGAGGCCATGCAGGTAAGGCGAAATATGACCGTACTTAAATCAACAATCACTGCCGGGCCGGGCTCTGTTGCAAAGGCGTTAGGCATCTCCCGGAACATTAATGCTATTAGCTTGCAAAGTGATACGCTTTGGATTGAAGACCGGGGGCTGAATTTTTTGGATGAACAAATAACTATCGGCCCGCGTATTGGCGTGAGCTATGCCGGCGATGACGCTTATTTACCTTATCGCTTTTATGTTAAAGGCAACAAATTCGTAAGTAAACCCAATAAATAGATGCTTTAAATTTGCCTTTTTTGTAATATTGAGCAATGGATTATCAAAATAGTTTAGCATTTGCCAAAGCACAGGACGGGAAGGACGCTTTAAAAGATTTCAGAAGCAGGTTTTTAATTCCAAAGCATAAAGGAGATGATGCCATTTATCTTTGTGGTAATTCTCTTGGTCTGCAGCCCAAATCCGCAGCACAATATATTGCCGATCAGATGAACACCTGGAAAGATCTTGCAGTAGAGGGTTGGTTCCAGGGCGATGATCCCTGGTTAGAATATCATAAATCGCTTTCATTGTCAATATCAAAGATAGTTGGTGCACAGGAAAATGAAGTTACAGTAATGAATTCACTTACAGTAAACCTTCATTTACTTATGATAAGCTTCTATAAACCAAATAGTAAACGATTTAAAATAATCATGGAAAGCGGCGCTTTTCCATCGGATCAATACGCTGTGGAAAGCCAGGTTAAGTTTCATGGCTTTGATCCCAAAGATGCAGTGATTGAGGTTTCTCCGCGCGACGGAGAAGTTACATTACGAACAGAAGATATACTTCAGGCGATAAATGACCATGCCGATGAGCTGGCTTTAGTGCTTTTTAGCGGGATAAATTATTACACCGGGCAGTTTTTTGATCTGGAAGCTATTACCGATGCTGCTCACAGGGCAGGCGCTTATGCAGGTTTCGATCTTGCGCATGCCGCGGGTAACGTCCCATTGAAATTGCATGAATGGGGTGCCGACTTTGCGTGTTGGTGCTCATACAAATATATGAACTCAGGCCCGGGAGGGATCAGTGGCATTTTTGTGCACCAAAAGCATTTTACCAACAAGGAAATTGACCGCTTCGCTGGCTGGTGGGGATACCGTGCCGATAAGCGCTTTTTAATGGCTCCAGGCTTCGATCCGGAGATGGGAGCCGGTGGCTGGCAGGTAAGTACAAGCCCGATATTGCTTCTTGCTTTATTTAAAGCTTCTATGGCTATTTTTGATGATGTGGGCGATATGGGTATCATCCGGCAAAAAAGTCTTGCTCTGACGGGTTATTTGGAGTTTTTAATTAATGAAATAAATAAAGGGCGGGTAGAAGACATTTTCAGGATCATTACGCCTGCTGATCCGGCTGTACGTGGTAGCCAGCTATCAGTGGTTTGTACGCATAATGCAAAAGCAATTTTTAAATACCTGGCCGATAACGGTGTTATAGGCGACTGGCGCGAACCTGATGTGATTCGCCTGAGTCCGGTGCCGCTTTATAATACCTTTGAAGATGTTTATTACACCGCTAAATACCTGGCCGATTCATTAGAAGCTTTTAAATAATTTTTTATATGGTTTATTACAATCCCAAAGAGTGGTTTTCTTTCGTTTTCAGGCTTAACAAAGCGGACACATTACGCGAACTTTTTCCATTGATAATAGCAGTTGCTGCTTACGCAGGCGTAGTTACTTACCTGTTAATAGATTTCTGGAAACTACCTGATACCAGCTTGCTTAAAAAGGTGAGCTATATTCATCAAACTATCGGGTTTGTTTTTTCACTATTGCTGGCTTTTCGTATTAACTCAGCTTATGATCGCTGGTGGGAAGGTCGTAAGGTTTGGGGGAGCCTTACCAATAGCAGCCGTAACCTGGCCATAAAGCTAAAACACATTATTGATGAAAACGAGTTGCCGTTTTTTAATTATGCTATCCCGCTTTACGCCCGTTCTTTAAGAGATCATCTTCGGGATGTTTATGAATCTGAGCGGCAACAGTTTGTAACTATCAATCCCGAAAAACACGTACCTAACCAGGTAGCATCGGCCATTATAGCAAACATATACAGGCTTAATAAAAGCGGTGAAATAAACCCGGAGCAATTATTTAGTATAACTGCAGAAATAACTTCATTTACAGATATTTGCGGGGCTTGTGAGCGCATCAGAAAAACGCCAATACCTTACTCGTACAGCGTTTTTATCAAGAAGTTCATTTTTACTTATATCATGACCTTGCCATTTACCTGGGCCTTTGACCTCAAGTATTTTACGGTGCCCATTATTGGTTTTGTGTTGTTTGTTTTTGCAAGTATCGAATTGCTGGCCGAGGAAATTGAAGATCCATTTGGGTACGATGCTAATGATTTACCGCTGGATAACATTTGTGATAATATCCAAAAGCACGTTGGTGAGATATTAGGTTAACAGCATGCTCAAAATAGCTTTCGACCCGATATACGCCCACCCATTGCCGGAAGGTCACCGGTTTCCGATGCTTAAATATGAGTTGATCCCGGCGCAGTTAATACGTGAGGGGGTAATATCAAAAGATAATTTATTTTCTCCCGGGTTACCTTCAGAAGAGATAATTCTAAAAACTCATGATAAAGATTACTGGCATCAACTTCGTAATCTGACATTATCATCCAAAGAGCAAAGACGGATAGGATTCCCTTTATCCGCCCGACTGATTGAGCGTGAAATGAGGATAGCCAAAGGAACAATTGATGGCTGTGCCTTCGCTTTTAAAAATCGTATCGCGTTTAATGTTGCCGGCGGCACACACCATGCAGGCACAAACTGGGGGGAAGGTTTTTGTATGCTCAATGATCAGGCCATTGCTGCTAACTATTTATTAAATAGTAATTTAGCATCATCTATCTTAATAATTGATTTAGATGTTCACCAGGGAAATGGTACCGCGCAGATCTTTGAAAATGAGCCGGGGGTATGCACGTTTTCGATGCATGGAGCCAATAATTTTCCCATCCGTAAGGAAAAATCAGATCTGGATATTCCTTTACCAGATGGCACCGGAGATGAAGAGTTTTTAAGCATCTTATATCAAACTTTACCTAAACTGATTCAACAGGTAAAGCCCGATTTTGTATTTTACCTGGCCGGAGTTGACGTATTGAGTACTGACAAACTTGGGAAGCTTGCTTTAAGTAAAGAAGCTTGTATGGCCCGCGACCAGTTTGTTTTTGAACAGTGTGTCGGCAACAATATTCCCGTTCAGGTAAGTTTGGGTGGAGGTTATTCGCCCCGGATCAAAGATATAGTTGACGCACACTGCAATACCTTCAAAGTGGCAGCCGATCTTTATTTCTAATCTTTCGGTAATACGGGTATTGCCTTATCCCGGTGATGTTTACTGATCATATTAAACCGGATGAACAAAAGGATAGAAGCTGTGGCCAGTCCAAGTACCAATCCGTACCATACACCATAAACACCCATATGCAATTTGATGCCAAGCACGTAGCCTATTGGTAAACCAATTACCCAATAAGCTAAAAAGGTTATGATAGTGGGCATGTTAACATCGCCCATGCCACGTAATATACCAAGGCCAACAACCTGTGTTCCGTCGAATAGCTGGAAGAATGCTGCTATGATAAGTAATTGAGCTGCAATGTTTATAACATTTTCATCAGAAGTAAATATCCATGGTAATAAATGCCGGCCTAAGGCAAATATTACTGCTGTTATACTCATAAATATCAGTACAATGTGATAATTAGAGATAGCTCCGAGGCGTAAATTTTTATGGTCGCCAACTCCAAAGTAATTGCCCGATTTTATAGCTGCAGCTGCACCAATTCCACTTGCCATCATGTAGGTCATGGATGCCATTGTAATTGTGATCTGGTGCGCCGCCTGGTCAACAATCCCTATAGTACCAACTAATAATGCGGCACCACCAAAGGCGCTGATCTCGAAAGTATACTGCATTGCTACTGGTGCACCTATCTTCAAAATATTAATAGTACGTAACCGATCAATATTTTTAATGGCAAAACTTTTCAAATACGACTTGAAATTTGCCGATCTGAAAACATAAAAAGCCATTGCGATGGCCATTAAACACCTATCTATCAGGGTGCTGTATCCAACCCCTTTAATGCCCATAGGGTGCACACCAAACAGGCCCTTTACAAATATAATCCCCAAAACAATGTTAATTACATTACCTGCTATAGATATGATCATTGCCTGCATGGTAAAACCCAGCCCTTCGGCAAATTGTTTAAAAGTGTTAAATATCAGGAGCGGGATAAGTGATAAACTTAGTAGCAACAAATAAGGTTTGGCCTCTTTTACAACCATTGGCGATTGGTCGAGATGGCTGATTAAAAGCATTGTGCCAAAATAGATACCGCAAAATAAAACAATGCCGCTCAATACATTTAACAGCAGGCTGTTTGATAACAAACGACCACATTCTTTATAATCCTTGCGTCCGTTATTTTGAGCAATTAACGGGGTAAGCCCATATGAAATTCCCATACCGATAACCAGGGGCATCATGAAAAGACTATTTACCGTAGAAGCGGCCGCCAATGATATTGTGCCTGCAAAATGACCTACAATAATTGTATCAGATATCTGAACAGCGGTATGGCCGGCATTTGATATTACTACCGGGATTGCAAGCTTTAAGCTTTCGGTATAGTAAGGTTTGTATTTTTGGTAAACGGCTTTCATTACTTTTGTGCAGGGCCGTAAAAGTAATAATTAGGGTGGAGAAAACAGCAACTAACAGGCCGTATAATACTCTTCCTTTTCGGTTGTATTGATTCGGATTAAACCTGAAAGGATCAGATCAACCAAAATACGTTGCGTGCGTCTGCGCCCCATTTTTAACAATTCACTGCACTCTTTTATTGTAATTCGATTAGTTTTGGCAAGATAACTTAACAAGGTTTTTTCATTATCAGAATACTCAATCAATACACCCTGGTCGTTGGATGAACGCTTAAGCACTTCTAAAACAATTTTACTTGCCAACACACTTTTATCCTTCACCCTTACATAGGCCCACCATTTGCCGTCATCGGCGAGGGCGTAATGCGGTTTTAGTTCACTTGGCAAGGTATCAACAACAAGTACCAATTTGTCATCAACGTAAATCTCTTCAAATATAGGCTCAAGAGCCGGCCGTATAAACATATGAGCCGCCCTGGTGATCATATAACGTTCCTCATCCTCAGATTTTACACCTTTAATCGTGCCGTCATCTAAAACACCAATCAATAGTTTACCGCCTTTGTTGTTGGCAAAGGATACCATTGTACGGGCTATTTTTTCGCAGCTGGTAATTGTTTTTTTAAAGTCGAGCGTAACGCCTTCTCCCTCAAAAATCAGTTT
The DNA here is from genome assembly GCF_056400605.1 of Mucilaginibacter sp. P5_A4. NCBI lineage: Bacteria > Pseudomonadati > Bacteroidota > Sphingobacteriia > Sphingobacteriales > Sphingobacteriaceae > Mucilaginibacter > Mucilaginibacter sp. P5_A4. The sequence goes on along the minus strand of NZ_JBFUKX010000035.1, from coordinate 19,029 downwards.
TTTGATGTTCATTTTTAACTCTCCGGTCCTTAAACTAATTGTTGAGGTTTAATATATGGTGTAAATATTTCCATCCAATTTTCGGGTTTCGAAATCTGGCTAAACCCAAATTGACTATATAACCCCTGGGCATCTGCAGTAGCTAACGACCATCGCCTTAATCCCTGCAGTTCCGGGTGATTAACAATGGTTTGCATCAACCATTTTGATAGCCCTTTTTTTCTAAATACAGGTAAAATAAAAACATCACAAATGTATGCAAAAGTAGCATTATCGGTAACAACGCGTGCAAAACCCGCAAGCTTGTTATCATTATAAACTCCAAAACACATTGAGTTTGCTATGGCTTTTTCCAGCTTTTCGCGCGATATACCTTGTGCCCAATAAGAGTCGTCATTTAAATAGTTGTATATCACATCAACATCCAAAAGTGTTTTGTCGGTTGATATCAGGAAGCCTTTTTTAATAAAAACTTCGTCATTCATAAAAACAGTCATCAATAAAATTACAAATTAGGGTCGATAAAATTGAGGTTGCGTAAATAAACCTCGTTAATTACTGATACACATATTTCGCCCGCCTTATTGTAAATATCAACAGGGTGGTGGGAGGTATATTTGCCCAGCGTATTCAGTGCGTTTTCGGCTTCTGCAATGTCATCATCGCTTAAACTGATCTTAAAATGCACATCAGTTAAGCCTGGTTTCAAATATTCTATAGTTGATGATTTTGACCACACCTTTAATTTATAACCCTTTTTAATTAACAAATGATGAAATAATAAAGGGTAAAATGGGTCTGCAGCTGCAAAAAGTGTTCCCCCAAAAATAGAATTATTGTAATTTTTATTTAAGAAACTCTTTTTGATCTTTACTTCAACACCCCTATATCCTTCATCGAAACCAACTACCCAGATACGCTGAAAAAATAGGGGAGGGTAGAAGCGCAATGCCCACTTTAATATTTTTTCGGATACAACCATAGCTTCTAAATATCTGAAATTTATGTTTAAATAGTTCAATAATGAAGTAAAATATGATAGTTTGACTTCAAAACTCTTTAAATCAGGCTATTTCCGCTAATACGCAAACTTGTTTAAACAATATAAAGCTTATGAGGTTAATAGTATGTTCACTAAAGGATACACTATTAAATTAATTAACTATGAAAAAGCAAATTTTAAGTCTTGCACTTGTCGCGACAATGGTAACTGCAATTGCAACGGGATGCGGCTCAACCAAAGATGCCAGCGGTGGATCTGACACTACAAAAATGGATTCGGCTTCTACAACAACCCCGGCGCCTGCAACAACTGATACCGCTAAAACCGACACCGCCAAAAAGGATACTGCAAAAAAGATGTAATTACCAGTTAAGTTTTACCATAAGAATTCCCGGGGGTTCATGGAAAAACCGGGAACCTTTATGGTATTTTTAATCACTTTAATTTACTTTTATTACACTTTTATTGAGTTTAGGCTAATTTAAAATGTTGTTTATACAACGTCGTCATCATCCCTTAAAGTTGCGCCGTTGGTGGCGGTCGAAAAATGATGCGACCCAAGTTTTTTGGCGATCATTTTATCAAAACAGGCGAGTGACAAGCCACGCCGCTCAGCACATTTACTTCGTAAAATTTAAACCAGGCTTCATCTGTAATTGCTGGAAATCCTTTCGGTTTGTAAGGTTTTAAATTGAAAGATTAAATCATCTTTACAAAAGAATATGTTTATTACTAAAATGATGGTTGTTTCAAACAAAGCCCACGTACCATCGCCATTCACCACAAATTTGGGGTGTTTCGCCACATAAATTATAAGGTATCTGTTTGGTTCGTTTACTTTGAGGTAAAAGAAAGCAAATGAAACCCCGCATCCGTAAAATTCTGTTAAACTGGCTGGCTCACTTTAGTATGGTGTGGGCGGTGATCAACCTGTTTACCGTTGTGCCTTACATTTACTATGTTAACCGGAACGGCGATTATCTTTTTCATGACGATAAAACCGCGGTGAGCCCCTGGGAGTATTTTTTTCAGGCAAATTTCAGGTACGATATCATCGTTGTGGCACTGTTTCTACTTTTGGTAGAAGTTTATTACGTGTATTTTTTTGCAAAGCTAAAATGGCACCAGTTTGCAGCAGGCGGCTTGCTCATCGGTATACTTTCTTTTACCCTGCTGGCGCTGCATCGTCCGGATGCATTGGAACTATTAGGTATATGGTCTGCAGCTCAGCCTGTTTTGTTAATGGCAGCCTACGCCATGGTATATGGTATAATACGCGATTACTTTTACCAGTTAAAGCATAAAAAAGAGCTTCAGCTGCAGCAAGCCGAAAATGAGCTGAATGCTTTAAAATCGCAGTTAAACCCTCATTTTTTGTTTAACAGCCTCAATTATTTATATGGCACCGCATTAAAGGAAAGCGCACCGGTAACTGCCGATGGCATAGATCAGCTATCCGACCTTTTGCGGTACACTATAACCGGCATGCATACCAACTTTGTTCCGCTGGAAGAGGAAATACAGTTTATTAACAATTACCTGGCCTTACAAAAAGCAAGATTACCCGAAAAAGAGGATATGATAATTGATGTGCAGATCAACGCCGCCGAACCCGGTTGGACAATTGCGCCGCTGCTGCTGCTCACTTTTATTGAAAACGCTTTTAAATATGGCATCAGCATGAATGAGTATAGCAACGTGAACATCAGGCTAACCATCAGCAACGGTTGTTTAACCTTGCAGATGGTCAATAAAATAATTAAAGGCAACACCCAGGTAAAAGGGAGCAATACCGGGCTTAAAAGCACGCTTAAACGTCTTGAGCTGCTTTATCCCGGCAGGTATAAACTTGCAAACTCCAATACCGGCACCGATTATAAAGTTTTGCTTCAACTGCAACTGCACAAATAAACCCACATACCTTATGAAAAAATATACTCTTTTTATGATAGCGCTGCTATCGTACCTGGCAGCCAATGCTCAAAATTATGCAGGTGGCGCCTTCAGGTTAATCGTAAAAACAAAAGGGATGGATAAACATACCCGGTTGTTTTTAGCCTGGCAGATTGACGGCCGCAAAATAATTGATTCGGCAAATCTTGATGAGCAAACGGGTAACTATACTTTTACCGGCAAGGTAGACAGGCCATTACCGGCCACCTTAGTTGCCGATCCGGATAGGGTAGGCCTGAATGCCCTGGTACAGAAAACGAAGGCTGGCGCCAGGGTTGACCTGTTAAAGCTTTATCTGCATACGGGCACCATCAACCTCCATACACCGGGCTTGCTCGCAAATGGAAAGTTTACCGGGTCGGTAATTAATGCGGATGATCAAAAATTGCAGCAATTATTAAAAACGATATCCGACCAGCAACTTGCTGTGAGTGTACAGCTAAGAGCAGTCCGCGATACCCTGCCTTCACGCAGGTTAGCTACGCAACTGGATAGTTTAAGCAGGCTCAGAAAGCCTATCCTGAAAAAGTTTATTATAAATAATCCGGGTAGTTTTATAGCGCTGGTAAGTTTATCAGCGTACGGCGGCTCTTTTCCTGATGTGCATATAATTTATCCGATGTTTAAAAAGCTTGCACCGGAGGTCAAAAATTCAGTGCCTGGCCAGGAATACCATAAATTTTTACTGGACCGCGAAAACCTGGCTAGCGGCACAAAAGCGCCCGAATTTACCCAAACCGATACTGCCGGTAAACCTGTTAGTTTATCAGCCTTCAGGGGGAAATACGTATTGCTGGATTTTTGGGCATCGTGGTGCGGGCCATGTCGGGCCGAAAATCCGCACATGCGCCAGCTCTACCAGGATTTCGGGAACCGGAATTTTACTATATTAGGTATATCTTTAGATGCCGCTGACGGAAAAACCGCCTGGATAAAAGCGATTAATGACGATCATTTAAACTGGGCACAGGTATCGGATTTAAAACACTGGAGCAATAGCGTGGCAAAGCTTTATAGTATATACGCCATACCGCAAAGTTTTTTGATTGACCCCAAAGGAATTATTATAGCTAAAGGACTAAACTACCAGGAACTAAAGAATATGCTAAACCAAGTATTACCCAAAAATGATTAATGCAATTGCCATAGATGACGAACCGGTTGCGCTGGACATCATAAAAATACATGCCCAAAAAGTACCTTATTTGCAACTAAATACGGTATTTTTAAGTGCTACCGAAGCTTTAACCTACCTGGATTCGACGCCAACAGACCTGGTTTTTTTGGATATCAATATGCCCGATATTTCGGGCCTGGAGTTTGCAGGCCTGGTGAAGCATAAAACGCAAATAATATTCACAACAGCTTATGCCGAACATGCCTTAAAAGGCTTCGACCTGGCTGCCACCGATTATTTGCTTAAACCTATAAACTTCAGCAGGTTTTTGCAGGCTTGCCAGTTGGCCAATGGCAGGATGCAGCAATTGGCTCCACCAAACGGCGTGCACCAAAAGTGTTTATTTGTTAAAGACGGCCATAACTGGGTGCAAATTGTATTTGGCGATATACTGTACATACAGGGGCAGGATAATTATGTGTGCATAGTAGAGCAAAATAAACAAACCCTAACCCGCATGACCCTGGCCGAATTACAAAATAAGCTACCCGGCGACCTGTTTTTGAGGATCCATAAATCGTACATTGTGGCAATATCCAAAATTGAAAAGGTTGAAAACCACCAGTTAATTATAAAACCGGCCAAAATTCCATTGTCAAAATCATCGCGTGAGGAGCTATTAAGCCGTTTAAATACTGCTTCGGGTGGGAGCTGATAGGAGTAGAGTTGTTTGATTTCATTAAGGTATTTAATCTGCCGGCTTTTCAATCAAAAACAAAGCATGTACAACAAGGAGTAGGGAAGTTGGCCCCAACAGAAAGTACGATTATTCGCCCAATTTACTAACTTTGCGACAATGACAAATGCCATATACAATAGTCCAGGTACACCATTCTGAGTTACCTTCCGGTAGACTAATAAAATGGTCAAAGCCTTTAAGTTTACGCTGCGATAACGTCATAGTATTTTTTTCAAACAATTTCTTTTTTACATTTTGCACGAGTTGTGCATTCATCTTTTTTTGATGTTGCTATTCCTGCGAGCTTGACAAATTCATCCTTAAACACACATTTTTATATGCCGGGCTTTAAATTGAACCTATTCGACTTTTCCCAAAATATCAATTACAAAAATGAAATATTTGCAGGCCTTACAGTCGCTATGACTATGATGCCTGAGTCACTATCATTTGCGATACTCGCAGGTTTTCCTCCATTGGTTGGCTTGTATGCAGCTTTCATTATGGGATTGGTAACGTCAATATTCGGTGGAAGGCCAGGTTTGATTTCCGGTGGCGCAGGTGCTACCGTTGTTGTATTAATTGCCCTAATGAAATCTAACGGCCTTGATTATGTTTTTGCAGCCGTAGCTTTAGCGGGAGCAATTCAAATATTAGTTGGCTTATTCAAGTTAGGTAAATTTATACGCCTTGTGCCGCAACCTGTGATGTATGGATTCGTCAACGGATTAGCTGTGATCATTTTCATGGCACAGCTGCAGCAGTTTAAGACAGTAGTGGGCGGCCATGAAGCCTGGTTAACGGGAACTCGACTTTATATTATGGCCGGATTGGTGGCGCTCACCATTGGAATTGTTGTTTTATTACCTCGAATAACTAAGGCAGTACCACCGTCTTTAGTTGCAATTATTGTTGTCTTTATCATTGTTCTTTGTTTTGGAATACACACCAAAACAGTTAGAGATATTGCAGCAGTAAGCGGTGGTTTCCCGCCATTTCATATTCCAGCAGTGCCGTTTAATTTAGATACCTTAAAAATCATTTTTCCTTACGCCGCTATTATGGCAGGCGTTGGCTTAACAGAAGGACTGCTAACACTAAATCTCGTTGATGAAATGACCGCTACCCGTGGGAACGGCAACCGTGAAGCTATCGCACAGGGAGGTGCCAATATCCTAAACGGGTTTTTCTTTGGAATGGGCGGCTGCCCGATGATCGCACAAACATTAGTAAATCTTTCTGCCGGGTCCAGAGCAAGATTATCGGGGATTATCGCTTCATTAACCATACTTATAATTATCTTATTTGGTGCTCCTGTCATCGAACGTGTACCAATGGCTGCCTTAACCGGTGTAATGATCATGGTGGCCGTTGGCACATTTGAATGGATTAGTTTCCGTATCATCAATAAAATGCCGAAACAAGATGTGTTTGTGGGCATATTAGTAGCGCTGATTACTATCTGGCTCCATAACCTTGCTTTAGCTGTACTAATTGGCGTGATTATTTCAGCATTGGTGTTTGCCTGGGAAAGTGCAAAAAGAATCAGGGCCAGAAAATATGTGGACGATGCAGGTGTTAAACATTACGAGATATTTGGACCATTATTCTTTGGCTCTGTAACGGCCTTCAATGATAAGTTTGATGTATTAACTGATCCTGAAGAGGTAATAATCGACTTTAAGGAAAGCAGGGTGTCCGATATGTCGGGCATTGAAGCATTAAATAAATTGACAGAACGTTACCGTCAGGCAGGCAAAAAGCTTCACCTAAAACATTTGAGTCAGGATTGCCGCATACTACTTAAAAACGCAGCTGAGGTTATTGATGTGAACATCATCGAAGATCCGACATATCATATTGCTACCGAATAGCTGTCTGTTCCCTTTTTTGATTGGTGTATTTTTTGTTTTACCTGCACTTTTATTATTACCAGGTACAATACCGCAGCATGCTATAAAATGATCTGGGAGCTTAAAGGTGCAAGCGGCAGGGGAGAGGCATCAGTCAAGTCAGGTCTTCATAAATAGTTGGCATGTACCCTAAAAAAACCTGAAAGCGTTTTCGTCCATGCTTTGGTACTTGAGCTGCACTATACCCGGCAACCAATTGCATTAAAGATTTTTAATCGGTGGGAGAGTTTTTGGCATGACTTTTTAGCCCAGATCATATTTACTACAAGGCAATATGCTGCTATTTTTGTGGTGTATTTAATTATTTATATAATTTATTAATTACAAAATTAAATTTCACAAAACTTTATTTTTCTGCCGATGTTGTTAAAAGACATTTTATAAACCAAATATCTATGGCAACTTCAACAAAAAGTAACGGAACCAGAACCGCTACGACAAAAACCGGAAAAATGGAAAATTCAGAATTTCATGAATTTTTTGTAGATGAATTGAAAGACATTTACTGGGCAGAAAAACACCTGGTAAAGGCCTTGCCAAAAATGAAAAAAGCGGCCACGAGCCCCGAGCTTGCTGCGGCTTTTGACAAGCACGCACAGGAAACCCAAACCCACGCAGATATGTTGGAACAGGTATTTGAGCTACTGGGCGAAAAAGCGGCAGCAAAAAAATGCGATGCCATGGCAGGCCTGTTGGAAGAAGCTGATGGTATTATTGAAGATACCGATGCCGGAACTTTAATTCGTGATGCGGGTTTAATCCTCGCTGCTCAAAAAGTAGAACATTATGAGATAGCAACCTATGGAACGCTTAGGGCTTTCGCCGATAGTATGGGACATACGGATGTGGCGGCCTTATTAGGCAGGACGCTGGAAAATGAAAAAGCAACCGACCAGGCGTTAACTGCTCTTGCAGAAAGTTCCATTAACGAACAGGCTGCTGCGGAATAAGAACAACCATTTATACTTGTTTGGTATGTAACAGCGCGTGAATGGGGATATGTAAACATTTATTAAAATATCTATGGAAACTACAGAAAAAACAATCGACGTATTAAACGACCTGATCGAGATTAATAATGACCGCGCCGCCGGCTTTGAAAAAGCAGCGGCCGATTTGAAAGACGAAAACATCGACCTGAAAGCTACCTTTGACCAACTGAGTCAGCAGAGCCGTGTAAATGTAACCGAACTGGCTGCTGCGGTGGGTCGTAATAACGGCGATCCGGAAACCGGTACCAGCGTGTCGGGTTCATTGCATCGTGCCTGGATAGATGTAAAGGCCATGTTTAGCGGCGGCGATCGTAAAAGTATACTCGAAGAATGTGAACGCGGCGAGGATGCAATCAAGAATGCTTACCGGAACGCTTTGGCCGAAACTAATTTGGAGCCGGAAGTACGCGGGTTGCTCACGAAACAGCAACAAGGTATTAACGCCAGCCATGATACCATCAAACGTTTACGGGATATTTAGTAACACCAATCGTTAATTTACTTTACGGGAAAAGAGCCACACCAATTTGATAAGTGTAGCTCTTTTCTTTTACTGTACGGAAAATTTAGGGAACCTGGTTGTTACAAATGAATTTTTCCAAACAAATTTCTCTTTTTGAAATTATGGTTTTTTAGTTGAATATGTGATTTACCCTTAAGCCCTTAACAGGGCTTTTTATTGTTCTTATTGTATTATTTGTAGACGAATTTTCGCCAGGCTAAACGCCTGCATCTTTTATGGCTAATGGTTTTTGTAGATAATATTTTTTAAATTTGTGACTATGAATGCAGATTTAAATGTAAATGACATCTTATTACAGGTTAAGCGCCTGGATAAGGAAGACCAGCTTAATCTTTTAGAAAAGCTTGCGTTGTTAATTCGTAAATCTGAACGCAAGGAAAATAAAACCAAGTTAACTTCTATTTCTGGTGTAGGTTCTTCTTTATGGAGTAATACTGATATTGACGGATACGTTGACCAAGAAAGACAGTGGTAATAACTGATTTTTATCAAAAGCGCATCTTTCTGGATACCGCTCCGCTAATCTATTTTATCGAAGGCCATTCAACTTACCAGGATAAATTAATGGCGTATTTTACTTCGAACGATAATGGCGATTTTACTTTCATTACCTCTTCCATTACTCTTTTAGAAGTTTTGGTTAAACCTTTAAAGGAGGGTAAACCAAAACTCGTTACCCAGTATAAAAAGATATTATTAAACGCTGAAGGCATTCAAATCTTTGAAATTTCCAACGAAATAGCGGAGAAAGCGGCTGAGCTCAGAGCCAAATATAGTTTAAGAACTCCCGACGCCTTGCAAATAGCAACAGCACTGGAGCACAGGGCAGATTATTTTCTCACTAATGATCATCGCTTGAGTTCAGTAACAGAAATTAGCATTGTTACATTATTAGACATGCAATAAACCGGAGTGGATCTGGACATTCGAGATACCAGATAAAGTTGTTTTTTTATATTCTCTGATAAATGCAGGAAAAACTAAGGGAACATATAGAAAAAATAGTACCGCTCACTGATGACGAATTTGCGTTTGTGTGCTCGCATTTCACTATTAGAAATTATAAAAAACGCGAATTTCTTATTCAGAAAGGTGAAAGCGTAAAGTATTGTTATTTTGTGATTTCGGGGCTTTTAATGTTGGTATATAACGATGAATTCAGCATATTGTTTCCTTTGCGATGGAAGACTGGTGGGAAAGTGATTTTCTGGCCTATTATACGCAAACTAAAGCAACAATGTCGCTAAAATGCCTTGAAGACACCACTGTGTTTTGCCTTTCGCTGCAAGATTACCAAAAGTTGTGTACAGGCCTCCAAAAGATGGAACATTTTTTTCTTAAAAAAGCAAATTCCGGTCACATTGGTTCGCAGCAGCGCATATTGTCTTTCCTAACCTCCAATGCAAAGGAGCGCTACGAACAATTACTAAAACGGTATCCTTCACTATTTCAAAGAGTGTCTAAAACCCTGATAGCTTCTTATCTGGGTGTTTCGCGCGAAACCCTTAGCAGGCTCTGGCGTTCTGCTTAGTATTATTTCCCTCATTTTTAAAATTGTGATGTTTGTCACAAAAAAAATATACGTGCTGTCTTCATCTTTGCGGTGTACATTTTTTATTAACTCTTGTGCCTGTAGTGGCACAAACTAAAAAACAAACAAATGCAAAAACGAATAATTAATCCCTGGCAATGGCAGGATGAACGCAGTTATGTGCAAGCCGTTGAAGTAAAACAGCCAGAAGGCACACTCTATGTTTCGGGGCAAACGGCCATAGACGCTGATGGAAAAGCAAGTACCGGTGATATGAAAACCCAATTGGTACAAACCATACAAAATTTAGAACAAGTTATCAGCGAGGCAGGGTACAATTGTGGAGATATTGTGCGGTTAAATATCTATACAACTTCGTCGGCAGAGCTTTTCGAATGCTTTGATATTTTTCAAGCCTGGATAGCCAAGCATGGCATTAAGCAAGCGACCACTTTATTAGAAGTGAAAAGCCTTTTTGAAACATTAAAAATTGAATTGGAAGCTACAGTTGTGAAATAATCAATTTTAAAAGTTACCATATCAATCTATTTAACATGATATGAATATTAGTCTCATAATTAACATTATGTTAAATAGCTATATTAAAGAGAAAGGCTTTACATGAAAGCCTCTCCTTTTTTATATTATTATTGTTTTGGTAATGCCTCTATCTGTGCTTTTATTTTGTTTGCATTAGCATCATCTTTTACACCCAGGTAATAGGTTCTTAAGTTTGTTAATGCATCAATTGATTTTGGATTTAAATCCACTGCTTTTAACAAGTATGGTTTCGCTGCTTCAAATTGCGCTTTAGCTTTAGCAATAGCTGCATCGTATTCTTTTTGTTTATTGGCCGGAAGTTTATTGGCAGCATTGTAATCGTCAATTGCGGGGTTAATTATTACATAGCCCAAATTCAAATTTGCTTCAAAATAATTAGGATCTATCTCTAAAGCCTTTTTGTACATATCTGCAGCTTGTTTGTAGTTTTCAACTTTTGTAGCCTGTAATTTACTTTTGGTAACAGGATCTTTTGCTTTGGCTTGTTCTTTAATTACTGCTTCTGCTGTTTGTGAATACGTTAAGCCGGCGTAATAATAAAGTGTTTTATTTTTAGGATCAGCAGCTAATGCCTTCTGGATCTTATCTAAAACCTCTTTTTCTTTCCCGGTTTGCAGGCTTATTTCTATTTCTCTTTTACGCAGGTCAGCACTGGCCGGGTACTTTGCAACACCCTCGGTTACCGTTTTAAGGGCATTTGCAGTATCCTTACTTAATAGGTAAACTGATGAAAGATCCATGTAAACACCAGGTATTTTTGAAAATTTGGTGGTGACCAGTTTTGTATAATTTGCTATTGCAGCCGGGTAATTATTTGAGTTTGCCGCAGATAAACCGGTGTAATAAATAGCATTGGTATCTTCGGGCAATATGGTGCGGTAATAATCAAAGGATTTGTAGGCAAGGTCGTATTTACCGCTTCCGTATTCGGCAACGCCTTTTGTAAGCTGGTATTGGGCCAGGTTTAAGTTACCTGCATCAATAAGTTGCTTATTTTCGCCCTTAGTATCCAGCTCTTTTGCTTTTTTTAATGCCTCTTCTGCCGTGGTAAACAAAGGCAATGAGGTAGCAGCTACCGAATCCTGGTTTGCAAAGGTAGAGTAAATAACACCTTTTAAAGCGTAAGTAAGCGGCAATGTAGCAGTTTTTTCGTTTGCTGCAGCCTTGTCAATAGAAGTTCGGGCAGAAGTTAAACTTGCTTTTGCTAAAGGTGTACCTCTTAATCCTTCGTACTTTTCGTACTCAGATTTTGCATTGTTTAACTCGCCTTTTTGTGCAAACGTTGTTGCTGAAACTAAGCCTAAAAGACCAGCCATCAAAAGTTTGATTTTCATGTTTTATTAATTAGTTAGCTGTTTTAATTTATTGTTTATTTTGTCTAATTGATCTTTATTGCTGGTTTTGGCATACACCAATTGCAATGCCTGCAAACCTTTAACATTGTTTGGAGATAATTCATTAGCTTTTTCGAGCCATTGAATGGCCATTCCAATATTTTTAGTGCTCTCCCCTTCTTCCTTGGTTATTGCGCTTTGTTTCAGGTACATTAAACCTAAATTAAATACCGGTTCATAAGCCGAGCCATTTAACTCAATAGTATGTAAATATAGGGATTCGGCGCGGTCGTATTTGTTTAAATGATCATAACAATTAGCGGCTACAAATGCAATATCGGCGTTATTTGCATTAATATCAAGTAGTTGCCCTATTAATGGTTCTAACGATTTATAATCTTTTAAATTATTGTAGATATTAGCCTCATCAAGCAATAAAAATCTGTCGGCCGGTAAAAGCTTCCTGCCCTTTTGCAATATTTGCAGTGCTTTTGAGGTATCGCCCAATGATTTATAAATACTTGATGCTGTTTCAATGTACTCTGTACGGGTACTATCTACAGCTAATAAATTACTGTAGTATTTAGCGGCATCAACCAAATTGCCCATTTTATTGTTTGAATAGGCTATATAATCATTAAGTTGCTTAAAATTGGGTGCATATTTCTTTGCGTTTTCAAACGATTGCCGGCCATTTGCGAAATCGGAGTTGTTTACAAACTCAAAACCCTTACGTATATATACATTGGCAAGACAGCGTTTTGAATAATCAATTTCGGCCTGGTAATTATAAATTTTGCTTTTAGCCGATAATTTATCCACCAATGCAGCTGTTTCTGCCAATAACGTTGCCGGCTGCCCGCTTGTATTGGTCGAATCGATATACAATATACTGGCATTGATTAATGCCCTGTAAGTGTTCTTTTTCAAATCAGATGAATCTGAACGGGTGATGATTAAGCTATCGGCAGATTTTTTTGCCGCTCTTAAATATTTCAGATCCTTGTTCTGTTTATAAAAAGCAAGGTTATTAACTACAACTTTTAGCGCTTCTGATTGCGCGAAGGCAAAAGTTGTAGTAATAAATGGTATTAAAACAGATAAAACAATTTTACGGCACTGCATATTTTTTATTCAGTTGGTTCGTCAGTTGTTGGTTCTGCGCTTTCTCCGGTTGCCTCATTTTCTGATGATGCTTCAGGGCTTTCAGTTCCCTCTGCGTTCTCATCATCTGGAGTTATTTCGGCATTTTCATCAATTTCCTTCTCTTCATCCTCGTCATGCTCAATTTTTGCTACCGAAGCAATTTCATCATTTCCTTTCAGGGTTATTAAACGTACACCTTGCGTAGCCCTGCCCATTGTGCGCAGCTCGCTGATGGCAATACGGATTATTATACCCGATTGATTGATGATCCTCAGATCTCCCTTATCAGTACCACCTTTTAAGGCAACTAGGTTTCCGGTTATTTCAGTAATTTATAAAGTTTTCACACCCTTACCGCCACGGTTAGTTACCCTGTAGTCGTCTATATCGGTACGTTTACCGTATCCTTTCTCTGATACTACCAACACCGTTGTTTCACTATCATCGATACTAATCATGCCTACAACCTCATCGGTCTGGTCATCAAGTGTAATACCACGCACACCGGTTGCGGTACGACCCATTGGCCTTACAGTTGATTCATTAAAGCGGATTGCCCTGCCCGATTTAAGCGCCATTACAATTTCGCTGCTGCCGGTGGTTAAGGTTGCTTCCAGTAATGAATCACCTTCGTTGATGTTGATGGCATTGATGCCATTTGCACGCGGACGTGAGTAAGCCTCCAGAGATGTTTTCTTGATGGTACCTTTACGGGTACACATGATGATGAAGTTATTCTCCAGGTATTCTTTATCCTTAAGACTGATAAGCTTGATGTAAGCCTTAATATTCTCTTCTTTAGGGATATTAATAATATTCTGGATGGCACGGCCTTTAGAAGTACGTGTTCCTTCCGGAATTTCAAATACCCGCAGCCAGTAACATTGACCGGATTCGGTAAAGAACAGCATGTAGTTGTGATTGGATGCAACCAGCAAATGCTCAATAAAGTCGGCATCGCGGCTATTGCTGCCGATAGAACCCTTACCACCCCTGCCCTGGCGACGATATTCGGTTAACGGGGTACGTTTAATATAACCCTCGCGCGATATGGTGATCACCACATCTTCATCCTCAATAAAGTCTTCGGTTTGCATTTCGGCAGATGAATGAACCATTTCGGTTCTGCGCTCATCGCCATATTTTTCTTTAATTTCTAAAAGCTCATCCTTAATGATCTGCATCCTTAAGCCTTCATCAGCTAAAATAGATTTTAAATGCTCAATCAGTTTCATTAAAGCTGCATATTCATCTTTGATCTTATCACGCTCAAGTCCGGTTAACCGGCGAAGCGTCATATCTAAAATAGCGCGAGCCTGCAGGTCGCTTAAGCCGAACTGGCTCATCAAACCTTCTCTTGCTTCATCAGGAGTTTGCGAAGCACGTATCAGGCGGATTACCTCATCAAGGTGATCCAGAGCGATCAATAAACCTTCTAAAATATGCGCCCGCTTTTCGGCTTCAGATAGCTCAAATTTGGTACGGCGTACAACTACCTCGTGCCTGTGTTCAACAAAGTGATGGATCAGGTCACGCAGGTTAAGCATCATCGGGCGGCCGTTAACCAATGCGATGTTGTTAACACTGAATGATGTTTGTAACGCGGTGTACTTAAACAAATTGTTTAATACAATGGCTGCATTGGCATCGCGTTTAATTTCGTAAACAATGCGGATACCTTCCCTGCTCGATTCGTCACGGATGGCCGATATGCCTTCCAGTTTTTTATCATTAACCAACTCGGCGGTACGCTCAATCATTAATGCCTTATTTACCTGGTAAGGCACTTCGGATACAATGATGCGTTCTCTTTCGCCGTGATGCATTTCAATTTCGGCCCTTGCGCGGATCACTACCCTCCCACGACCTGTTTCCAATGCTTCACGCGGACCCTCGAAGCCATAGATGATACCACCTGTAGGAAAATCGGGCCCTTTAACGTATTTCATCAGCTCTGATACCTCTATCTGGCGGTTATCTATCAATGCCATAGTAGCATCAATAACCTCCGATAAGTTGTGCGGGGCCATATTGGTGGCCATACCTACCGCAATACCAGATGCACCGTTAACCAGCAGGTTAGGGAATTTTGCAGGTAAAACGGTTGGCTCCTGTAACGAGTCGTCGAAGTTTAATTGAAAGTCTATAGTGTCCTTATTGATATCAGCCAGCATTTCTTCGGCCAGCTTTTGCAGGCGCGCCTCGGTATAACGCATTGCCGCAGGTTCATCACCATCAATAGAACCGTAGTTGCCCTGTCCTTCAACCAACAGGTAGCGCAAGCTCCATTCCTGGGCCATACGTACCATGGTATCATAAACAGATTTATCACCATGCGGGTGATACTTACCCATTACCTCCCCCACAATACGGGCAGATTTTTTGTAGGGCTTGTTGTTGTTTAAACCCAGATCGAGCATGCCAAATAAAACACGCCTGTGTACGGGCTTAAGTCCATCGCGAACATCGGGTAATGCCCTGGAAACGATTACCGACATTGAATAATCAATGTAAGCAGATCGCATTTCCTCATCAATATTTATCGAAATTATCCTGTCTTCTTTGTGTGAATTATCGTTTTCTGTTCCTTCGGCCATTTTTATTTATTTGTGGAATCTTCTCTCTATAATTGCCCGTTTAAATTGATTTTTAAACGACCTGCGAAGTTAAGAAAATAGTTGACTAATGTGCCAATTTTGGCAACAATATGCATGCATAATTTATACACACAAGCTAATTTATTAACCTTGCAGGCTAAGTTTATTTGATCTTTACCCAGTGATCTTCAATCTTATTACCATTGGGCAAAATGGTGAATAATTTAAGTGTATCATTACTAATTGCATAGGTGTATTTCACTGTTTTATTGAGTAATTCTGAGGATTGCAGGCTGTAGGTTTGTGTTTCAAAACAAGTATCAGCCTCAAGTTTGTAATCTCCTTTTTCGTAAACAACATCCTTCTCCCCTTTTTCTTTTAACACGGCTTTATAATGCGATTCATCATATACGCGTTGTAAGGAATAAGCAGTAGAAGCGCTATCTGTTTTACCATTAACAACACCTCCCCTATATTCCCAGGTGCCTTTCAGCGGATAATCATCCACGATAAAGGAGCACATGGTACTTATGAGTATAATTGGCAGAATAAGCTTTTTCATAGGTAATGATTTAAACCCAGCTGATACCTTTTTTTAGCAGCGATAACGTTTTTTCTTCTTCGCTGCCGGGTACCGCCTGGTAGTTATAAACCCATTTGGCTGTGGGTGGCAGGCTCATGAGTATTGATTCGATACGGCCATTTGTTTCGAGGCCAAATTTGGTGCCCGCATCATAAACCAGGTTAAATTCGGCGTAGCGGCTGCGGCGTTGATATTGCCACTGCTGCTGCTCATCGGTGAATGCTTTGTTGCGATTACGGTTAACCAGCTCTGTATACGCCGGAATAAATGACCTGCCCAGGGCCTTTGAAAAATCAAAGATGTTCTCCCAGCTTAATTCATCATTAGCGGTTAACCGGTCGTAAAAAATTCCGCCTATCCCCCGTGTTTCGTTTCGGTGTTTGATATAGAAGTAATCATCCGCCCAAAGTTTAAAACGGTGATAAAAATCATGATAATAGCTGTCGCAAACAGCTTTTAAATTAGCGTGAAAGAAACGGGCATCTTCCTCAATAACGTAATGCGGAGTAAGATCGATACCTCCGCCAAACCATCTTATTGGTTTTTCGGCGCCGCCAAAAGAAGATGGCATCTCGAAATACCTGATGTTCATATGGATAATAGGAACCAAAGGATGGTTTGGATGGATCACTATAGATACCCCGGTAGCGAAAAAATCATCTGACTCCACCTGCAGCGCCCTTTTCATGGTATCGGGTAATTGACCATGTACTGCCGAAAAGTTTACTCCGCCCTTTTCAAAAATATTTCCATTTTGGATTACGCGTGTACGGCCCCCGCCGCCGCCTTCCCTTTCCCAGTTCTCTTCTTCAAACTTGGCCTGTCCGTCGGTTAGTTCAAGCGCCGCACATATCTCATCCTGTATCTGTTTGTAATCAGCGGCTATTTGTTCTTTGCTTATCATTAATGCAAATGTAATTTAATTTGAGAATTTGAAGATTTGGCAATTTGAAAATGTAAATAGCGTCAATAATTACCAAATCTTCAAATTAACTTATCTCCACATAGTCAAGGTCTTTACCAAAGGTTTCCTTTAGCTGGCTTAACGAAAATAATGCAATGAGTGTAAGGATGCCCATCATGATATAGCCACTGGTTATCATGCCATAGCTTTTTACAAAGGCTGCAAAAGCCATATTAATTGGAATTAAAGATCCCCTTACAAAGTTTGGAACTGTAGTGGTAACTGTTGAACGAATGTTAGTACCAAATTGCTCGGCTGCAATGGTAACAAATGTTGCCCAGTAGCCAACAGAACAGCCCATGAAAAAGCAGAGCCACACAAACCGGGCATTGGTTAAATCTTTTGAGCTTAAATAAAATATAACGCTCACCACCGATAACAATAAAAATACCGCCATGGTAAGTTTTCTTGATTTGGTGACCTGGGCAAGCAGTCCGGCAAAAATATCACCAATGGCTATGCCAATGTATGTGTATAAAACCCCATCGGCAGCGCTTAAGGCTTCTTTTGCTCCCAGGGCTTTGCCAAACTCAGGCGATAAGGTAACCAATACCCCCACCACATACCATAAAGGCGCCCCGATAAGGATACAATAAATGTATTTTTTAAACTTATCCCAACTGCTAAATAACATAAAGAAGTTTCCTTTTGATACCTCGCTTTGCTCAATGTTTTTAAACATACCCGATTCAAAAGTTCCTATCCTCAACAGTAATAAAAGTATGCCAAGCCCCCCACCTACTTTATAGGCATTTTGCCAGCCATGTTTAGCTACCATTACAGCAGCTGCCGCGCCAAATAAACCAATTACCGCTACAATCATGGTTCCGTATCCGCGTTTTTCTTTACTCAATGTTTCGCTTACCAGGGTAATGCCTGCGCCAAGTTCGCCGGCAAGGCCAATACCTGCAATAAACCTAACCAATGCATAGGTGTTTACATCGTGCACGTAAGCATTAGCAAAATTGGCTATTGAGTATAAAAGAATGGAACCAAACAGCACTTTAATACGGCCCAGCTTATCGCCAATTACACCCCACAAAATGCCGCCCAATAAAAGGCCAAACATCTGCACGTTGATGATAAACACGCCCTTAGGTAATACATCTGCCGCAGAAACGCCAATATCCAGCAAGCTGGCTTTACGTACTATCGAAAAAACTAAAAGATCATAGATGTCAACAAAATAGCCAAGGGAAGCCACAAGAACCAGGAATATCATATTTCTTGTAGCTTTGGAAGCCGTAATATTAGTAGAAGCGGTAACATTAGTCATAGTTATATAGTTGATTGGCTAAAGTAGCAGAATTATACATAATCGAAAAAAATAGCACAAAAAAAACCTCTGTGGTTGCAGAGGTCTGTTGTGAAGACTTTGGTTAATTATGCTTTTTTAACATTTACTGCCTGTAATCCTTTTCGGCCTTCTTCCACTTCGTAAGTAACGCTATCATTATCTTTAATGGCATTTACGCCGCCCTGTACATCCTTAAAGTGTACAAAAAGATCTTTACCATCATCGGTAACAATAAAGCCATAACCTTTTTGTGTGTTAAACCATTTTACTTTTCCAGTTTTCATAATTATAATTAGTATTAAAAATTTTTGTTATATAGATTAAAAACTAAAGCCAAACTGAAAATAAAATGGTTTTAATGTTCAGACGGAATAGATAACCCTATCTTTTTCAAATATATAAAATAATTAATAAACCAAATAAAATTATTTATTTGGTTGCGGAGTAATCCTTAAATAGGGTTTTATGGCAGTATAACCCTTTGGAAATTTGGCAGGAATGTCTTCAGTTTTAATTGCAGGCACTACAACTACGTCCTCGCCATCCTTCCAATCAACCGGTGTGGCTACCCCATAGTTCGCGGTTAATTGCAATGAATCTATCACCCTTAAAATTTCCTGGAAATTGCGGCCTGTTGATGCCGGGTATGTGATGATCAGCTTTACAGCCTTATCAGGGCCAATGATGAATAATGAGCGCACGGTTGCATTTACTGATGCGTTTGGATGGATCATATCATAAGCTTCAGAAATTTTGCGGTCTTCATCAGCAATTAT